>DASUFI010000075.1:0-19888 GCA_036274635.1 Planctomycetota bacterium
AGCGCTTCGTCAAGGGCCCGCCCTCGCCACCGGCCCTGCCGGCGGCGGTCTGGATCAATCCCCCCGCGCCCACGCCCGAGCTGCTCGCCGCGACTCAATGAACTTCCATGCAGACTGTCTCACAATCGTTGACAACTACCGGATGGCGCCGCGAAGGCCCTTGGCGTTCCGCCACAGCAGCGGCTCGTCGTGTCGGCCAGCTTGGAAGGCTGGCAGGACGCGACGGCAATCGTCGACGTGAACGATGACGTGCAGACTGTTGTCCTGCACGTCGCGAGTCATTGAGCACAGCCTGCTCAGCGAAGCGCCATGCTCCTTCGCTGCCGTTCGCGGTCTGCAATCCGCTGGCCTTCGTGGGACCGGCAGCGTGCGAGACGTACATCGCGATCCTGCAATCCGGCACGTTCCCGGTGGGGACGGCGGGCTGAGAGGGCCGTGACCCCGTCGCGGCCGCGGGCCGTCGCTTGCGGGCACGGTCCGGGCCCCTCGCGACCGTTCTCGCGCAAGGCCCGCGGGAGCTGCCCCCGTGCGGCGGCCGGCGCATGGCGTCCGGCTGCCGCACGGAGATCGGCCTCACTTCAACGTCACGACGAACACTTGCCCGTAGCCCTTGGGGGAGGGGGCGGTCGGAGCCCCGATGGCCAGCTCATCGTGGCCGTCGCCGTCCAGGTCGGGCACGGCGTCGAGCGCGGCCCCGAACCGGCCGCTGGGCAGCACGCCGGACACCGAGCCCACGAACTTCCCCGACGCGGGTGACACGATCAACACCCGCCCGGAGCTCAGCGCCCACTTGGGCGCCCCGACGGCCAGCTCCGTCACGCCGTCACCCGTCCGATCCCCGATCGGCGCGAGCGACGAGCCGAAGCGCTCGCCGGGTTCCAGTCCAGCTATGGTCGCGAGCGTCTGGCCGGTCGCCGGCGACACGATCGCCACGCGCCCGCGGTCGGCCTGCGATCCGGGAGCGCCGATGGCCAGGTCCGCCAAGCCGTCGCCATCGATGTCCGGGAGCGCCGCCAGCGCCAGGCCGAAGGCCTCGGAGTGCTCGATGCCTTCGAAGTGGGTCAGCACCGCGCCGTCGGCCCCGGAGAGGATCAGCACCTCGCCGCGCGCGGCCCCGGCGGGCCACTGCCAGGCAGCGGCCGCGACGTCCGGCAGCGCGTCGCCGTTCAGGTCCGGCAGTGCGACGGCGCTCCAGCCCAGCCGGTCGCCGGGGAACTCGCCCTCGACCTGCACGAGCGTCGCGCCCGTCGCGCCCGACACCAGGCGGACGTGGCCGGGCGCCAGAGTCGCGTCGCCCTCGGGCGCGCCGCCGAACTGCGCGGTGATCAGCAGGTCGGCGACCCCGTCGTGGTCGATGTCGCCCAGGCCCGCCATCGCGGCGCCGAAGCACTCCCACTTCCCTTGACCACCGACATCCAGCAGGGGGAGGCCCGTCGCGCCGCTCCAGGCCGCCGCACGTCCGGGCAGCTCCGGACCGTGGGGGGCGTCGAGGTTCAGGGCCCAGATGGCGCCCGCGCCGTAGTCGGCGACGCCGTCGCCGTCGAGGTCAGGCAGGGCCGCGACCGAGTGGCCCAGCCGGTCGCCGTCGTTCCAGCCGCCATGCACGCGCAGCACCGCGCCGTCGGCGCCCGAGAACACGAAGGCGTGGCCCTCGGTTCCAGAGCCCCACGGCTGGCGGTTGGGTGCGCCGACGAGCAGCTCGGCCAGTCCGTCGCCGTTGAGGTCGGGCAGGTGCGCGATCGCGCTGCCCAGGTAGTCGCCGTAGGTTGGCCCTTCCGCGCTCCACAGTGTGGTCGCATCGAGAGCCCCGCTGATGGGCAGCGCGCTGGAATGGCTGGATGGGCCGGGCGGTTGCTGCGCAGTCACGTTCGAGCACAGCGCCACGGCCACCACGGCCAAGACGACGAGACGCAAGTTGGACATCGTCGAACCTCCTCGGGTTGCGGTCTTTTACGGGGCCGAGGACCGGATGCCCGGGGGGTCGCGACGACTATACCGGGGATTCGCGCGGACGGGGGCGCGGCCCACGCGGCGCCCGGGACGCGCCGGCCGACGGGAATGACCGGCTGAATTCAGCCGGCCTACGGGATCCCGCTCCGTACGGCAGCGAGGCCATCGCCGGGCTGGGATGAGGTGTTCGAGCGTGTGGGGGCCACAGTCATCAACCCCGGGGGCGGTGCGTGCAGCGACTGCGGACCGGGAGTGAGCGAGCGTCACCTACCGTTACAATCCCCGATCGAATCCGGCGGGGGGCGACGCATGGCGATGGTATCGGAGGTGCAATGCACGTCGTTCACCGAGTCGCGCAGCGATGAGTAGACACTCGCTGGGCCGTGTCCGTCACGCGCTGCTGTTCGCCGCAGTCCTTGGCGCAGCCGGGATTGCGACGTCCGCTGCGCCCCCGGCCACGAGCTCGTCCCCGCAGTCGCGCGCCGGCGCCGCGAAGCTGGTTCGTGACGCGTGCGCGCTCGTCGAGCCCGTCGAGCTGCCTTCATCGCTTGCCGCGGCCGTTTCGCCCGGGTTCAAGTGGAAGCACCGCAAGCTCGGCGCCGGATCGATGCCGGCGATCGCTGCGAGCGCAGCGGGCGAGCCGCACGTCGTGTTCCAGTCGGAATACAACGAGACGACCGGGGAGCGCGACCTGGTGCACGCCTGGCGCGTCGGCAGCGCGTGGCATTCCGAGACGATCGATGCCCCCTTCCCGGCCTACATCGAGGACTCGACGGCGGTGGCCATCGGCAGCGACGGCGTCCTGCACGTGGCCTACGTCACGTACGACCCAACGACATACTCGGGAGAGCTCCGCTACGCCAGGGACGCTGGAGCCGGCTGGCAGATCGAGACCGTCGAGGCGGGGGGCGGGTCGGCCTCGATTGCGGTCGACGAGGCCGGCGTGCCGCACATCCTGCACCTCGTCGGCTATCCAGGAGACGACGTGCGGTATCTCACGCGGGAGCCGGAGGGATGGACAGGCGAAGTCATCGGAGACACCTCGTATCCGAACTTCGGATCAGCGCTCCGCGTGCACGATTCCAAGGTCTACGCGGTCTACATGGACTTCAATGGCCTCGAAACCCTGGCCATCCGTGACGGCGGCCGCTGGACCACCGACGTCGTTGCCAGCGGAAATAGTTGCGCACTCGCGATGGATGCAGAGGGCAGGCCGCACATGGCGTATATCGGATGGGGCAACGGTTTCGAAGTGATCCACTCCGTGCTCACCGAATCGGGATGGACCCATGAGACCCTCGTCGACGAGACGTCGCTCTTCGGCGAGCCGGCGCCACAAGGCATCGCCTTCGAGCCCTACGCGCCCGCCCTCACCCAGGATTCTGCGGGACGCGTCCGACTCGCCTTCGGCTTGGGGGTCTGGAAGGGCAACGCCTTCGACAGCGTCCTGACGGTCGCCTTCCTCGACGAAGGCGCGTGGGTACCCTCCATGGCCGGAAAGGGGCGGATGGGCTTCGGGAACTCGATCGCCGCCGACGCGGCGGGCGTCGTGCACGTGGCCACGACGAAGATCACGCCGGGCGATCCGGGCAAGTTCTCCATGCACGAATACAGCCTGCGAGGCTCGAAGCTTTCGCTGAAGGTGGTGCCCGAGGGCAGCGGCACGATCGTCGCCGCTCCGCTCGGAGTCGAGACCACGGGAAAGGTCGGAGTGAGTGTTCTCAAAGGGGACACCGTCACCTTGACGGCGGCCGCGGGAGAGGGCTTCGCATTCTCAGGCTGGTCGGGCGCGATCTCCGGTGCGGATCCGACGATGGAGCTGAGCATGGACCATTCGCACAAGGTCACCGCTCACTTCGTGCCCACGGAGCCTTGAGGGGCGCGGTCCGCGGTTGACGGTTCCGGGTTTGGGTCCACACCCTCCAGCGGCGACCGCTACGGCACGACCGCGTGCAGGCCGTTGCTCGCCGACAGCCCGAAGGTGGCTCCCGAATCCTGGATCCAGGCCTGCAGGTAGAAGGACGTGCCGGCCGGCACGCCGCCCGGCCAGGTGAACGGCAAGCTCACCGAGCCCGTCGCGTCCGTGGTCAGCACGATCAGCACGTCGGCATCGGGCACGAACGTCCCGCCCTTGAAGGGCGCCAGCAGCGGCGAGAGGCCGACGACCAGCACCACCACCGAAGCCGGCGGCGCTTGGGTCAGGTCGATGGAGCCGTTCGAACCGGCCGTCAGCGGACCCATGCCCACCAGCTGCGGCACGCCGAAGCTGCCGACCTTGCCAGGTCCGAAGACCTCCCACGGACCGAGCGGCACGCTGGCCGAGAACTCGGACGTGCTGCCATCCGACAGGTGCGTCGCGGTCGAGGTCACGACCCACCCGGGCGGGGAGGCCACCGGCAGCACCTCGGAGAAGGCCGCGTCGCCAGCCGCGTTCGTGACCACCACCGCCGAGCCGAGGAAGGCCTGACCCTCGCCGAAGCCGCTCGGGTCGCCGACCTCGCTCGCGAAGAACTCGAGGCTGAACTGCTGGCTCGGGAGCGAGTCGAGCGTGCCCGAGACGGTCGTGCTGGTGGCATCGGTGGCCGCGCTCAGCAGCACAGGGAAGTTCTGCCGACCGTTGGGACCCGCGTCCGGATCCAGCGGGTCGTTGGGCGTCGGGCCGATCGGCGCGAGGTCGATCCCCAGCTGACCGTTGGAGTGGATCGAGTTGCCCGAGACACGCACGCCCGTGATGGACGAGGTCAGCAGCACGCCCTGCTGCAGGTTGAAGGCGATGTGGTTCGGCTGCCCCAGGCCCGTGCCGCCGAGGCGCGTGTCGGTCGCGATGCTGCCGCCCGGGAAGAAGGACTCGGCGACGCCGCGGAAGTTCGGCAGCGGGGCCTGGCCCGTGGCGTCGGTGCCGATGCGGTTGCCCTCGATGATCGTGCCGGACGCCACGCCCTCGAGCAGGATGCCTTCGCCGAAGATCTGGCCGGCGAAGTGGTCGACGCCCTCCACGACCATGCCGCTGATCAGGTTGTCGCGGATGATCGTGCCGCTGGCTTCGGTCCCGAGCTCGATGCCGGTCGGGCCGATCTGGCCCGCCGAGGCCAGGCCGTCGGGCGTCGTGCCGATGAGGTTGCCCTCGATGATCGTGTCCGTGGCCCACTGGACGGAGATCCCGGAACCCACCGGGAAGCCTTCCTCCCCGTAGTGGCCGAAGCCCGCGATGAGGTTGGCCTCGGCGGGCGTCGGTCCGCCGATGCGGTTGCCGTTGGCGGTCGTCGTGAACTGGCTGCCGCGGACGTTCACGCCGTGGAACGAGCCGCTCAGCACGTTGCCGATGACCACGTTGTCGTTGGACGGCGCGTCGATGCGCACGCCGTCGTTGCCGGAGGACAGGACGTTGCCCTCGCCGGGCGCCGTGCCTCCGACCACGTTGCCCACGGACGGCGCGCCGCCGAACGGCCCCGTGAGGTAGATCGCGGCGAAGAGCGGGCCATCGATGGTGCAGCCGACGATGCGGTTGCCGCTGCCCCAGACCTCCACGGCGTAGCCGCGCTGCAGCACGTTGCCGAGCCCCTTGATGAGGCAGTCGTCGCCGAAGACGTAGATCGAGGCCACGCCCAGCTCGTTGGGCGACAAGCCGAAGATGCCGACCTCGCTCCCGTCCGGGTTGGTGTCGCCGGTGAAGGCGGTCTGCGTCGTGAAGTCGATGGTGGTCGCGTCGTCCTGCACGGGGAAGATGCCGTGCTCCTGCTTGAGCAGTGCCACGTCCGTGAGCAGCCACCACTCGGACTTCGGGATGGCGAAGGTCACGGTCTGCGGGCCCGGCGTGTTGTTCGCGGCCGTCAGCGCCTCGCGGAACGAGACCTTGCCGTCCGGCCCCGGAAGCTGCAGCACCGTCTGCGGCGCCGCGAAATCCACGGCATCCTCGACCGTGGTGACCGTCAGGGTCTGCGCCGTGGCGCCGGCGGTGAGAGCGAGAACGAAGGACAAGCGAGCGATTGGACGAGTCGGGAACGGCAACACGGCAGGTCTCCTGGGTATCGAGGAAGTCCCTTCGGCGAGCGGTCGAAAGCGAGCAACCGTCGTGCCATCGGGCGGCGGGTCGGGAAGGCCTCCGGGACACACGACTCTCGATGGCGAGCCACGGTTCGCCGCGCGGAACCGTCCAGGATTTGCATTGCGCGTCGACCCGTCGGGCGCTGTCGGCGACTACGCCACCGCGTGACTCAGCGAGTGAACCGGCTGAATCAGCTGGAGATGATGCCGGTGGCGGGCAACTGAGCGGGCGTCACTCGCAGGCGCGCGAGCAGGACTCGTCGAAGGCGGGGCGGCCCACGCTTGATCAGGCCCTGCACTCGCAGGCGACGCCTTCGAGCTCGCGTCGATCGAGGATGGTGCCGCGCCGCAGCTCGCTTGCCGATTCGCGCGAACGCCGCGATACTCGCTTGCCGAGAGGAGCCCCGGCACGCCATCCGAGGTCCACGAAGGACCCCGGGGGACACGCTGACCGGGCGCCCCGCGGAGGTGGAAGCATGCAGTTCACGACTGTGCGCCCGGGAATCCGTCGGATCGCGGCGGCTGCCGTGCTGCTGCTGACCGGCGCGCCACTTCTTGCCCAGGAGTTCGTGAAGCTCGTGAAGCCGGACGCCTACTTCGGGGACCAAATGGGCAGCTCGGTGGCTTTGTCCGATGACACGCTGATCGTCGGCGTGCCGCAGGACGACAACTCCGGCGGCCAGAACGCGGGCGCGGCGCTGCTCTACCTTCGCGACGGCGCGTCGTGGGACCTGCAGGGCACGCTCCTCGCCTGGGACCCGGCGCCGGATCGAGCCTTCGGACAAGGCGTCGCGTGCTCCGGCGACACGGTCGCGGTCGTCAGCTTCGGCGACTTCTTCGGGGCCGGCAGCCAGGGAGGCTCGGTCCACGTCTTCGAGCGCAGCGGCGCCGACTGGTTCAAGGAGGCGCTGCTCATGGGCTCGCCCAGCAAGCCCTACGACGGCTTCGGCTGGGCCATCGCGCTCGAGGGCGACACGCTCGTCGTCGCGTACCAGAGCGCGAACGATTCCAAGGGCGCAGTCGAGGTCTACGTGCACAGCGGCTCGAGCTGGCTGCTGCAGTCCGAGCTCGTGGCCGACGACGCCGAGTTGGGCGACATGTTCGGCGCGTCGGTCGCGCTCTCGGGCAACACCCTGGTGGTGGGCGCGTCGCGCGACGACACGGGCGGCTTCTCGTACGCGGGCTCTGCCTACGTGTTCGTCCGCAACGGCTCGAGCTGGATGCAGCAGGGCAAGCTGCTGGCCGCCGATCCGGGCCAGAATGACAACTTCGGCTACAGCGTCGCTGTCTACGGCGACACGGCGATCGTCGGCGCGCGGCAGGACCACATCGGCAGCGAGACACAGGCCGGCTCGGCCTACGTCTTCGTGCGGTCCGGCACCTCGTGGAGCCAGCAGGCCAAGCTCATCGCCTCCGATGCGACCCACGCGGACTTCCTCGGCTCGTCGGTCGCCTTGGCGGGCGACCTCGCGGTGGTGACAGCCGCGGGCGACGACGACACCGCGCTCAACGCCGGTTCGGCCTACCTCTTCTTCCGCAGCGGCACGGTCTGGGCCGAGCACGGGAAGCTGCACTCCGTCGGAGCCAGTTCCAGCGCCTTCTTCGGCATGTGCGTGTCGCTCTCCGGCGGCAGCGTCGCTTTCGGCGCGCCAAACGACGGGCCCGTCCAGGCCCTGGGTATCGGCTCCACTTACATCTACGACCTGCCCTTTGTCCCGTGGACCGACCTCGGCTTCGGCCTCGCGGGAGTGGACGGCATCCCGATGCTCCATGGCAGCGGCTCGCTCGTCGCAGGCTCGAGCGGCGGCCTCGCGCTGTCTCTCGCGCAGCCCTCGGCGCCGTCGCTGCTCTTCGCGTCGCTCGCCGACACCCCCGCGCCCTTCAAGGGCGGCGTGCTGCACACGCTTCCGCCTCTCGCGCAGGTCCCGCTCGCGACCTCGGCCAGCGGCGGCTGGACGCTGCCGTGGGCCAGCTGGCCGGCGGGGATTCCCGCCGGCCTCGAGCTCTACTTCCAGGCCGCGGTCAGCGACACGGCCGCGTTGCACGGCGTGTCGCTGAGCAATGTGCTGAAGGCCACGCAACCCTGATGATCGAAGGGGGGACCGGCGCGGGCGTCCGACGGGCCCGAGCCTGGTCGCCGCCCGTCAGAGCGAGCTGATGAAGGCCAGCATGTCCTCGATGTCCTGCTGCGACGGCGGCGTCAGCAGGGTCACGCTCACGATGAAGCCGTTCAGGTCGTGCACACTGTCCAGGAACTGGGCCGGCATGCCGACGGCGCCCGGGTCCAGCGTGCCGCGCAGATTGAGCGCAGCGCCGGTGTGGAAGTAGGGCGCGATCGCGAAGGCGTCCAGCTTCGTGGGCGTGCTGAACTCCTCCTTGGCGCGGTGGAACGTCGTCGGCGTGCCGAGCCCGTCGTCGCAGCCTTCCCAGGTGAAGTCGAAGTCGATGTCGTCGGTCAGCAAGCCATCCTGGTCCACGCTGCCGACGTCTCGCAGGTTCGCCTTGCTCTGCTGCAGCGAGACGCACGGGTCGGCCGGGTCGAACATCACGTCGAAGGTGAAGCTCGGAGCCGGGTGGCACTCCGCGCAGTTGGCGCTGCGCAGACTGGGGTTGGCGCCCGCGTCGTTGGTGCCGAAGAACAGGTCCTTGCCGCGCAGCTCGGAGAGCGTGGGCCCGCCGATCTGCCGCGGGTTCAGCGGCATCGGCACACGGGTGTTGGTCCAGGTGGTGAAGCCGTCGAAGTCCGCCGGCGTGAACTGGCCGTTGCCGCCCTGGTGGATGCGGAAGCCGCCCGCGAAGGTGGTCATGTCGGCGGCGTTGCTCTTGGCGAAGATCAGGCCGAAGTTCATCGGGCCGCCCGCCAGCGAGATCGTGCGGCGCGGGCCCTCCTTGAAGTGCCAGGTCAGGCCGTCCTGCAGGCCGTCGAAGTGGCACTCGCTGCACGAGCCGTTGAAGTCGCTGGTCGTCTGCAGGCGCGTCGCGTCCATGAACATCTCGCGGCCCCGGCGCTCCGCCGGCGTGAACGTGTCGTCGGTCACGGCGGTCAGCCTCAGAGCGCCCGGGCCGAACATGTTCGAGACGCCGCTGTAGCTGACGGCCGTCACGTCCTGCGACGTGGAGTTCGTGATGTACAGCCGGCTGACCGACGGGCTGACGCTCTTCACTACCGCGCCATTGGGGTTCTCGCCCATGGGCTGGCTGGCCGAGAACGGGACGCGCACGAAGCTCCTGTCGGGGTAGCTCGTCTGGTACTTCGCGACGCCGGACGCCACGTCGAAGACCGTGACGTCCTCGCTCGCGAGGCCGAAGACGAAGGCGCGCTTGCCGTCCTCGCTGAACTCGACCTGCACGGGCTGGGCCACGCGCCGGCCGAAGGTGAAGTCGGGCACGCTGAGGCTCGCGGGCCCGATCTCGAGCACGCCGGCGTTGCTGAAGGCAAAGCCCTGCACGGCGTCCGGGTCCTTCACGACGGCCTGCAGGCCGATGCTCAGCCCGACGATCGCCGAGCTGTCCGGCAGCGTGCCGCCGAAGTGCAACTCGCCCGCGCCGGCCAGTCCCGCGGTGCCACCCAGCGTGATGGGCAGCGTGGCCGCGATGGGCCCGACGTGGATCGTGCCACCCTTGGCGTGCAGCTCGGCGGTGCCGAGGCCGATGATCAGCAGGCCGGTCGCTCCGCCGCGCGCATCGAAGAGGCGCAGGTCGACGGCGCCGCCGGGCACGGGCTCGGCCATCACGTCCACATTCGGCACGATGCCGCCAGTGCCCTTGAGCCCGAGACCGAGGTTGCGGACCTGGCCTTGGGCCAGCGAGGGATCGAACTGGATGCGGTTGGACGTGTCGGACGGGTTCGAGGCCCCGAACTCGAAGGTGTCCGTCTGCAGGTCGATGATCGACACCGCCGGATAGGCCTGGTTGTCCACAGAGAATCGCTCGGCCTCCACCTTGACGCGGAAGTTCAGCAGCGTGTGCGGGACCCAGGCGTGCACGCCGTCCGGCGCGAGCGTGATCGACTCCAGGTTCACGGCCTTGCCCTGGCTGATGTCCTGGGTGACGAAGATCGGCTGGCCCTGCCCGTCCACGGGTGGCTCATAGGTGTTGAGGTCCATGTCGGCGGCCAGCGATCCGCCGAGGACCCGGCCGTGCAGCCCGTGGCGCTGCAGCGCGATCTTGGTGACGTGCCCCGAGAGGAAGTGCGTCACGTACACGGCCTGGCCGCCGGGCTCGACCAGGATGCCGCGGGGATTCGCGTGGTCCGGCTGACCATCGAGGTCGGAGTCCACCATGGCCTGCGTGACGCCCGGCAGGTTCGGGTCGGCCTGGTACTGGAACACGAAGCTGACCGTGTCCGAGACCGGGTCGATGAACGACACCGAGTGCGAGCGGAAGTTCGTCACCGCGACGAATCCGCCGTCGATCGCGGCGGCGACGCCGAAGGGCTCGACGCCGATGCCGTCGGTGATCGTCTTGACGAGCTGGTAGCCGTTGGTGGCGTCCAGGACCGTCACCGATCCGAAGACCTGGTGCGGGAAGGTGCCGCCTTCCCCGCGCATGTTGGCCACGTACAGCTTCGTGCCGTCGCGCAGGTAGGCCAGCGTGCGTGGCTCCGCGCCCACCTTCACGGAGACTCCCGGCCCGAGCGGATCGAGGTCGATCACGCTGTCCGTGCTGGTGTTGATGACGGTGACCGAGTCCTGGTCGCCGTTGGCGCGCGCGATCTGAGCGACGCCGAACCGGCTCGCGACGGGCGTCGAGTGGTTCTGGGCAGCCAGCGGAGCGGCGAGCAACGCCAGCAGCGCGGAGCGACGCAACGCGGGGCTCAACGGGGCGGTCATCAGGATCTCCGTTCGGGGCGGGTGGCCGCGACAGCACCCGTCCGGCGGTGATGGTTCAGTCAAGGGAGTGCCGGAGTCCCCGTTCCGGGACCGAGGAGCCCGCAGACTATACCCCGTCTCCGAGCCAGCGAGGCGCGCGCGACCCCGCCGGCGTTGACGCCCCGGCGAAGGCGTGCCAACATGGGCCTCGACTCGGAAGGCTCTCCAGAAGGCGCGAAAGGGCACTTCGCGGCCGTCCGGGCTGCGCGGCACACCACGACCCTTCGGTCACGGGAAAGGACGCAACATGATCTCCCCGTTCGCTCGTCATCTCGGGCTCGCACTGTCGACCGCCGCGGTCCTCGCCGCGGGCGCCCAAGGCCAGGCCGTGATCACACTGATCAACGGCGACCTCCCCGGCGACTTCATGGGTTGGGCCAACAGCTACGCCGGCGACATCAACGACGACGGCTACGACGACGTGCTCGTCGGTGCGCCCTTCGCCGATCCGAACGGCAGCTCGTCCGGCCTCGCGCGCATCTACTCCGGCAAGGACAAGTCGATCCTCTTCGAGTGGCACGGCAAGTTCGCCGGCGACCGCTTCGGCCAGATGGTCTCCGACGTGGGCGACGTGAACCTGGACGGCTTCCCCGACGTCGTCATCGACGCCCTCTTCTGCGACACCCCGAACGGCGTGGACTCGGGTCAGGTCGAGGTCTACTCCGGCGCCGACGGCTCGGTGCTGTACACCTGGGACGGCGACGCGGCGGGCGACGGCTACGGCGACGCCGTGGCGGACGCGGGCGACGTGAACGGCGACGGCCTGCCGGACATCGCGGTCAGCGCGCGCCTGAACGACGGTAACGGCGAGACGTCCGGCATGGCGCGCATCTACTCGGGTTTCGACGGCTCGGAGCTCTACACCTGGTACGGCGACCACCCCGGCGACGCCCTGGGCAACGGACTCGACGGCGCCGGCGACGTGAACGCCGACGGCTACGCCGACGTCGTCATGGGCTCGCGCTGGGACGACCCGAACGGCCTGCAGTCCGGCTCGGCGCAGGTCCGCTCCGGCCTCGATGGCTCGGTCATCCGCAAGTGGGACGGGTGGGCCGCCGGCGTCAACCTCGGCAACTCCACCGGCGCGGCCGGCGACGTGAACCTCGACGGCTACGACGACGTGATCGTGGGGGTCTGGAAGGACAACTTCAACGGCGACCAGAGCGGCACGGCCGTCGTCTACTCGGGCTTCGACGGCTCGGCCATCTATACGGTCCACGGCGAGCAGCCGGGCGACCTGATGGGCACCTTCGTCAGCCGTGTCGGCGACGCCAACCACGACGGCTGGGAGGACTTCGCGGCGAGCCCGTCGATCAGCGACTTCCCCTTCAGCGGCTCGGGCGCCATCTGCGTGTACTCCGGCAAGGATGGCGCGCTGCTCTACACCGTGTACGGCGACGGCAACGGCGACCAGCTCGGCGACGTGCTCGGCGAGGCCGGCGACGTGAACGCCGACGGCTGGGCCGACATGATCTCCGGCGCGTACTGGAACGACGCGGCCGGCAAGGACGCCGGCACGGCGCGGGTCTACTCGGGCACCATCACGCAGATCCCGAGCGTGGGCTCCGGCCTGGCTGGCACGAAGGGCGTCCCGGTGCTGATCGCGGGCGGCACGCTGGCCGCCGGCGAGCCGATGACGCTGAAGCTCAACGAGGCGCGTCCGTTCTCGCTCGCCTACCTGTTCGTCGGCCTCGGCGCCCTGAACGCCCCCTTCAAGGGCGGCGTGATGATCCCGACCCTCGACCTCGTGCTCTCCGGCCTGCCGACCGACAAGCACGGCCAGTTCCTGCTCTCGACCCCGTTCCCCTCCGGCGTGCCGAGCGGCTTCTCGCTCTGGTTCCAGTACTGGATCAGCGATCCCGCCGGGCCGAAGGGCTTCGCCGCCAGCAACGGCGCGCACGGCACCACGCCCTAACGCGATCGTGCGCAAGCGCTTCACGGGCTGAGGTGCCGGCCGAGCCCGCCACACGCCCGCCCTGGACCGAGCGCACGGCGCCGATGCTGCTGCTCTGCGTCGCGGGCGCCTTCGCGGTCTACGGCCCCGCCCTCGGCAACGCCTTCTACAACGACGACGCGCTCTTCCTGAACCACGCGCAGCGCATCGTCGAGCACCCGGCGCGCCTGCTCACGGAGCGGCCGATCGGCTTCTTCCGGCCGGTCTACAGCGCCTTCGTCGTGCTGGAGTGGCTGCTGTTCCGGCTGCGACCGGCGGGGTCCTTCGCGCTCGGCATCGTGCTGCACGGCGTCACGACCTTCCTCGTGTACCGGCTCGCGCGGCGGCTGCTGCGCGCGACCGCGCCCGCTCTGCTCGCGGCCGCGGCCTTCCTCTGCCTCTTCGGGCACTGCGAGGCGATCCTCTGGATCGCGGCGCAGAACACGGCGCTCCTCTGCGCCCTCGCGGTGGCGGCGGTGCTGGTGCATCTGCGCGCGCTGGAGCTCGGCGGCTGGCGGCCGGCGCTGCTCACGCTTCTGGCGGTTCTCGCGACGCTGTACACCAAGGAGCCGGGCGTCGTCGTGCTGGCGTGGATCCCGGTGGTCACGGCGGCGGTCTTCGGCGTGCGGCGCTGCCTCACGGCACGCGCGCTGCGCATCTTCGCGCTCATGCTCCTGGGGCTGGTGCTCTTCGCGCTCACCAACAGCCGCTTCACGCAAGGCGTCTCGGGCGAGCCGGCGTCGCAGGGCGCCGAGTCGCGCACGAGCCTGAGCTCGCTCAGCGTCCCGCGCCTGCTCGTGGTGAGCAGCGCGCTGCTCGTGCCCGCGCCCGTCGTCGACTCGGAGTGGCCGTGGTGGCCCGGGCTCCTGCTCCTCGCCGCCGTCCTGCTGGGCACGCTGCTGCTGCGGCCGGACCTGCTCGGCGCCGCCGGGGCCTCGGTCGCGCTCCTGATCACCGGCGCCGCGCCAGCCTGCATCACGACCATCCTGCAGGCCAACGGCTCGCGCTTCTACTACATGCCCACGGTGGGCGTCGCGCTGCTCGTGGGCGTGGTCGCCAGCCTGCCGGCGGGTCCCGGCCGCGTTCGGGGGATCGTGCGGCGCGCCGGCGCCGCGCTGCTGCTGGTCGGGTGCGTCGTGCACGCGCTCGCGATCCAGGACCTCAACGCGCGCGACTACCGCCCCTCGTCGCAGCGGCAGACGCGCTACGCCCTCGAGGTGAGCGACAGCCTGCGCGCGGCGGGCGACCGCCCGGTGTTCCTGCTCGACCCGCCGATGCGACCCATGCACGTGGGGGAGTTCCTGCAGCTCTTCGACGGCGTGGCGTCGTCGCGCGTGCGGCACGACAGCCTCGCCCGCAGCCGTGGGGACGCCGTCCTGGCAGCGCTCCGCGCCCGTGATCCCACGGCGCAGATCCTCGGCTGGGACGACGCGCGCGGGCTGGCGCCGGTCGAGCACCTGCCGGCCGAGCACATGGGGGAGGACCTGGCGCGCTCGGGCCAGCCACCCCATCTGTCGACGCGGGTGGAGATCTACCGCATCGCGCCGCCGTAGCGAGCCCCAGCCGCGGCCAGCAGGCTCCAGGCTGAAGGCCGTCGCGCGTGACGGAGCGCGCCCGAGCCGGCGCTCCGTCCACGGCCTTCAGTGCTCGCCCCGCACGCTCTCCTCGATCTGCCTGAGCTCGGCGGCTTGCGCTGGGTCCTGCGCCTCCAGCGCCAACTGCTCCAGCAGGCCGGCATGCGCGACGCGCAGCGCGTCCTCCGCCGGAGCCTCGACGTCGGGCCGGACCCCCAGGCCCTCCCAGTCGGCCCTGGTCGCGGGATCGTAGGCACGGCTGGTGGGCACGGTGATCGTGAAGCGGTCGGCCAGGCGCAGGCGGCGGCTGGGATGGGCTCCGCCGCCCGTGCGCTCGCCCACGACCTGCGCGCGCCCCAGGCTCTGCAGGTGGAAGGCCAGGGCCTCGGCGGCGGAGAAGGTGCGCGACGCGGTGAGGATCCGTACCGGCACGCGGGCGAGCCGGCGATGGGGCACCCAGGGCGATGTCCACCACTGCACGGTCAGGTCGTCCTCGCGCCTGTACATCTCGGCCACGAGCGTCGCTGGTCCGTCGAACAGCCAGCTCGCGAGGCAGGCGACCATGGCCGGATCGCCGCCGGCGCAGGTGCGCAGGTCGATGATCAGCGCGTCGCAGTTCTGCAGGAAACCCATGGCCAGCGACGCCGCCTCGCCCGCGAGGTCGGCGCGATCGAAGCGTGACATCTCCAGCAGGCCGACGTTGCCGGGCAGGATCTCGACCTTGCGGAAGCCGTAGTTCCCCGTGCGCAGGGCATCGCTCAACGCCTCGCGGTCGGCGGGCGATTCGGGGACGTCGGGCGCCTCGGGCGGCAGCGGGTCGGGCGAGAAGCTGAGCTTGAGGTGCCTGTCGCCCGCGACCGCGAACAGGTCGCGCCCCACGAGGTCGGCGAGCACCCGTCCGTCCTCCACCCGTTCGTAGGCGCCGGCCGACAGCCGCGACTCGATCGCGGCCGCCAGCGCTTCGCCCTTCGCCGCATCGACGTAGCGCCGCCGCAGGGCGTCGGCCGCCGCCGTGACGACCGCCCGCGCCTCGCCCGGCTGGAGCCGCGCCTCGGCGGAAACCTCCACGGGGGCGATCGCGCCGCCGCGAGCGACGGACCATGGGCCCTCGTCGAGGGTCTTGCCGCCCTCGAGCACCCTGAACCGGCCGGTGAGGACGTCGCCGGAGAGCTGGCCCTCGAAGTGCACGGCGGCGCCCTCGATGGTGGCGGAGAAGGTGAGCGCATTGCCGTCGCACGCGATGTCCGTCAGGGGCGAGCGCACCTCGTTGGGGCCGGACCGGAACACCGCGTCGCCTGCCCAGGCGCCGTCCGGCGCGGAGAAGACGAGGTCGACGGTTCCGCTGAAGCTCGAGCCGTCGAGGCGGCCGGTCCAGCTGCCGCCGATGTCGAGCGGGGGGAGGACGAGGGCCAGGAGGAGGCAGCACGTGCGCAGGATGTTCATGGAGCCGTATGAAGCCGGCGCGCGCGAGGGTTACAGGGTCCAACGGCTCGGTCTGCTTCGTTCCCACGGGCCAGCTGATGGCCATCGCCCCGCGGGCCAGCGTCACTCGTAGGCCCGCGTCTCCATGCCATGGCGGAAGGCGAGGCTGATGCGCGGACCGGCGCGCGCCACCTTGGGCACCGTGTGCTCCCAGTCTCGGTTGCAGCGCCCGCCGGCCACGAGCAGGTCGCCGCGTCCGAGCTGGAAGGCGCGCGAGGCGCCACCGCCCGCAGGCCGCAGCAGGAAGGTCCGCCGCTCGCCCAGTGCGACGAGCGCGATGATCGGCTCCGCAATGTGCTTCTGGATGTGGTCGCGATGCCAGGCCACGCTGTCCCGGCCGTCGCGGTACAGGTTGAAGCCGACCGTGTCGAAGGTCACGCCGTAGCGCGCGGACAACGAGAGCCGCATGTCGTCCACGAGCGCGGGCTCCAGCGGCAGGCCCGACGCGAGGCTCCAGGGCGCCGTCAGCCGGGGCTCCTGCAGGCGCCGCGCGTACAGCCAGCGCGTGCGCTGGGCCCAGCGTCGCGCCGCCAGCACGGCCTCGAAGAGCGCATCGGCGCCGCTGACCCAGTCCGGCGCGTGGTCCACCCAGGACGTGCCGTCGAGCGCGATGCGCTGCAGGCGCGCGTAGGCCTCGTCGAAGGCGGGTCGGTCGGTGCGGAAGAGGTCCGGTTGGAAGGGAAGATCGGAGGGGCGCGCCATCGGCGCAGGGATAGCCCCAGGCCGGCGACGTGGGCCAGGTGACGCCGGACCGGGGCCTTGGCGGCCTCGCCTCCGGCGGAGAAGCTTGGGCCCCCCCCCGCGAACGGAGGACCGACTCGATGAAGCCCCCGAAGAACACCATCTGCCTCTGGTACGACCGCGACGCCGAGGACGCGGCGCGCTTCTATGCCAGGACCTTCCCCGATTCGTCCGTGGGCGAGGTGATGCGCGCGCCGGGCAACTACCCCGACGGCAAGCAGGGCGACGTCCTCACGGTCTGGTTCACGGTGCTGGGCATTCCGTGCCTCGGCCTCAATGGTGGTCCCGCGTTCAAGCCCACCGAGGCCTTCTCCTTCCAGGTCGCGACCAAGGACCAGGCCGAGACGGACCGCTACTGGAATGCGATCGTCGGCAACGGCGGCGAGGCGAGCCAGTGCGGATGGTGCAAGGACAAGTGGGGCGTCTCCTGGCAGATCACGCCGATCGCCCTCACGGAGGCGATCACCGGTCCCGATCCCGCGGCCGCCAAGCGCGCCTTCGACGCGATGATGACGATGGGCAAGATCGACGTCGCGGCCATCGAGAAGGCGCGGCGGGGCTGAGGGCGGCGTGACAGCGGCCGCCGTCAGCGCGGCGTGCGCCCCACGGTGCCGAAGGCCTCGAAGCGCGGCCGCAGCGCGCTGACGAGCAGCAGCGCCAGCGCCAGCGTCACGATCGGCACCGGCACCATGCCCCACTGGCCGGCGAGGACATGCGTCCCGATCGCGCCGACCATCACCAGCGAGATGAGCGTCGCGCCCAGGATGCGCGTGGCCGGGATGAGCACGAGGACGCCGCCCGCCGTCTCCATCAGGCCGATCACGATCCGGAACCACGCCGGGTAGCCCCACTCGTGGAAGGTCTGGACGATGTAGGGCATGCCGGCCAGCTTGGTGATGCCGGTGCCGAGGAAGACGACGCCGAGGATGAGCGCCACCGTCGAGCGCAGGTTCGCGAGGCGGCGGGAGCGCGGGGTCTGCGGTTGGTCGACGTCGGGCATGGCAGACACCCGCTAGCACGGGCGCAAGACAAGTGGACAAACTGCCGGCGGGTTCTTGGCCGCCTGATCCATCACACGGGAGCCGCGCCGCGCAGGCCGCGTCGGTGGTGGCGCCGCGCGGCGATGCGCTGCGGGCCGCCTCGCGGTAGAGTTTCCGCCGTGACCCAGCCGCAGGCCGATCGCCGCATCGAGCGCCTGGTCCGCCGCGTGCGCGACGTCCTGGTGCTGCGCGCCGGTGCCGAGGCCTTCCTGGTCTGCGCGCTCGCCGCGGGCGCTCTGTGGCTGCTGCCTCGGCTCTTCGACGGGCCCACGCCCTCCGCGTGGTGGCTGCTGGCGCCACTTCCGCTCGCGCTGCTCTGGGGCTTCATCCGCGCGTGGCGCCAGCGGCTGCCGCGCGAGTCCGCCGCGGCGTGGCTCGATCGGCGCCTGGGGCTCGGGGGCCTGCTGGTCACCAGCGAGCAGGCCTATCTGGCGGAGTGGCAGCTTCCGCTGCGCGAGCGTCTCGCTGCGGCGCCCGACGACGGGACGCGCCTGCCGCTGCGCGCGGCGGCCGTGCGCGTCGTGCCGGCGGGCGCCTTCCTCGCGGCGCTGGCGCTGCTGCCGCAGCCAGCCGTGGTGCCGACGGCGCGCCCGCAGGAGGCGCTGGCCCAGCAGCTCGAGCGCCAGGAGCTGCGCCTGCAGGAGCTGAAGCAGGAAGGTCTCGTGCCCGAGCCGCGCGCGCAGGATCTCGAGAAGCAGCTGGCGGAGCTGAACGATCGGCTCGAGGACCCGAGCGGCGTGCACTGGGCCGACGCGGACGCGCTGGACGCCGAGCTCGAGCGCAGCCAGCGTCTCGCGGCCGATGCGCTGGCCGGCGCGCGCGACGCGCTCGACGCCTACGCCGAGCAGGCTGCCGCCGCGCCCGATGCCGCCGCGGCGCAGGCCGCGTTGGACAAGCTGCTGCAACGCTTCGGAGACGATCCCATGCCCGCGCTGCCCGCCGAGCTGGCGGCCAAGCTGGGCCTGCCCGCCGGCGCGTCGCCCTCGGCCAAGGATCTGGCCAAGGCCCTCGCGGGCGCCGGCGTGGACCCCGCCGCCCTCGCCCGCGAGCTGGCCGACGCGCTCGACGGCCGGCTGAGCAAGCTCTCCGAGCAGGGCCTCGCCGATCCGGGCGCCGCGCGCCGCCTCGCTGCGGCGGGTCGCACCGAGCGCGAAGGGTCCGGCGTGCACAAGCATGGTGGCAGCTGTGCCGGTGGCAACTGTCCGGGCGGGGGCAACGAGGGCGTGAACTCCGGGCTGCCGGGCAACGGGGGCATCTCGCGCGGCCGCGCCGACGCGGAGCTGCTCTACGACGGCCAGACCGCCGACAGCGCGAACCAGCTCCCGCCCGAGCAACTGCCGGCCACCGGCTGGACCGCCCCGGACTGGACCATCAGTGGCGTGCAGCTGGTCGAGCCCGAGACACAGCCAATCGAGGACATGTCGGCGGGCGGCGCGGGCAGCCAGGGCGCTGGCGAGGGGGCGTGGCACCGGCGCCTCGCGCCGCGGCACCGCGCCGCCGTCGAGCGCTTCTTCAGCCCTCCCAGGTAGCGGCGCGCGACCGCCCGCCGGCGGTTATCGTGTCGCCGACGGCGCGACCGTGCCGGGTAGCAGGTTCGCCGCCATCGGAAGGAGAGGGCCTGTGGATCGACCGCCGGAAGCTCAGCGCGCCGTGCTGCTCACGCCCACGGAGGCGACGCGCGGTCGGGAGCTGCTCGGCCGCGTGCGCGGCGGTCTCGCACGCTGCCTGCTCGGCCAGGACGAGCTGCTCGACCTCGTGGTCATCGCGCTGGCCGCGCGCGGCCACGTCCTGCTCGAGGGCCTGCCCGGCCTCGGCAAGACGGAGCTGGTCAAGGCGCTGGGCTCGCTGCTGGGCCTCACCTTCCGGCGCGTGCAGTTCACGCCGGACCTGCTGCCGTCCGACATCCTCGGCGGCGCGGTGTTGGAGGAGAAGGACGGCCGCCGCGTCTTCACCTTCCATCCCGGCCCCATCTTCACCAACTTGCTGCTGGCGGACGAGATCAACCGCGCCTCGCCCAAGACGCAGTCCGCGCTGCTGGAGGCGATGCAGGAGCGGCGCGTCACGGTGCTGAGCGAGACGCGCACGCTGCCGCTGCCCTTCTACGTGCTGGCCACGCAGAACCCGATCGAGCTGGAGGGCACCTACCCGCTGCCCGAGGCGCAGCTCGACCGCTTCCTGTTCAAGCTGGTCGTGCCGGGCGTGGGCGAGGACGTGCTGACCTCCATCCTGCGCGAGCGGCGCCACGGCGCGCCG
>DASUFI010000076.1:0-3258 GCA_036274635.1 Planctomycetota bacterium
CGAGGCTGGCGCGCGCATCGGCCAGGTCCTCCTCGTCCACCGCCGCCTCCCGGGCGGCGCGCGGCGCGGCCGCCGGAGGCAGTGCAGCACGCCGTGCGGCGGCGATCAACGCCGCCCAGGGCGCCGGGGCGCGCAGCGCCAGCGCGAGGGTGTTGCTCACCGAGGGGCGTGTCCGCCGGCCGCCTTGCGCTCGAGGCGCTCCGCGCGCCGCTCGGCCCGCGCGGCCTTCCTGCTGGCGCGCTGCGCGCGGTGCTCGTCGCGCAGCTGCTGCGCGCGGGTCTGCTGGTCGGGCGTCAGCGCCGCGCGCACGTCGGCCCGCCGCGCGCCGCGCGCCACGGTCCGCTCGGTGCGCGCCGCCTGCAGGTGCTGCGACGCGGCGCGCACGGCCGCCGCGTCCGCCGGCGACGTGTCGAGCACGTGCCGCAGCTCGGCGCGCGCGTCGGCCACGGCCGCGCGCAGGCGCGCGAGCTCGTCGGCGTGGCTTGCCACGCGGCCGCGGATCTGCTCGCGCTGGGCGTCGGAGAGGTCCAGCTTGCGGGCCAGCCTGCCCACGCGCGCGTGCCCGCGGGCGGGATGAGCCGACTGGGCGGCGGCGGCCGGGGCGACGAGCAGCAGGGCGAGCGCGAGCCGGGTGATGGTTCGCATGGGGCGGGTCCTCCGTGGTGGGGATCGGCGCCCTAGTGTCGCTCTCCGGGCCGATGGTTACCGCAGCGCTTCCCCCGGCCCCGGCGGCCGTGGCAGGCTGGCCGCCCTGCGGCCACCGCGCCGCCCGCCCGACCTCCCGGAAGCCGCCATGACCAGCCCGCTGCGCCTCGCGCTGCTCACCTTCTCCCTGCTCCTGACCGGTTGCTCCACGCCCGAGCCGGAGGGCCGACTCGACGCGGTGGCGTGGTTCCACACGTCGGCCGAGCGCGACGCGCTGTGCCGCCAGGCCTTCACCGTGGCCACGGCCACGCTCGACCGCGCGCTGGCGGATCCGCACTGGAGCGCGTGCGCCGAGCAGGGCCCGGTGCTCGCGGGCAAGCCGCCGGCCATCATCTGCGACGTCGACGACACCTTGCTCGACGCCTCGGCCTTCTACCGCGACGAGGTGCTGCACGAGCTCGACGATCAGCCGTCCTTCGCGCCGTGGGCCCTGCGCGCCGACGCGCCCGCGGTGCCGGGCGCCCTCGACTTCGTGCAGGCCGCCACCGCCAAGGGCATCGTGGTCTTCTACGTGACCAACCGCGACATGGAGCTGCACGGCGCCACGCGCCAGAACCTCGCGGAGCAGGGCTTCCCGCTGCGCGACGACCTCGAGACGGTGCTGTGCATGAGCGACAACCGCGACAAGGGGCCGCGTCGCGCGGCCATCGCGCACGACTACCGCATCCTCATGCTGGTGGGGGACAACGGAGGCGACTTCTCCTCCACCTTCCTCTACGTCACGCCCGAGGAGCGCGTCGCGCAGGCGGAGCGCAACAAGCTCTTCTGGGGCGAGCGCTGGGTCGTCCTGCCCAACCCGGTGAACGGCGACTGGAAGCGCGCGATCCTCGGCTGGGAGGACGTCCCGCTCCAGGACCAGGACGGGGAGCTGGTGGACTACCTCGCGGATCAGCCCGCCGAGCCTTGATCCGCGCGCCGCGCGCAGCGGTCGCCCAGCCGCACGCGCCGCGCGTCGGTTCCCGCGCAGGGCCCGGCCATGCGCTGCAGGATCAGCCCGCGCGCTGAATGGCACCTGGCGCGCGACGTGGTGGATGACAGGGGAGTCGAACCCCTGACCTCCTGATTGCGAACCAGGCGCTCTACCAACTGAGCTAGTCACCCACGTCGCGATTCCGCAAGAGGCCTCGCGGGCCGCGCAGAACGAGGGGCCATCGTAGGGACGGGCCGTGGGGTGGTCAACGGAGCGGTGGGTCGCGGCCGCGGACGACCCGGCTGCCTGCGACGGGCGCACGGTGTCGCGGCGGCGCCGGGCGCGCGCGGGGGGCGCCCGCCGCCCCGTATGCTAAGTCAGCCGCATGCGATCCGCGGGACCCCGCCGGTGATCACCATCCGCGAGGCGCGCGCCCTCGTGCTCGAGCGCGCGCGTCGCACGCTGCCCGCGGAGACGGTGCCGGTCACCGCCGCGGCCGGGCGCGTGCTGGCCGCGGACGTCGTCTCCGACTGCGACCTGCCGCCCTTCGATCGCGTCATGATGGACGGCTTCGCGCTCCGCGCCGCGGACAGCGGGCCCGGCGCGCGGCTGCGCGTGGTGGACGAGGTGGCGGCCGGCGCGCGCGGCGAGCGGCCGGTGGGCCCGGGCGAGGCGCACGCGATCATGACCGGCGCGCCGCTGCCGCCCGGCGCGGACGCGGTGGTGCCCGTCGAGTGGACGCGCAGCGAGGGCGGCGAGGTGCTGCTCGATCGTGCGCTGCAGCCGGGCCAGCACGTGGCGCCGCGGGCCGAGGACCTGCGCGCCGGCCAGGCGGTCGCGCGTGCGGGCGAGGTGGTCACGGCGCTGTCGCTCTCGCTGCTCATCGGCGGGGGCGCGGCGCGCGTGGCGGTCGTGCGCCGGCCGCGCGTGGCGCTGCTCACCAGCGGCAACGAGCTCGTGCCGCCCGGCGCGCCGCTGGAGCGCGGCCAGATTCGCGAGAGCAACGGCCCCGCGCTGGCGGCGCTGCTGGCGGAGACGGGCGCCGCGGTCGAGAACCTGGGCGTGGCGCGCGACACGCGCGAGCACCTCTCCGAGCGCCTCGAGCGGGCGGCTGGCGCGGACGTCGTCGTGCTCACCGGCGGCTCGTCGGTGGGCAAGTACGACCTCTCGGCCGAGGTCGTCGAGGCGCGCGGCGCGCGGCGCATCTTCGACCGCATCTCGGTCAAGCCCGGCAAGCCCACGCTCTTCCACGAGCGCGAGGGGCAGCTGTTCTTCTGCCTGCCGGGCAACCCGGTGGCCGCGCTCATGACGGGCCGTGTGCTGGTGGCGCCCGCGCTCGCGGCGCTGGGCGGCCGCGCGGTGCCGGACTGGACGCCGCACGCGCGGCCCCTGCTCGGGCCGGTGAAGCGCGTGGCCGAGCGCGACCTGCTCGCGCCCATGCGCCGCGAGGGCGAGGGCCTGGTGTTCGACGGCTGGCACGGCAGCGGCGACCTCGCGTGCCTGGCGCGCGCGGAGGGCTTCGCCTTCGTGGAGCGCGGCGCGGGCGTCGCGCCCGCGGGCACGCCGGCCTGCTGGTTCCCGCTGCCTCCGGACGGCGCCTGGTGAGCAGCGCACGGCCGGTGCGCAGCAGCGCGGCGCGGGCC
>DASUFI010000077.1:0-6574 GCA_036274635.1 Planctomycetota bacterium
ATGAGCGCCGCGTCCAGGATCTCGGGCTCGTCGCTGCTGCCGAGCAGGTCGAAGAGCACGGGCAGGATGTCGCGGCCGACGACGTCCGCCGAGGCCCGCCGGGTGGCGGTCGAGTCCGCGTCGCGGCCGAGGCCCGACTGCGGCGCGGCCGGACTGCCGGCCACGAGACGGGCGCGCAGGTCGAGGAAGCGGTCCTGGTTGTCGTTCCACCACTGCTCCCAGGCGTCGGGCAGCGCCGAGGTGCCGTCCGTGGCGCCCATGCCCGTGCTCGCGCTCGCGGCCCTGGCATCCCGTCCGCCGGGCGCTCCCGCGCCGGTCGCGGCGCCGGAGACGGGCCGCCGCGCGTGGCGGTCGGAGCCTTGCGTGGCGGCGCCCGACGCGGCGCCGTCGCTCGGCCCCGAGTGCGGGGACGTCGCGCCGCCGGAGCCGGGAGATGGCGCCGGGCTGCCCGGCGAGCTCGGTACCCCGCTCCCGGGTCCGGGGCCGCCCATGGGCTGCGGATACTGCGCGCCGTGCCAGGGCGCCGCAGCGGCGGGATCCGCGAGCAGCTGCGTGAGCAGCGCAAGCGCCAGCAGGCGACGGGCGTTCGGGCGCACCATGGCGGGCTCCTTCTCTCCAGAGGTCCCTGCGTGAGCCTACCAGCACGGCCCGATCGCGGTGGCTGGGTGACGCGCGGGCGTCTGCCTTGCCGACCTTCGCCACGCCGCCGGGCGCCGGCTCAGGCGGGCTTGACCCCGATCTTCGGGCAGTGCGGCGCCAGCGGGCACTCGCCGCAGCGCGGCTTGCGCGCCGTGCAGAGGGTGCGGCCCAGCCGGATGAGCCGGTGCGCGAAGCCGATCCACTCCTTGTGCGGGATCACGGCCATGAGGTCGCGCTCGATCCGGACCGGATCCGTGTGCCGGGTGAGCCCGAGGCGCCAGGCGAGGCGCGTGACGTGCGTGTCCACGACCACGCCGTCCGCCAGGCCGAAGACCTCGCCGCGCACCACGTTGGCGGTCTTGCGCGCCACGCCCGGCAGGCTCAGCAGCTCGTCCATGCCCGACGGCACCTGCCCGCCGAAGCGCTCGACCAGGCCGCGCGCCATGCCGATGAGGTTCTTCGCCTTGTTGCGGAAGAAGCCGGTGGTGCGCACCAGCTCCTCCACGTCTGCCTGGCGCGCCCGGGCCAGGGCGGGGGCATCCGGGTAGCGCGCGAAGAGCGCCGGCGTCACGAGGTTCACGCGCTTGTCGGTGCACTGCGCGGAGAGGATCACCGAGCAGATCAGCTCGTAGGGCGAGACGTAGTCGAGGGCGCAGCGCGGCTCGGGGTCGTGGCGCGCGAGCGCCCGCAGCAGCGCAGCGACGCGCGCCGGCTCGGGCGGCCGCCCGCGGCGAGCCGGCTTGCGGCCGGCCGGGCGCGCGACCTTGCCTCGCGCCTTGCGCGCGATCCGGCCCGGCGCCTTGCGCGTGGCCGGACTCACGCCGCGCCGCCCAGCACCACCGAGAGCACGCGCGTGTCCTCGGTCATCTCGGGATGGAAGGTGGCCGCGTACACCGGCCCCTGCCGCACGAGGATCGGATCGCCCTGGTGGCGCATGAGCACCTCCACGCCCGGGCCGACGCGCCGGATGCGCGGCGCGCGGATGAAGACCGCCTCCACGCCGCGCAGCGCCGGCACCGCGTCCTCGATGCGCGCGATGAACGAGTCCACCTGCCGTCCATAGGCATTGCGCTCGACGCCCATGTCGATGATGTCCAGCGCGGGCTGCTCGGGTGCGATGACCTCGCGGGCCAGCAGGATGGCGCCGGCGCAGGTGCCGAAGACCGGCCGCCCGCTGCGGCAGAAGTCGGCCAGCGGCTCCAGCAGGCCCTCGCCCTGCAGGAACTTGAGCATGGTGGTGCTCTCGCCGCCGGGCAGCAGCAGCGCGTCCAGGCTGGCCAGCGGCGCGGCGCTCTTGACCTGCCGGACGCGGTGCCCCAGCGCCGCCACCGCGCGCTCGTGCGCGGCGAAGTCGCCCTGCAGGGCGAGCACGCCGACATGCAGGGTCACGGCCGCCTCGCCTCGCGCGAGGCGCCTACCACCCGCGCGTCTGCAGCAGCTCGTCGGGCTGCAGCTTGCTGACGTCGAGGCCCGGCATGGCCGCGGCCGTGATGGCGCGGCACGCGTCGAGCAGGCGCTGCGGGTCGTCCCAGTGCGTGGTGGCCTTCACGATGGCGGCCGCGTAGACCTTGGGGTCGCTGCTCTTGAAGATGCCGCTGCCCACGAAGACGGCCTCGGCGCCCAGCGCCATCATCAGCGAGGCGTCCGCGGGCGTGGCCACGCCGCCGGCCGCGAAGTTGGGCACTGGGAGCTTGCCGCTCTTCGCGACCAGGCGCACCAGCTCGTAGGGCGCGGCCAGCTCCTTGGCCGCGGTCATGAGCTCCTCGTCGCCGCGCAGGGTGAGGGCCTTCATGGCCGAGGTGACCTCGCGCATGTGGCGCACGGCCTCGACGATGTTGCCGCTGCCGGCCTCGCCCTTGGTGCGGATCATGGCCGCGCCCTCGCCGATGCGCCGCAGCGCCTCGCCCAGGTTCCGGCAGCCGCACACGAAGGGCACCTTGAAGGCGTGCTTGTCAACGTGGAAGTGCTCGTCGGCGGGCGTGAGCACCTCGGACTCGTCGATGTAATCGACGCCCAGCTGCTCGAGCACGCGCGCCTCGGCGAAGTGGCCGATGCGGCACTTGGCCATGACCGGGATGGAGACCACCTTCATGATCTCGGCGATCACGTCGATGCGCGCCATGCGCGCGACGCCGCCCTCCTTGCGGATGTCGGAGGGCACGCGCTCGAGCGCCATGACGGCGCAGGCGCCGGCGTCCTCCGCGATCTTCGCCTGCTCGGGCGTGGTGACGTCCATGATGACGCCGCCCTTGAGCATCTCGGCCAGGCCCGTCTTGAGGCGCAGGCCGGTGCCGGCGAAGGACTCGGGCTCTGTCGCGCGCTTCTCGCTCAACGTGCTGCTCCCTCTGGCCCGCTGATGGCGGCCGCGGGCCGAGGAGCGGATTCTAGCGCAGGTGGTGCCGCGCCCGCGACCCCGCGGCGGGCGGCCAGAGGCTCACTGCTTCAGGACCGCGAAGCCGCCCTGCACGAAGGCCAGCTCCCAGCCCTGGCCGGCGTAGCCGTTGAGCTGGGCCTCGAGCGCGGCGGCCTGCTTGTCCTGCTGCTCGGGGCCCTGCGAGATGTCGATGCCGGCGTAGCGCACCACGCGGTATGCGGTGGCGGGCGCCGCGGGCCGCGCGAGGGCGACGAGCAGCGCGCCCGCCGCGAAGACGGTGACGAGGGCCAGGGGGCGAAGGCTGCGCATGGGATGTCTCCGGCAAGAGGCCTGGCGCGCGCGCCGACGTGGCGGGCGCCGACCTGGGGCCGCTAGCGTCACTCCGCCCGGCGCTTAGGGCAAGCGAGCGGTCGGCGACGCGTTCCGCAGGGCATCGAGTCGCGCGGCGCGGGCGGCGATCAGGAGGGACGCAGCACCATCGCGTCGCTGGCGGCGAAGCCCCTGCGCCGCCACGTCCGTCGGCATCCAGGCGTCACAGGAGCAGGACACACCGGTAGGATTGGGATCCGTGAATCCGAGTCCCCGTGTCGCCTGAGGTAACGTGAGCCACGCACACCCTCGCCGTCGACAGGCTTGGCCGACGCGCTTCACGGGTTCGGGGACCTGGAGACCCCTGGTGTTGGTCCTCCTTGCCTGCGCGATCAGCTGCACATCTCCGACTTCGTATCCGAACGGCCTTGAGTACCTGAGAGCGCAAGGCTTCGGCCCGCATCTGTTTGCCCAAGTGCGATCGGAGACGGCCAAGAACATCAATGATCAGGTCCCGGCCCTTCTCGACCTGCTGCGCGATTCGGAGATGGTCCCGGAAAGGCCGATAAGGCCGGAGTTCACGATCTACCTGGAATCGGGGTCTTCATTGCCGTCGCAGCGGATGACGATCCAGATCCAGAGCGACGGATACGGCGTCATTCAGCACGTTGATCAGCGAGCCTGGTTCTACTGCGGCAGATTGAGGAGCTTCACGGCTGCGGCATTCGATCAGAGCACCACCGTTGTCTACTGACGCTGCTGCTGGATCGCGAGCTGTCGCTCTATCTCGATCCTCGACGCGCTCGCGAAGCGCGCAAAGCGTACGGCAACAGTTCCGCAAGCGTGGCGCGACGGTTTGGCGCCGCCTCACGCGGATGGGAGCGGCGCGCGAGCCGTGCTGACCTCAGCGCTCGCGCGGGCGCCGCGCCACGACGCTCAGGGCGCCTCGACCCGCGCCAGCAGCCCCTCCCAGCCCGGCTCGCCACGCAGCGGCGCCCAGGTCGCGCCGTCGCGCAGCGCCGCGACGTCCTTCCAGCCACGGTCCACGGCCTGGCCCAGCAGGCCCAGCGCCTCGGCGCGGAAGGCGGCCGCGTGCGGCGCCTCGTCGCCGGCCAGTTCCGCGCAGCGTAGCAGCATCTGCGCCGGCTGGCGGCACCACTGCGGGTCGTCCGGCGCCTGGACCGGGATCTCCCGCGCGTAGCCGGCCAGTTCCTCGGCATCCATCCACGTGGGCAACAGCTGCAGCAGCTCGTAGGCCTGCAGGTCGATGAACTGCACCACCAGCGGGTCCGTCGGGTTGGCGGCGTAGAGCTTGCGGCGGCGCGCGATGGACTCGCGCAGCGGCGGCAGCGCCTCGTCCGTGCGCCCGCCCCGCACGTGGAAGTCCGCCAGGTTGACCTGCGCGGCGGCGATCTGCGCGTCGAGGCCGGGCGTGTCGGGAAAGGCCTGCTCCACCGCGGCCAGCGTCTCGACGGCGCGGCGGAAGGCGTCGGCGGCCTCGTCCAGCTGGCCGCTGTTGGTGGCGAGCACCGCCAAGCCGTTGAGGAGGCTGGCCTGGTTCATGCGGTAGCGCGGCACGGTGGGGAAGTCGGCCGTCAGCTGCTGCAGGCCCGCCAGCGAGGCGTGCACGCTCTCCAGGGCGCCGGGCAGATCGCCGCGCGCGAAGAGCAGCGAGCCGAGCTGCGAGCGCGCGAGCGCCAGGTCCATGCGCATGTCGGCCGCTTCCGGCCTGCTGGCCACCACGCTCTCCATGAGCGTCACGGCCTCGCGCTGCAGCACCTCGGCCTGCTCGGCGTGGCCGCGGCTGGCCAGCAGGCGGCTGGACTCGGTGAGCGTGCTGGCGAGACCGCGCTGCAGCTCCAAGCGGCCCGGATCGCGCGCGGTGAGCTCGCGCAGCAACTGCGCCGAGCGCTCGTACTCCGCCTGCGCCTCGTCGGGCCTGGCCTGGAGCTCCAGTGCGCGCGCAAGGTCCTGGCGGTAGCCGGCCGCGAGGGACGCGGCCTCCTCCGGCTCGGGACCGCCGCCGGGCAGCGCGGCCAGTTCGGACAGGCCGCGCTCCAGCAGGGCGTGCCCGTCCGGCACGCGGGCGGGCACCTGGATGAGCGCCTCGCCGAGGTCGGCGCGCGCGCGGGCGGCGAGGTAGCGCGGCTGGGCGTCGCCGGGCGCTTCCGCGGCCAGCGCGTCGAAGAGCGCGGCCGCCTCACGCCAGGCCGCCTCGGCCCCGTCGACATCTCCCAGCAGCAGGCGCAGGTGCGCGACGCGCCCCTGCGTGCGTCCGGCCATGAGGCGCAGCGCCGGGTCGTCGCCGTGTCGCTCGCGGAGCTGGTCGCAGAAGGCCACGGCGTCGTCCAGCAGCGCGCGGCGCACGGCTTCCATCTGCGGCACGTCGGCCAGCGTCTCGTCGCCGACGCGCGCGAGCATCTGGTCCACGGCGCCCAGCGCGGCGGCCAGGTTGGCCTCGGCCTTGCCGCGCTGCTCCTCGACGAGCAGGCGTGAGCGGTGCTCCTGGATGGCCCAGCCCAGCGGTCCGCCCACCACGATGAGCAGGCCCAGCACGAGCGTGACCGCGGCCGCCGGGTGACGCTGGCTCCAGCGCCGCGCGCGCAGCAACGGGCCCGCGGGCCGCGCCATGATGGGGCGGAGCTCGAGCGCGCGGCCCAGATCGCCGGCCAGCGCGCCGGCGCTGGCGTAGCGGCGCTGCGGCTCGGGATCCATGGCCACGAGGCACACCGTCTCCACGTCGCGCGGCACGGCGGGGTTCACGGCGCGCAGAGCGGGCGGATTGCTGCGCAGCACGTCGCGGAGCGTGGCCTGCGTGGAGTCGGCGGCGAAGGCCGGCCGCAGCGCGAGCAGCTCGTAGAGCGTGACGCCCAGCGCGTAGACGTCGCTGCGCGCGTCGACGCGGGCGAAGTCGCCGCGCAGCTGCTCGGGCGCCATGTAGGCCAGCGAGCCGAGCTGCGCGCCGGTGGCGGTGAGCCGCGAGCTGCCCTCCGCCGCGGCCAGGCCGAAGTCCAGCAGCAGCACGCGCCCGTCGCTGGCGAGCATGATGTTGGCCGGCTTGATGTCGCGGTGCAGCACGCCGCGCTCGTGCGCGTGCTGCAGCGCCTCGGCCACGCTGCGCGCGATGCGCAGCGCGGCGTCCGTGAAGCTGCCGCCGAACAGGCGCACGTCGGCCTCGCTGCCGGGTGCGGACACTGCGGGGCCCGGCGCCTGGCCCAGCTGGGCGTCGCGGCGCGCGACCACGGCCGCCAG
>DASUFI010000078.1:0-11767 GCA_036274635.1 Planctomycetota bacterium
GCCGCGGCCACGGACGGCGTGACGCCCGACGTCCAGCGCGCCCACGCCAGCCTGCTGCTGCGGGTCGCGCGGCCCCGGGACGCGGCCGCGCTCGTGGCGCCGCTGGCCGAGTCCGGCGACGCCGACGCGCTCGACCTGCTCGTGTCCGCCGCCGACGCGCTGGCGCAGCGCTTCCAGTGGGACGATGCCCTCGCCGTCTACGACCAGGCCCTCGCCATCGAGCCCGCCTTGGCGCGCGCGGCGACCAACCGCGCGCTGACCGAGTCGCGCGCGGGTCGCGACCTGAAGGGTTATCGCGCCCTCGTGGCGCGCTACCCGGAGCGTGCGGACGTGCTCAACGATGCGGCTCTGGCCGAGTCGGCCCGCGGCCAGACGGCCGAGGCGCGCGCGCTCCTCGAGCGGGCGGCCGCCCTGCCCGACGATCAGCCCGGCGTACGCGACTCCCGGGAGAACCTGGCGGCCCTGCTGCTCTCCGGGCCCGCGCCCGACCCGGCCGCGGCGCTCGCGCTGCTGGACGGCCTGCTGGCCAGCGAGCCCGCCCGCGATCGGTCGCTGTCCTTGCGCGCCCTCGCGCTGCGTCTCTCGCGTTGATCGCGTCCCGCGCGCGCCGCTACACTCGGACGGCTCGCGCGTGACGCAGCGGGGATCTCCCCCGCTCCGGTCCCGGGAGGTGCCCGCCATGTCCGTCCCCGCCCTGCTGCTGCCGCTGCTGGCCCTGCTGCCGCCACCGGCCGACCTGCCGCGCTCGTCCATCGCGGTCAAGGAGTTCGACAAGTTCGCCAAGGACGTCGCGGCCTACGCCGTGGCGATCGATCCCGACAAGGACGACCGCAAGGCACAGGCCGAGGCCCTGGACAAGATCAAGGACGCCTACGACAAGCTGGCCAAGCGCGCCAAGGTGGACGAGCCGCTCAAGTACGTCGGCGACTGGGACCAGATTCTCGAGCGCGGCAAGACCGACGACCGCGAGCTGAGGCAGGCCGCGGGCAAGGGCTTCGTGCGCTACGTCCTCGACTGGGACGGCGTGCGCGTGGTGAGCATGGTCAGCGTGCCCGCGGCCTACGGCAAGGGCGACACCCTGTGCCCCGCCGTCCTCGCGCTCAAGCCGGTGCTGGGCATGTCGGGCGAGGTGCTGGAGAAGGAGGTCGCGGCCGAGGCCAGCAAGGCCTACGCGGGCTTGCTCGGAACGACGATCATCGTCGCGCCGCTGGGGCCCGAGAAGGTCGTCGACCGCAAGGCGCAGTCGCACGAGATCGAGGGCAGCTGGATGACCGACGAGGGCATGACCTCGCTGTTCTACGGCGTGCGCGTGCTGCTTTACGGCCTGCACTTCGACCGGTCCCGCCTGGTGATCGACGGATGGAAGGACGCCGGGCTCGACGCGGTCAGGGCCGCGTCCAGCTTCCCCTCCTGGTTCGCGGGCGTCGTCAACCGCTCCGGAGAGGTCGGCGGCGACGACGTGCTCTACCAGAACCTCGGCGGCACCCCGATTCTCTACGTCGACGGCGGCGCCGACGCGCGCGGCGCCGATACCGAGGCCCTGAAGAAGCGCTGCGAAGGCATCACGGAGGTCACGGTCATCGCCGACGCACAGACGGCGCTCGATCCCACCGCGGAGGGCGCCGCCAAGATCACCGAGTGGATCGACGCCCGTCACCGCGACCTCGCGCCCGCGAAGCTGGACTACATGCTGGGCGACCGGCGCTTCCAGTCGGTCGCCTGGCTCAAGGCGGCCACGATCAACCTGCGCGCGACGGCCAAGCCCGGCGACAAGGACTTCCCGCACGTCACCGCCGAGATCGACAAGGAGACCAACACCCTGCGCCTCTCGACGGTCAACGTGACCGAGCTGTACGTGTATCTGAATGACGCGTTGCTCGACCTGGGCAAGCCCGTCAACATCGAGGTCAACGGCCTGAAGTGGCCGCCGCGCACGGTGAGGCGCGACCTGCGCTACATGTTCGAGAACCGCTTCTTCAACTCCTCGGGCGACTACGGCGTGTACACGGCGGAGCTGCACCTGGAGGACATCCCGGCCAACGTGCCCAAGGGCGAGGCCCCACCGGCCGGAGAGACCCCACCCGCGGGAGGCGGCGGAGGGGGGCGTTGAAGGCGTGGCTGCGGCTCCTCGTCGCCGCGGCGACGGGAGCAGCGGTCCTCATCGTCGAGCTCATGGCGGTGCGCCTCATGGCGCCCTGGTTCGGCACGAGCCAGCTCGTGTGGACCAACGTGATCGGCGTGGTCCTCGCGGCCCTCGCCGCGGGCCAGTGGCTGGGTGGGCGATGGGCCGAGACGCGGCGCGGTGCCGGGCCCGCGGCGCTGCTGCTCGCGGCCGGCGCGCTGTCGCTGGCCTTGCCGGAGATCGTGGACTGGGTCGCTGCGCTGGTCCGTCCGGACGGCCTGGGCCTGGAGGAGGCCTTCCCGATCGTGACCTGGGGCTCGCTGCTGGTGGCGCTGCTGGCGGTCGGCGCGCCGATGGCGGCGCTCGGCGCCGTGACACCGTGGCTCGTCCGGCTCGCGGATGACGCGGGTGAGCGGCCGGCGCGGGTCGCGGGCGCCGTGCTGGCGGCGGGCACCCTGGGCAGCCTGGCGGGCGCGTTCGGGGCGACGCACGTGCTGCTGCCCGCGCTCGGCTCGGCGGGCGCCGTGCGCCTGGCGGGCGCGTGCCTGGTGCTGGCCGGTCTCGCCGTACTGGGCTCGGCCCGGCTCGGCCGCGCGTGGGTCGTCCTGCTGCTGCCGGTCGCGACGGCCTTCCTGCCGCATCCACCGGCGCCCCCCGACCTGCTGGAAAGCGTCGAGACGCGCTACCAGGCAGCGCGCGTGGAGCAGGACCCGGACGGGACGCGGCTGCTGCGACTGAACGAGGGCCTGGACAGCTTCCACTCGGCGTACCGGCCGGGCGAGCTGTGGAGCGGACGCTACTTCGATGCCTTCGCGCTGCCGGCCGTGAGCGCGCCGCCCGGGCCGGACGGCGCGCGCCGCGTGCTGGTCCTCGGCCTGGCGGCCGGCACGATGGCCCGCCAGGCTGCGCTGCTCGATCCCGGGCTGCAGGTGCAGGGCGTGGAGCTGGATGCCACGCTGGTCGAGCTGGGCCGGCGCTGGTTCGACCTGCCGGACAGCGTGGCGGTGGCCATCGGCGACGCGCGCGTCGCCCTGGCGGGCTCGTCCACGCCGTGGGGCGCCATCCTCGTCGATTGCTACAGCGAGCAGATCTACCTGCCGCCGCACCTGTGCACCCGGGAGTTCTTCGAGCTGGTGCGTGCGCGCCTCGTGCCCGGTGGCGTCGCCGCCCTGAACCTCGGCGGCCGCACGCGCGAGGACCCGGTGGTGGCGGCGGTGGCCTACACCTTCGGCGCCGTCTTCCCCGAGGCCGCGATGGCGCGCATCCCCGGCACGCGCAACTGGATCGTGCTCGGCTGGAACGGTCCGGCGCCGGAGGCCGCTGCGCTGGCCGCGCGGCTCGACCAGCTCGGCGCCCGCGGCCGCCTCGAGTGGATGCTGACCGGCGAGCTGTTCGCGCCCGTTCCGCGCACCGGCCGCCTGCTCGTGGACCGCGATGCGCCCGTGGAAGCGCTGGCCCACGAGGCCTGGAGGCACGGAGCCTGACGATGGAGCCGCGGGCGGATGACCTCGACTCGGCGCGACAGCTCCTGCGACAGGGGCTGCTCGCCGACGCGTCGGCCGAGCTGGCGCGCGTGCCGCCGTCGGCCAGCGCCGCGGAGCAGGCCGCGAGCGTCCTGCTCTCCGGGAACATCGCCTACGAGCGTGGCCAGTACGACGTCGCCCGCGGAGACTGGCGCCGGGCGGCCGAGCTCTACGCCCAGCTCGAGCCGGGCGGCGAGGGGGAGCGCGTGGCGCGCGAGAACCTCTCGATGGCCAGCGACCAGCTCGAACGCCAGGCGCGGATCCAGGACCGAGTCGGGCACATCCAGCTGGCCGTCGGGCTGGTGGCCCTGCTGGCGGTGCTGGCCCTCGCCCTGGCCTTCAGGCGATCGGCCGGCGCGGCCGCCTGAAACGCCGCGAGGCCGCTTGCGCGGCCTCGCGGGTCGATCGGACGGCTGGAGGCCGGTCGATCAGAGGATGTCGAGCACCTCGTCGATGGCGGGCACACGGGCGCGGTAGTTGTTGTCCTGGCTGATGCGCGAGTTCCACGGGAGGTCCGTCTTCTCGCACACGATGCCCAGCGCCACGCACGCGAAGGCGCGCGTGATGAACTGCACGCTCGAGTCGAAGGCGATCTCCTTCAGCGGGTCGATCGCGCTCTCGTCGCCGATGATGCCCAGGGCCTTGGCCACCGCGGAGCTGACGCCGAGCGTCTGCGCATCCTTGAGCGTCGCGATCAAGACGCTGACCGCCTCGGTGTCCGACATGAGGCCCAGTCCGGTGGCCACCTGCAGGCGGAAGGTGGGCGCGATGGTCTTGCTCTGGCAGAAGGTGCGCAGGTCGTCGGCCGCCTCGGTGTAGTTCATGAAGCCCAAGGCCACGGCCGCGTAGCCGCGGAAGTCCTCGTCGTTGGACTCCTGGAAGTCCTGGTGGATCTGCTTGGCCTTGTCGCGCGCATTCAGGAGGCCGAGCGAGAGCGCGAAGGCGCTCTTGTAGGAGGGGTCGGTCTCCTTGTCATAGGCCCGGCCGAGCTGGTCGATGAGCACCACCTGCGCCGAGACGATTTCCTTGGCGTAGATCGCGGCGGCCAGCGCGGCCCACGAGCGGTTGGTCTTGATGCTGGGCTTGCTGATCTCCTTGGCGAACAGCTCCGTGATCTTCTGGTGCGTCGCCGCGTTCGCCGTTTCCGTGTCCTTGTCGCGCTTGCCGATCTCGGCCAGGGCGATGAAGCAGAAGTGCCGGGTCTGCATGTCCTTGCCTTCGGCGACGTACTGCAGCAGGCCGTCGACGACGGGCTTGTCCGCCATGCTGCCGAGCAGCCCGAGGGCGATGGCGCAGGACTGACGGACGTAGTTGTCCACGTCCTTGTCGAGGAAGGACTTCAGGAGCGCGTCCTTGGCCTCGACCATCTTCCCGTGACCCATCTTGGCGATGGAGGTCGGGACGTAGCTCTTGATGACCGCGTCGAGCTTGCGGTCCTCCAGCGCCTGCGTCAGGAACTCGTAGGCCTTGGGCACTTCCTCGTTGTCCATCAGGCCCAGGGCCATGATGGCGCAGACCTTGAGGTCGCGCTCAGAGTCCCTCGTGTTCTGGACGATGCTGATGAGGGGCTCGACGGAGCCCTTGTCATTGATCAGGCCGAGGGACAGCGCCGCGAAGGCGCGGACCAGCCACTGCACGTCGCCGCCGCCCGCGTATTGCTGGCCCTTGGAGGAGTTGGTCATCAGGTCCGTGAGGACGGGGATCGCCTTGGGCGAGCCGAGCACGCCCAGGCACAGGGTCGCCGCCGTCTGCACCGACAGCTCCTTGTGCGCGAGCAGCGGCTGCGCGGTCTCGATCACCTGGTCCGCCATCTCGGCGCGCGCGGTGCGGCCGAGCGCCAGTACCGCGGAATCGAGGATGTCACGGTTGTCGGACTTGTGCAGCAGCTCGATGAGCGACGGGATCACGACGCTGTCGATGGTCTGCTGGCTGGCGCGGCTCGTGTTGCGCGCGTCGCTCTTGCGGCCCTTGCCGGTGAGCATGCCGGACGAGCCGGACTGGATGGCGCCGTGCACGAGGCGGCTCTTGAGGTCGAGGTACTGGTCCTTGTTGTTCTCCCACCAGAACTCCCAGATCTCGTAGGACTCGGTGATGTCGATCGCCGGGCCGGTGGCGGGGGCCGCGTGCTGACGGCCTCCACCCGTGGGGCCGGGTCCCGTGGAAGGCGCGCCGGCCGAGGGCGCGCCGGGGCCGGGCGCTGCGGCGCCGCCCGGATTGGTCGGTGGCGCTGCCGCGCCGCCGCCGGCGCCCGAGGGGCCGCCTGCATCCGAGGGACCCTTGTACTGGCCGCCGTGCGCGAGCGCGGGTCCGCTCAGCAAGGCAAAGAGGAGCGCAGCAGCTGCGACGTGACGCATGATCGGGACCTCGGTGGCTGAAGTGGCGTCGGACGAACCGGCCGGCCGGCGGCGCGGGTTGCCCCGGCAGCCAGGAAGGCCCCAGTATGCGATCACCGGCCTGTCCGAGGTAGGGCCGTGCCGTCCCGGCGCGCGGCGCCGAGACCAGCCCCTCCCGGTCACTCCAGCGATCGATCGGTCGGCGTCAGCTCAACCCGAGTTGTCGCGGATCGACGACCTTTCGAACGCTTTGAACGTCGTCCAGGGCGAAGTCGAAACGGGTCTCCGAGACCGCGTTCACGATCGTCCCGGTCTGGCGGATCGGATTGCGGATCACATTGCCCTGCAGCGTGCGCCCGTCACGCAGCACGACCTCGACCCACTCCACCCGTTCCGCGCACTCCACGAAGGCCGCCGCAGCGGACTTCTCCTTGCGAACCATGAAATCCCTCCCACATGTCGCGGTCGCGGGAGCCACCCGCCACCGGATCTGGTATGTCGGTCCCAGATGCCGTTCGAATGCGACAGGCTAGGCGGATGAGCCCTGCCTGTCAATCCGGCGGGACGGGTTTTCCGTGGGAGGGCGGGGCCGAGCCGGCCGGGACAGCCGCCCGCCGCAGCAGCAGGGTCCAGTCTCCGGTCAGCACCTTCTTGCCGGCCTGGTTGAGCAGCTCGACCTGGAAGGTCACCCGGCCGCGGTCGGGGCGCGGCCGCGGGTCGAGCTCCTTCACCGTCATGCGCAGGCTGAGCTCGTCATCCGGGAAAACCGGCCGCTCGAAGCGCGACTCGAGGGACAGGACGGCGAGGACGGTGCCTTCGAACAGCCCGCAGCGATAGGCCAGGCCCGTGGCTGCGGCGACGTTCAGGGCGCCGTGGGAGACGACGCTGCCGAAGGGCGTGGTCGCGGCGTAGTCATCGTCGCAGTGCAGCGCGGTGTGGTCGTCGGAGACGTCCGCGAAGGCGGCGATGTCCTCGCGCGTGATCCGCCGCTTGCCGAATTCGTAGGCCTGGCCGGGCGCGAAGTCCTCGAAGCGGTGCGGCTCGTAGCTCACACGGGAATCATGGGATTCCGGGGCGGCCTGCACCAGCCCGTACGGGGCCTGTGTCGCGGAACCGGCCGTGCGTAGAATCCGCCGGCTCGGTTCCGGGGCCCCCGAGGGGCCCGGCCCGGCCCTCCCTGGAGCTCGATCTGCCGTGGCCGAACCGCTGGGCGTCTGGATGGTGGGCGCGCTCGGCGGCATCGGTACGACGCTCGTGGCCGGCACGCGGGCCATCGCGCGCGGCCTGTCTCCCGACACCGGACTCATCACGGGACGGCCGGAGTTCGCCCCGCTGGACCTGGTCCCGCTCCAGGACATCGTCTTCGGTGGACACGAGGTGCGCCTCTCGAACTTCTGGGACTCGGCCTGCGACATCGCGCGGCAGAGCCGGTCGCTGGACATCGAGCTCCTGCAGCAGCTCAAGAACGACCTGCTCGACATCTCGGAGGCGCTCAAGCCGGGCACCTCGGTGAACTGCGGGGAGGCCATCGACGAGCTGGTGACCAACCCGGTCTCGCGCCACGACGATGGACTGCGCGCGATCGTGCAGCGCATCCAGTCGGACATCCGCGCCTTCCGCGCGCGGGAGTCGGTGGACCGCGTGGTCGTGGTGAACCTCGCCTCCACCGAGCCCGAGCTGCCAGGGGCCGACACGCTGCAGACGCCCGCCGACTTCGAGCGCCTGCTCGACGCGGGCGACGCCGCGCGCATCCGGCCGAGCATGCTGTACGCCTACGCCGCCTTCCAGGAAGGCTGTGCCTACATCAACTTCACGGCGTCCACGGCCGCGCTGTGCCCGGTGATGCAGGCCATCGGCAACGCGGCAGGCGTGCCCTGGATGGGCAGCGACGGCAAGACGGGCGAGACGCTGGTGAAGAGCGCGCTCGCGCCCATGTTCAAGTACCGCAACCTCAAGGTCCTGAGCTGGCAGGGCTACAACATGCTGGGCGATCGCGACGGCCGCGTCCTGGCCCACGCCGACAACCTCGCCAGCAAAGTGCGCAGCAAGGACTCGGTGCTCTCGAGCATCCTCGGCTATCCGGTGCACACGCACGTGGGCATCGACTTCGTCGAGTCCCTCAACGACCTCAAGACGGCCTGGGACTTCATCCACTTCGAGGGCTTCCTCGGGCATCGCATGACGATGCAGTTCACCTGGCAGGGCTGCGACAGCATCCTCGCGGCGCCGCTCGTGCTGGACATGGTGCGGCTGGCGGACCTGGCCGCGCGGCACGGCCAGAAGGGGCCCATGGTGCAGCTCGCGCCGTTCTTCAAGGCGCCGCTGGGCGTGGCGCAGCACGACCTGCACCGGCAGTTCCACGGGATGATGGACTACCTGCGCGGCATGGGCGCGCGCGTCGACGGCTAGGAGCCCATCGAAGAAGTCATTCGGGCCTGGGTGCGTCTTTCGCGCCGGCTCTTCGTTGCGGGCCTTGCGGCCCGCGCCTCGATCCGGCGCGAAACCCATCGCGACCAGCTCCCAAGCACGTCTTCGATGGGCTCCGCGCCCGAGCGGCTCAGCTGAGGCGCGCGACGATCCGCGCGAGCGCTCCGAGGTCGCGCTCCTTGACCACCGTGCCGGCCTCGTGCGGGTGGACCCCGGCCGCCAGCAGCTGCTTGTGCGCGGCGTCCCACGCGCGCTCGATCTTCGTCTCCGACGTCGCCACGTAGAGGTCGGACACGATCTCGCCCAGCCGCTGCAGCGCGAGCGTGTCGCGGTGCTCGTAGTAGCGCTTGATCACGCCCTTCTGGTACGGCGTCCGCTCCTGCTTGCTCATCGGGCCTCCGAAGGCGCCGCGCGCCGCGCGGCCATGACCTCACGGTAGATTTCGAGCATCGCCGCGCAACTGCCCTCGGACGGGAATTGCTCGGCGCGCGCACGGCAGGCGGCGGCGACGGCAGGCCGGTCGGCGCGCTCGAGCCAGGCCGCCAGCGCGTCGGCCACGTCGCCGGGATGCACGGGCGCCGGCACGACGACGCCGTGCCGGCCAGGCTGCAGGATCTCGCCGGCTCCGTTGGCAGCGGACGTCACGACGGGCAGCCCGCTGGCCAGCGCCTCGAGCGTGCTGTTGGCCGCCGGGTCGTAGGCCGTAGGCAGGACGTAGACGTTGGCCGCCCGGTACAGCCGCTCGGGGTCGCCGCGCGGTCCAAGGAAGCGCACGCGCTCGGCCACGCCCAGCGCCGCCGCGAGGGCCTGCCAGTGCGCCGGCCTGCGGTCACGACCCGCCACCAGCAGCTGCAGGCGCGGCCGCGCCGGAGCCAGCCGCGCCAGCGCCCGCAGCGTGGGGTCGAGGCCCTTGCGCGCGAAGCCGGTGCCGAGGAAGAGTGCCACCTCGGCGTCGGCCGCGAGCCCCAGCTCGCGGCGCAGCGCGTCGCGCTCGCCTGCGACGGGGGGCCGGAAGCGCGCCAAGTCCGTGCCGTTGGGCACGACGTGCACGCGGGCGGGATCGAGGCCGTAGCGGAAGACCAGGTCGTCGCGCGTCATGCCGCTGTTCGTGATGATGCGCCGCGCGGCGGCGGGCGCGAGCGCGCGCTCCTCGATGCGCGCCTTGACCAGCTGGTACGGCAACCGGCGCAGCAGGGGCCGGAGCCAGGCTGGGCGGTCGAGCGCATGCGCCTGGTCGAGATAGGTGCGGTGGCTGCCGCCGCCCATCCGGTAGACGTCCTGGCCGACGGTGCGGCCGAAGGCGTGGCGCACGTCGAAGGGTTCGTGCCGCGCCACCGCGCGCCGCGCCCAGGCCGAGAAGGCCAGCAGGCCCAGCGTCCGGCCGGGGACGAGGCGCGGCATCACGTGCGCCGTCACCCCGGGCGGCAGCGCGCTGCGCACCGACGCGCAGAAGACGTGCACGTCGTCTCCGCGCTCCGCGAGCTGCCGGCTGAGCAGCGCCACCTGCCGCTCGCTGCCGCCCGAGTCCGCGAAGCGCTTGAAGACGATGGCGACCCTCACGCCGCCGAACTTACCAGCCGGGCGGCGCGGACGGAGCGGCGGGGCGGCGCGCTCCGCCGGCTATGATGCGCCGTCCGTGCCGGAGGCGCCGCGTGGGAGACCGCCGTTGACGGGCCGGGACGGCTCGGTGTGCTGGTGGTGGGCGGTGGCGCCGCCCGCGGCGCTCGCCGCCGTCGCGCGCGAGCTGCAGGCCGGGCGCGAGCCCGGTGGTGCCGCGGTCGTGAAGGCGGGCGCGCGCCGCGTCGTGTGGCGCGTGCCGGGCACCGCGGGCGGACTGCTCGTCAAGCGCTTCGCCGTGCGCGGCGCCGAGCGCTGGAAGTACCTCGTGCGCCCCAGCCGCGCGCGCAGCGAGTACCGCGCCATGGAGGCCTTCACGCGCCTCGGCCTGCCCGTCGTCCGGCCGCTGGGCTTCGGCGAGCGTCGCGCGGGTCGGCTGCTGCGCGAGGCGTGGTTCGTCGGCCGCCTCGTGCCGGACGCGCGGACGCTGGCGGAGGCGCTGGAGGAGGCCGCCCGCGCCGGGGACGGCGCGCGCGCGGCGCGGCTCGCGCGCGACGCCATGGCGGTGGCCGCCGAGCTGCACGCGCACCCCTGGCTGCACCGCGACCTGCACGCGGGCAACCTGCTGCTGGACGCGTCGGGGCGGTTGCTCATCACCGACCTGCACTCGGTCTGGCGCGTCCCGCGCCTCGGACGACGGCAGCGCCTCGAGAACCTCGCGCGCCTCATCTTCTCGCTGCGCGGTGGCGTGGACCTCGCGCTCGCGCCGGCGCTGGTGCGCGACTACGCGGAGCGCCGCGGCGAGCCGGCGGACGCGCTCGTGCGCGATGCGCTGGACGCGCTGGCCGCCTTCGAGGCCCGCTACGTGCGCGGGCGCGTCGCGCGCTGCCTGCAGGACTCCTCGCTCTTCGCCGTCGAGGCCGGGCCCGGCGGCCGGCTCTTCCGCCGCCGCGCGCTCGACCCTGCCCGCCTCTCGGCCGACCTGGCCCAGCACGAGCGCCGGCTGGCCGAGGGCGGCCCGCGCGTGCTCTCGCGCGCGCCGCGCAGCCGCGTGACGCTCGTCGGCGCGCCGCCTGACCAGCACGTGGTCAAGGAATACGTGTCCGGCGGCGTCCTCGGCGCGCTGCGCCAAGCGCTCGGCGCCGGGCGCGGGCGGGCGGCCTGGGTGGGGGCGCGGCGCCTCGAGGTCCTCGGGATCGGCACGGCCGAAGCGCTGGCGCTGCTCGAGCGCCGCGACGGGACGGCGCTGCTCGTGACACGCGCGCTGGGCGGCTCGCGGTCGCTGCGTGCGCTGGCGCCGGAGTTGCAGGCCGGCCCCGTCGCGCGGCGCGGCGCCGTGGCCCTGGGCCTCGGGCACCTCGTCGGGCGCCTGGCACGCGAGGGGCTGCGGCACCGCGACCTGTCCGCCAAGAACGTCTTCGTCGCCGACGGGCCGCCGCCGCCGCCGCGCGACCTGCGCTGGACGCCGCCGGCGCGCGCCGCGCGCGTGGAGCTCATCGACCTCGACGGGTTGCGCACGATGCGGCCCTTCGAGCCGCGCGGCCTCGTGCGCATGCTCGAGCAGCTGGCCGACCTGCCGGTGCGGCCATCGCGCACGGACCTCCGCCGTTTCGCCATCGGCTACGCGGCGGGCGCCGGGCGCGAGCTGCCGCGCGAGGTCGCCGAGGCGGCGCTGGCCGGCGCGGGGGCGCGTGCGGCCGCGCGAGTCACGGCCCGGGCGCCGCTCGACCCGCCGGCCGCGCGGTCGTAGCATCCGCCGGACCCGCCCTCGAGGGAGTCGCTGCATGAGCGTGCGCCGCGCGTCG
>DASUFI010000079.1:0-3811 GCA_036274635.1 Planctomycetota bacterium
AGCAGGGCCCCGGCCGCCGCTCGCTGGCGGCGCCAGCACAGCGCGACCACCGCGGCCGTCGCCGTCAGCACGAGCCATGGCCCTGCCTGCAAGCCGAGGAACTCGTCCTTCGGATGGAAGACGCGTGGTGCGCCCGGCAGCACGCACGTGCGCAGCGCCTCGCCCAGGATGTTGGCGGCGACGGCGAGGCGGCCGACCAACGGCACGTCGCCGAAGGGCGCGCCGGCCGGCAGCGCCTGCGGCAGGATGGCCAGCCGGGCGACCCAGGCGACGGCCGCGACGGCGGCGAGGGCCGCGAGGCGCCGCCGCGCGACGGGCCGGCGCAGGACGAGCACGTCGCCCGCCACGAACAGCAACGGCGCGACGAGCGCATTCTCCTTGCTCAGCAGCGCCGCACCGAAGAGCGCCGCGCAGGCGACGGCCGCCCCGCGCCCCGCCGCGAGCCACGCCAGCCAGGCGCCCAGCACGAACGCCGCCGCCAGCAGCTCGGCGCGGCCCGAGACCCACGCGACCGCTTCCGCGTGCACCGGGTGCACGGCGAAGAGCAGCGCGGCCAGCACCGCCGCCTCGCCCGGCAGCCCCAGCCGCCGCGCGAGCAGCAGCAGCAACACTGCGGTCATCGCGTGGAGCGCGACGTTGACGGCGCGCAGCGGGCCGGCGACCTCGGGCCCCTGCCATTGCCAGGCGAAGGTGGCCACGGTGAGCGGACGCCACAGCGCCTGCTGCGGCGACCCGAGCGGCGTCGTCCAGGGCGAGGACTCGCCGCGCACGGCCGGGTTGTCGATCAGGTAATACTGGTCGTCGTAGATGAACCGCCCGTCCAGCGCCGGAGCCATGGCGACCACCGCCGCCATGGCGACGAGCAGGATGGGCAACAGGCGCGCGAGCGACATCGGCGGGTCAGTCTATGAGGACAGGCTGGCGGCCCAAGTCGGGCGGGCCGGCAGCCGATAGGAGCGCGGATGGAGTCGGCGGACACCTCGCCCCAGGAGTCGGACAGCCCGGGGGGCGTGTTCCCGAAGCGCGGCCCGGATCGCCGCCAGCGCCCCACGCCGATGCTCTCCCGCTACAGCTTCGTCGGCGGCCGCCGCCAGTCAGGCCGGCGCACGGACGAGCTCGAGAACGTCTACGTGGACGTCTACAGCCCACGACTTGTCCTGCTTCTTCTACTGTTCTTCGCATTGACGGTGCTCGATTCCGTGTCCACGCTCGTGTACCTGGGCAAGGGCGGGCAGGAACTGAACCCCATCGCGCAGTGGCTGATCGACCAGGGCGGGATGTTCTTCGTGCTGGCCAAGGGCATCGTCTCGGGCCTCTGCCTGCTGTTCGTGATGCTGCACAAGACCTTCCGACCGGCCCGGGTCGCCCTGGCCATCGGCTTCGCCTTCTACTTCGCCCTCGCGGGTTACCACTTGGTTCTGCAGGTGATGGCGCTCTGAGGCCGGGGAGCCGGCGCTGGCAGATTTACGAATCCGGCCGGGCTGCCTTGTTGGCGGTGCTGCAAACTGGCGGTGCTGAGCCTGCATGTTCAGGATCAAGCCCATGCGCCAAGCGACATCCGCGGCGCCATCGCCACCGTAACCTCAATGCTTCAAACAGGCTGCGCGGTTGCTGGCCCACGGTTTGGCTGAAACCATAAGCGGACGTCGGCGTCAAACTGCCGTGGCGCTGGGCCGTGGAAGTGGCGCTGGATTTGCAGGCCACCTTCAGGCCGGCAGCCGGCAGCCCGGCGGCCAGAGAGGAACGGCCATGAGTGCGCAGGAGATGTCGGTGACGGAGCCCGTGGTCCGGATCGGCGCGGTCGCGCGCCTGCTGGGCCTGACCCCCCGTGCCCTGCGGTACTGGGAGCAGCGCGGCCTGTTGCCGCCGGCCCGACGCACGGCGGGCGGCACGCGAGTGTACGGCGACGAGCACGTGGCCGCGGCGCGCGGCGTGACGCAGCTCAAGCGGGCGGGCTTCTCTCTGGACGACATCTGCGCCGTCCAGGCGGGCCTGCGCCAGAGCCGCACGGCGCTGGGGGGCATGGGCGACCTGGCGGCCGCCCTGGCCGATCGGGAGGAGCGACTGCGCGTCCTGATCACCGACCTGCAGGCCCTGCACGCCCAGCTCACCGCGGCGCGCGAGAGCGTGCTCCGCTGCGACGGCTGCGAGGGCAAGACCTACGACGAAGACTGCATCGACTGCCTCGACGAGCGTTCGGGACAGCGGCTGCCCTGCTGCCTGCGCAGCGTGCTGGCGGCCGCCGCCACCGGGCGCGGGGAGACCTCCACATGAACACCCTCAACCATGCTCAGACGCGCACGCTGACTCCCTCCGAGCGGCGCTCCCTGCTGGCCCGGGCGCGCGCGGCGCACAGGCTGCCGTGGAGCGACCTCGACCGCCTGCTCGTGGACGCCTGCCGCACGCCCGCCCGTCTCGCCGCCCTGGTGCGCGGCCTCGACGGCGTCACCCTCGTGGCCGGCGCGGACGACGACCTGCTCGGCCTGTCGGTGCAGCTCGTGGTGCCGGGCGACGTGAGCGGCGAGGCCGACCACTTCACGCTCTACGCCGACCAGGTGCGGCGCCTGCCGCGCCTGACGCGCGAGCAGGAGCAGCGCTTCGCGCGGCGGCTGGAGTTCGCGCGCGTGCACCTCGAGCGCGAGGTGGACGCCCAGCACCTGCCGCCCGAGACGCGCGATGCCGTGCTGCGCGGCGCCAACTGCGCGGCGCTGGCGCAGGCCCTGCGCAGCGCGCCGAAGCGCAGCGGGCCGGCCATCAAGCTGCCCTGCCAGCAGGTGGGGACGCCGGTGCAGACCGCGTGCTCGGACTACAACCTCGTGCGCGGCCGCTTCGTCGAGCGCAACCTCTACCTGGTCATCGGCATGTCCAACAACTACCGGACCTACGGGATCCCGGTCATGGACCTGATCCAGGAAGGCAACTCCGCGCTCATCCGGGCCGTCGAGAAGTTCGACTGGCGCAAGGCCGTGCGCTTCTCCACCTACGGCGCCTTCTGGGTGCGCCAGGCCGTGGAGCGCATGATCACCGCCAACCGCGGCATGGTGCGCGTGCCCAACTACGTGCAGCAGAAGCTGCGGCGCCTGCGCCGCGAGGGCAAGCTGCCGCGCAGCCACCGCGACGTGGACCTGCGCGACGTCTCCTCGCAGTTCGACACGACGCCCGAGGCGGCCGCGCGCCTCATGGAGACCGACCGCGCCACGCTCTCGCTCGACGCGCCCATGTCCGACGACGACACCTCGCTCGGCTCGCTGCTCGCGGCGCAGGTCGACGAGGGCGGCCCGCTGTCCGGGGCCGAGAAGCACGCGCTGAACGATCGCCTGCAGCAGGTCATGGCCCAGGAGCTGACCGACACCGAGCGCGAGATCATCTCCTCGCGCTTCGGCCTCGACGGCCGGCAGCCCGAGACCCTGGACGAGATCGGCGAGCGCCTCGCGGTCTCGCGCGAGCGCATCCGCCAGATGCAGGTCAAGGCGCTGGACAAGCTGCACAAGCCGCGGCTGCTGGACGAGCTGCGGGACTGGCTGTGAGCCCCGCGGGCAGGATCGGTGTGCGCCACCGGTCCCGCCCGGCCTCCCCGCCGTTCCGCTAGACTGGGGGCGTGACCATCCGCTACGCCGAGCCGCCGCTGCTCGCCGGGCCCGCCGGCTCCGTGCCGCTGGAGCTCGGGCCGCCGCGGCACATCACCTACCTGCGCATCTCGGTCACCGATCGCTGCAACCTGCGCTGCCAGTACTGCATGCCGGAGGAGCAGGAGTTCCTCGACCGCGAGCGGCTGCTCACCTTCGAGGAGATCGCCGGTGTGGCGGGGGTC
>DASUFI010000080.1:0-4682 GCA_036274635.1 Planctomycetota bacterium
CTGCATCGTGCGCCTGCCCGAGGACGCCGAGGGCGCGCGTCTGCTGGCCGACCTGGTGCGCGAGGGCGTGGCGGTGGATTCCTTCCGCCCGCTCGAGCGCTCGCTGCACGACCTCTTCCTCGAGCTGACGCGAGCCACGACTCCGTGAGGCGCACCGTTCCCACCCTGCTCTGGCGCGAGCTGGAGAATCTGTTCTTCTCGCCGCTGGCCTACATCGTCCTCACGGTCTTCCTGGTGCTGTCGGGCTTCTCCTTCGTGTGGGCGCTCAAGGGCAGCCACGGCGTGGTGGCCGACACCGTCGCCATCTTCCTGGGCGACGGCCTGCTGTTCTGGGTGCTGCTCACCGTCGTGCCGTCGCTGGTGACCATGCGCCTGGTGGCCGAGGAGCGCCGCACGGGCACGCTCGAGGTGCTGCTCACCGCGCCCGTGCGCGACGGCGAGGTCATCCTGGCCAAGTTCCTCGGGGCGCTCGTGTTCCAGGCCTTCCTGTGGGCGCCGACGCTGGTGTACATGCGCATCCTGCGCGGCTACGGCGCGCTGCCGGACTCGGGGCAGCTCGTCACCAGCTACGTGGGCATCGCGGCGGCCACCTCGCTGCTCACGGCGGTGGGGCTGCTGTTCAGCACGCGCACCAGCAACCAGATCGTGGCCGCCGTGGGCTCGCTCACCTTCAACGTCCTGTTCCTGGTGCTGCCGGCCCTGGTGCAGGAGGAGCGCTTCGGCCTGCTGCAGCGCGTGCTGTCCACGATCTCGGTCGCGGACCACTTCGCGGGCTCGTTCAGCCGCGGGCTGCTGGACAGCGGGCACCTGCTGTTCTACGTCGCGGCGACGACGGGCGCACTCGTGATGGCCAGCCGCAGCCTGGAGGCGCGCCGGTGGCGGTAGGCGGCTTCACGCGCGGGCAGCGCTGGCTGGGCGCGGCCGAGGGCCTGGGCACCGCGCTCGTGGTGCTGCTCGTGGTGGCCGTGGTCACCTACGCGGCCACGCGGCCCACGCTGCGCCGGCGCATCGACCTGACCGAGGGCGCGCAGTACACGCTCTCGGAGCAGACCCGCCAGATCCTCGCGGACCTGCCGCAGCCGGTCACCTTCCTCGAGCTGCTGCAGCCCGAGGTGGGGCAGGTGCCCAACGGCCTGTACGAGGTCCAGGCGCGCGCGATCGAGTACGTGGACAACCTGCTGCGCGAGTACGAGATCGCGTCCAACGGCCAGATCACGGTGCGCCGCCTCAGCCCGCACGCGGACCGCCTCGAGGCCGAGGACCTGGCGCACGAGTTCAACCTCACGCGCTACAACGTGGTGGTCGTGCGCGGCCCGCAGCGCCACCGCGTGGTCACGCTCGAGGACATGGCCACCATCGACCGCGGGCTCGCCTCGCCGCCCACGATCCAGCCCGCGCAGCTGATCGAGCTGCACGGCGAGGCGCCGCTGACGTCGGCGCTGCTGGACGTCTCGCAGAAGGACCCGCCGCGCGTCGGCTTCCTCAAGGGCTTCGGCGGGCCGTCCACCGCGGACACGGGCGACTTCGGCCTGTTCCTGTTCAAGGAGCAGGTGCGCGGCCAGGGCCTGCAGCCGGAGGACGTGGACCTGACCGGCGGCGGGGACGTGCCCGACGGCCTCGTCGCGCTGGTGGTCTGGGGGCCCGAGCTGCCCATCGGCCCGCGCGTCCGCGACGCGCTGCTGGCCTACCACGACCGCGGCGGCGCGCTGCTCATGGGCGTGGACCCGCTGCACGACGACCCCGACCTCGACGAGCTGCTGCACCGCCTCGGCGTGCAGCGCGAGCGCGCCGTCCTGTGCCGCGACGACCTGCTCTTCGAGGGCATGCGCCGCTCGCAGCTGGCGGTGACGAGCTTCGCGCCCGACCATCCCATCACGGCGCCGATCACGCGCCAGGGCACGTTCGTCACCGTGGCGGCCGCCGGCGGCCTGGCGCGCTCGAGCGAGGCCTCCGCCGACACATCGTTGGTGACGCTGCTGGTGAGCCCCGAGCAGTGCTTCGGCGACCTGCCCGCGGGCAACGGGCGTCCGGGCGACTTCACGCGGGGGGAGGGCGAGGTGCGCGGCGCGCGCTCCCTGGGCGTGGCCGTCACCGGCACCGGCACCGGCGGCCGCGTCGTGGTCTTCGGCACGAGCACCTTCCTCACCACGGCCTTCCTGCGCGACGAGGGGGGCCCGGCCAACTCGGACCTCGGCCTCAACGCCATCAGCTGGCTGGTGCAGCGCGAGTCGGCCATCGCCGCGCGTCCCAAGCAGGTGTACGAGTCGCGCGTGGACCTCACGCCCGAGGAGCAGGGGCGCATCGTGCTCTACGTCATCGTGCTCATGCCGCTGGGCGGCGTGGCGCTGGGCGTGCTGGTCTGGCTGGCGCGCCGCCGATGAGCGTGTCCCGCGAGTTGCGCAGCCGCCTGCTCACGCTGCTGGTGCTGGTCGCAGGCGCCTTCGCGCTGCTGGTCTGGGCCTACCGCGCCGACGTGCTGTCACGCCCGCGGCCCGTGACCGGCGCGCTCTACCCGGGCCTCGACGTCTCGGCGGTGGACTGGCTGCACCTGGGCCTGCGCGGCGGCCACGACCTCGAGCTGCAGCGCGAGACGGCGGGCTTCTGGTGGATCGTCCAGCCCGCCCGCGAGTACGCGCGGCAGCAGCGCATCGACGTCATCCTCGACAACCTGGCCCGCGCGCAGGTGGAGCCGGTGGACGAGGCGCAGGGAAAGGTGGTCGACGCGGACGTCGGGCTCTCGCCGCCCGCCAATGTGATCGCCTTCCGGGTGGGTGGGCGGACCGAGACGCTCTCGCTCGGCGCCGTCGAGCCGCTGGGCCGCATGCTCTACGCGCGGCGCAGCGGCGACGACCGCGTCGTGCTGGTCACGCGCAACCTGGTCACGCTGCTGCAGGACACGTCCGACGAGTTCGTGGACCACGCGCTGCTGCGCGGCCTCGCAGGCCACGTCACGCACGTGGCGATCGAGGGCCCGCAGGGCCGGATGCGCGCCGATCACACCGGCTCGGCTTGGGCCCTGCAGGCGCCGGGGCCCGTCCTGGCCGACGACGACCGCCTCGACCAGCTGGTGCGCTCGCTGCAGTTCGTGCAGCAGGACTCCGTGCTGCAGGCCCGGCCCACGCCCGACTCGCTGCACGCCGCCGGCCTGCCCAACGCCGAGGACATCGCGCGCGGCGACCTGCGCGGCGCCACGCACGTGGAGGTCGGTGCCCTCGGCCAGCAGCCCGCCGGCGCCTACCTGGCCGCGGGCTGGCAGGACCAGGTGGGCCTGGTGGCCGCCGTCCGCGATGACTTCGCCAAGAGCCTCAACGTCCCGCGCGACGCGCTCAACCTGGTGGGCAACCCGCCCGACTGGTTCCGCGAGCACCGGCTGCTGCCGCCCGTACGCGAGCGCGCCGAGTCGCTGCGGCTGGAGAGCGGCGGCGCCACGCTGCTGGACATCCGGCGCGGCACCGCCGGCCGCTGGAGCTTCGCGGAGCCGCAGCGCCTGGCCGGCAGCGAGGTGGAGTCCGAGCGCCTCGAGGGCCACTCGCTGCTCGGCGACTTCTTCGGGCGCATCGACGAGCTGCAGGTGCGCGGCTTCACCGACCCTCCGACCGGCGAGCCGTGGGGCAGCCTGCTCGTCGGCTGGACCCAGGCCGGCCGCCTGAGGCAGGATCGCGTCGACCTCTACCAGGTGGACGGGCGCGTGCTGGCCGTCACCACCCAGCGCCCCAGCGAGGGCCTCGAGCTGCCGCCCGAGGTGCTGGACCTGTTCACGCCCCTGCAGCCCGAGCTGCTGCGCTCGCTGCGCCCGCTGGACGTGGACTCCGCGCGCTGGGCGAGCCTCGTGATCGAGCTGCCCGGCGGCGGCCCGCCGCTCGAGATCCACCGCGAGCCGCCCGACGGCCCGTGGAGCGGCGACGACGAGTGGACCCGGCGCACGGCGGTCGGCACGGACATGCTGCGCGGCCTGCGCGGCCTGCGCTGGCAGCCGGCGCGCCCCGGCGCGCAGCACGGCTGGCGCGTGGTCTTCGCCGCGGCCGACGGCAGCCCGCTGGCCGAGGTGCGCCTGCGCCGGCCGGAGCAGGACGAGCCCCTGGAGGTGTTCGGCCTGCCCTGCGCGCTGGCCACGGTGTCGGGCCACGACGGGGTCGAGCTCGTCGTGCACCGCGAGTGGGTCGACCGCCTCGACGAGCTGGCGGGCCCGCTCGTGCGCAAGCCGTAGTCCCGCTCAGCGCTCGGGCGGAAGCCCGAGGCGCCGCGCGTACTGGGCGATGGCGCGCGGATAGGTGTCGCACTCCGCGGCGAAGACGCGTGCCGCCAGCGAGTCCGGCGTGTCGCCCGGCAGGACCGGCACGCGCACCTGCGCGACGACCGGCCCGTGGTCGTAGAGCTCGTCGACCACGTGCACGGTGCAGCCGCTCTCGGCGTCGCCGGCCGCCAGCACGGCCGCGTGCACGTGCTCGCCGTACAGGCCGCGCCCGCCGTGCCGCGGGAGCAGCGCGGGATGGATGTTGAGCACGCGTCCGGCCAGCTCCGGCGGGGGAGGCCAGTGCACGAGGTAGCCGGCCATGAGGACGAGGTCGGGCCGCTCGCGCAGGATGCGCGCCGATTGCGCCGCCACGAAGGCGGCCGCGTCCGGGAAGTCGCGCGGGCGGAGCAGCTCGACGGCCAGTCCGGCGGCGCGCGCGCGCTGCACG
>DASUFI010000081.1:0-15880 GCA_036274635.1 Planctomycetota bacterium
AGACCCTGAATCTAGCGCGTCTGCCAATTCCGCCACTTCGGCACGGAAGGGCTGAGGATTGTAGGGGTCGCGCGGCGCCGCGCAAGCCCGCTCGCTTCCCGCGCCTCCCCCGGCCGACCACAAGGAGCGCATGGCCGAGAGCGACCGACGGACCGTGTGCATCAACCGCCGCGCGCGCTTCGACTACGAGCTGCTCGACCGGATCGAGGCCGGCCTGGTCCTGACGGGCGCCGAGACCAAGGCGCTGCGCGAGGGCAAGGGCAACCTGGTGGATGCCTACGTCCTCGTGCGCGAAGGCCGCGCGCAGGTGCTGAACCTCGAGATCAGCCGCTACTCCTGCGACCACCAGGAGTTCGCCACGCCCCCGCGCCGCACGCGCGGCCTCCTGCTCAAGCAGGCCGAGATCCGTCGCCTCGAGGCCCGCGTCCGCGAGAAGGGCCTGACCCTCGTCCCGGTCTCGATCTACTTCAAGGGCCCGTGGGCCAAGCTCGAAGTCGCCCTCGCCCGCGGCAAGCGCAAAGGCGACAAGCGCGAATCCATCCGCCGCCGCGAAGACCAACGCGAAATCGAACGCCTCCGCCGCCACCGCCGCTAACTCCCGCCGCCCCCGCACCCGTCGCCCGCAGCCCGCCAGCGGCAGCCGTCGGGCACCCAGGGACATGCGTCCGCAATCTGCTCCCAGCCCCGCTCTCACGCGCGTGGAGCGGAACGGCACCGTGTGAAGAGTCCCCTCGATGCTCGGCCCAAGGTCGACGACATCGCAGGGCATGGCCGGTCGTGGGCGGCGCATAGCGGCGAAGCCCCGGGTATCCACCACGCCCAAGCGGCTCCGCGGCATCTCGGGGGTGGGGTGCGCGGCGCTCTCCTCCCCGACCCCAAGACACCAGAATGCATCCGGCATGCCCCACCGCCGCGCCGCGCACCACACCCCCGAGATGCCGCGGAGCCATGGGCGCCTCAGTGCTACGATGCCGCCGTCCGTGGGGGCGACCTGGTTTCGACCGAGTTGCCGTCCTGGATGAGTGGCGCGCCGAGGTTTCCAGGAGGCCTCGTAAAACACCTGGAAAAACACAACTGCCAACGGCAGTTACGCTCTGGCGGCCTGAAAAGTGCCGCCCGTTCCTCCGGTCCTCGCCTGCGGGGCTGGGGGAACGCCAACAGCAGGCTGGTCCGTGACCCTCCTGCTCGAAGGGAATCGGACGAGAACCAACCGGGCTGGTTGCCTGAAGGATCCCGCCGGCCGGAGACCCAGGTGACGACAATGAAAGGGCCGGACACGCGCGTAGAAGCTCGTCCGGGGGCGCTTTGGGACGCGGGTTCGATTCCCGCCGCCTCCACCACGCCCGCGCCCGCCTTGATGGCGCGGGCGCGGAGCCGATAATCCCCGGGCCCTTGCTCGCGCCTCCGTGGGGATCCCGCATGCGTCGCCCGTTCGCGCCGGCCGTCGTGCTGCTGGCGGCGCTCTGCGGCTGCACCTCCATCTCCGAGCGGCGCGCCCAGATCATCACGCTCGACGCCCAGTGGCGCTCGGGCACCATGGAGGAGGGCTCGTTCGAGGAGATGGTGGACGACATCCGCATCGTCGGCGCCCAGTCGAAGAGCGACGAGGGTCGGCTGGCGGCCGTGCCGGAGCTGCTGCGCCTCGTCGTGGCCAAGAACCCCAGCTCCTGGGTGCGGCGCGAGGCGCTGCTCGCGGCCTGGCAGCTCTCGAGCGCCCTGCCCGACCCGTCGCCCGTGCGCGAGGACACGCTGGACAAGGCCGAGTTCAACAAGCGCACGACGCGCCTCGAGGAGATCGTCCTGCAGCAGGGCGACGTGGACAACCCGGAGGCGCTCGAGCTGGCCAGCTGGCTGGGCTCGGTGCGTGCGCCTTACGAAGAGGTGGAGCTGAGCATCTCCGTGGCCGAGGTCGTGGTGAGCCAGTCGCTGTGGCGCACGGATGCGCTGGGCCAGGCTTTCCGCGACAACATGGCGGGCAGCCTGCAGCACGCGCTGGCGCTGGTCACGCTGCGCGCGTCCACGGACACCTACCCGGTGGTGCGCGAGGCGGCGCTGGCGTCGGTGCGCCACCTGCACCCCGACGCCGCGCTGGCGCTGGTGGCCGGCGTGCTGTCGCGCGAGACGGACTCGGCCGTGCTGCTGGCGGCGCTCGACTCGATGGCCGTGCTGGCGCCGCGCCTCGACCCCGAGGAGCTTCGCACGGTGCTCGAGCCGCTGCGCGCCAGCACCGACGTGGCCGTGCGCGCACAGATCCGCTCGCTGCTGGGCCCGGCCGCGGGATGAAGGTCGTCCTGCTCGAACAGCCGCAGGCGTACGACGGGCTGCAGCTCGCCACCGCCTTCCTCGACCGCCACGCGGCCGGCGAGAGCGACGCGCTCGTGCTCTTCGTGGGCGAGGCCGACGTGCCGCGCGAGCACCTCGTGGACCTCGAGGACGCCGAGGCCGGCGCGGTCATCTACAGCCCGCTCATGGCGCACGTCATCGTGGAGCACCGCGGCCTGCCGCTGGCCGAGGCCGTCTGGCGCCAGCGCGTGCTCGTGCGCCTCGCGGCGGAGTGGATCGCGTCGCGCTCGGGCGTGGTCGTGCAGGTGCGCGGCAACGACCTGTTCGTCGCGGACGGCAAGCTGTCGGTGTCGGTGGCCACGAGCTCGCCGCGGGGCAGCCTGCTGCACTTCGGCGTCAACGTCGACATCGAGGGCGCGCCCGTGCGCGCGGCGGGCCTGCGCGACCTGCGCATCCGCCCGCGCGAGTTCCTCGCGGCCCTGGGCAAGCTCTACGCCGACGAGGTGGCCTCCGCCGCGCACGCGGCCGGCAAGGTGAGGCCCGTGCCGTGAGCCGCAAGGCGCTCGTCAACCTGCTCAAGATCCTGTTCGCCGGCGGCCTGCTGTGGTTCGTGATCCGGCAGGCCGGCTTCGGCCAGGTGAAGGAGCAGCTGGCCGCCATCCACCTGGGCACGTGGCTGCTGGGCCTGACGGTCATCTTCCTGGGCAGCTGCATCTCCATCGTGCGCTGGCACCTGCTCATGCGCTCGGTCGGCCTGGACAGCCAGCTGTGGACGACCTTCCGCATCGGCTGGATCGGCATCTTCTTCAACAACGTGGTGCCCGGGCTCACGGGCGGCGACCTGGTGAAGGCCATCTACATCACGCGCGAGCACCCCAACCAGCGCACGGACGCGGTCATCTCGGTCATCGTGGACCGCATCGTGGGCATCGTGGCGCTGGCCCTCATCGCGGCGGTGGTCATCCCCTTCGATTTCGCGCGCTACCGGAGCGTGGCGCTGGGCATCTACGGCTGCCTCGGCGCGGCGGCGCTGGGCACGGTGCTGGTGCTGAGCCGGCGCGTCAAGGCGCGCGTGCGCGGGCTGCTCGAGCGCTTCGGGCGCGGCGGCGGCGGCGGCACGGGCCTGCTGTCCAAGATGGACCGCGCCATCTCGATGTACCGCGACCGCCTCGGCATGCTGACGCTGGCGCTCGGCATGTCCTTCGTGGTCCACATGCTGCTCATCACCGGCATCTGGTTCTTCGCCGACGCGCTCTCGCACGGCGGCGCGCCCGCGCCGGTGCCGGGCGAGACGGTCGCGCAGCGCCAGGAAGAGCTGGCCGCGCTCGGCAGCGTGGGGCTGGCCACGCATTGCTCGATGATCCCCATCATCATGATCATCTCGTCCCTGCCCATCGCGCCGGCGGGCATCGGAGTGGGGGAGTACGCCTTCCAGTACTTCTACGGCACCGTGGGCGTGGCCAAGTCCGAGGCCACGGCGCTGTCGCTGACCTACCGCTTCACCACCATCGTCATCTCGCTCTTCGGCGGCGTGCTGCTGCTGTTCGACCGGCGGCGCGTGCTGCACGACGCCCCGGCCGGCGGCCGGTCCGCGGCCTAGGGTCCCTCCCGGAGATTGCATGTCCCTGCTCGTCGTCGGTTCCGTCGCCTTCGATTCCATCGAGACGCCCTTCGGCAAGGCCGAGCGCGTGCTGGGCGGCTCGGCCACCTTCTTCATGTACGCGGCCAGCTACTTCACCAAGCAGCGGCTGGTGGGCATCGTCGGCGCGGACTTCCCGCGCGAGGCGCTGACCGAGCTGCAGGAGCGCGGCGTGGACATCTCGGGCCTCACCGTGGACCCGGAGGGCAAGACCTTCCACTGGACCGGGCGCTACGAGGGCGACATGAATGCCGCGCAGACGCTGGGCGTCTCGCTCAACGTGCTGGGCACCTACAAGGCCGCGGTGCCCGAGGCCTTCCGCGACAGCCAGTACGTCTTCCTCGCCAACGACCACCCGCAGACCCAGCTCGACGTGCTGGCGTCGGTGAAGGGCCAGCCCTTCAGCGTCGCGGACACGCGCGACTTCTGGATCGTCGAGCAACCGGAGCTGCTGGCGGAGCTGCTGAAGCAGGTGGACGGGCTGGTGCTCAACGAGCACGAGGCACGCCTGCTCACGGGCGAGAAGAACCTGGTGCGGGCGGGCGCCGAGATCCTGAAGAAGGGCCCCGACTTCGTGGTCCTCAAGAAGGGCGAGCACGGCGCGCTGCTCTTCTGCCGCGAGGGCATCTTCGCGGTGCCGGCCTGCCCGCTGGAGGTGGTCCGCGACCCCACCGGCGCCGGCGACGCCTTCGCGGGCGGGCTCATGGGCTACCTCGCCTCCACCGGCAAGCGCTCGCTGGAGGCCGTCCGGCGCGGGATGACCTACGGCACCGTGACGGCGGCCGTGGCGGTCGAGGACTTCTCGGTGGAGCCGTTCCGGCGGGTCACGAAGCAGGACCTCAACGACCGCCACGACGCCTTCCTGCAGGCGATCCGGTTCTGAGGGAATCCGCCCGCCCGGCGTAACGTGTGCGATCTGCCTCCGACTGGCGGGTCGGGCGAACTTTTCCAAGAAGGTCGCTCGTCCCCGGCGGGACGCATGTTAAGCATGTGTTAGGTATCGCGCCGGGGACCCACGGCCGGTCCCGCAGGGCCCTCGCGGCCCGCGCGCTACGCAGACACCTGGAGGAGATGGACACGATGGCTCAGTCAGTCGGCAAGTCGCCCAGCAACGGCAAGGGCCTCCCGGAGGAGGTCAGCCTGACCCTCGCGCAGATCGAGAAGCAGTTCGGCAAGGGCTCGATCATGCGCCTGGGCGACCGCCCGGAGGTCCCGATCGAGGGGCTCTCCACGGGCTCGCTCTCGCTCGACCTGGCGCTTGGCGGGGCCGGGCTGCCCAAGGGTCGCATCATCGAGGTCTTCGGCCCGGAGTCCTCGGGCAAGACCACATTGACGCTGCACGCCATCGCCAACGCGCAGCGCGCCGGCGGCGCCTGCGCCTTCATCGACGCCGAGCACGCGGTCGACCCCAGCTACGCGCGCAAGCTGGGCGTGGACACCGACAACCTCATCCTCAGCCAGCCCGACACGGGCGAGCAGGCGCTCGAGATCTGCGAGATGCTCGTGCGCAGCAACGCCTTCGCCGTCATCGTCATCGACTCGGTGGCTGCGCTCGTGCCGCGGGCCGAGCTCGAGGGCGAGATGGGGGACACGCACGTCGGCCTGCAGGCGCGCCTCATGTCGCAGGCCATGCGCAAGCTCACGGGCACCATCTCCAAGACGGGCACGTGCGTCATCTTCATCAACCAGATCCGCGAGAAGGTGGGCGTGTTCTTCGGCAGCCCGGAGACCACCACCGGCGGCCGCGCGCTCAAGTTCTACAGCTCGGTGCGCCTGGACATCCGCCGCATCGGCGCCCTCAAGGTGGGCGAGGAGACCATCGGCAATCGCGTGAAGGTCACGGTGGTCAAGAACAAGGTCGCGCCGCCCTTCCGCAGGGCCGAGTTCGATGTCCTCTTCAACCACGGCATGTCGCGCGAGGGCGACGTGCTCGACCTCGCGGTGGAGAAGAACATCGTCGAGAAGTCGGGCACGTGGATGTCCTTCGGCAGCACGCGCCTCGGCCAGGGCCGCGACAAGGCGCGCGATTTCCTGATCGAGAACCGCGACGTGCTGGCGGAGATCGAGGCCAAGGTGCGCGCGGCCTACGCGCCGCCCGCACCGCGTCCGGCGCCGCTGGCCGCGCCCGCGGCGCCCGCCGCTGCCACCGCCCCGCGGCCGGCCAGCACACCGGCACCCGCGGCCCCGCAGGCCACGGCCCCGGCCCGGCCCGCCTCCGCGCCTGCTGCGCCCGGCATCCGTCCGTCGCCGCCGCCGGCCCGCGCCACCAAGAGCTGACCGCCATCCGCCGGCCGCGCGTGGCTCAGCACCGCGCGCGGCCGACGCCATCCCCGATGCTCGGCAGGGTTGCGGAGCCGGGCCGCGCCACCGCAAGCTGGTGCGCCCCGCGTCCCGTGACCCTGTGGCCCTTGGTGTCCGAGCTATCCCCGCCGTGATGAGCCCCGATCAAATCCGCTCCGCCTACCTGGCCTTCTTCGAGGCCCGCGGGCACACGCGGTATCCCAGCGACAGCCTGGTGCCCCAGAACGATCCGACGCTGCTCTTCACGGGCGCCGGCATGAACCAGTTCAAGGCCATGTTCCTGGGCAAGGGGCATCTGCCGTTCACGCGCGCGACCACCACGCAGAAATGCCTGCGCATGCCCGACCTCGAGAACGTGGGCCGCACGGCGAGCCACCACACCTTCTTCGAGATGCTGGGCAACTTCTCCTTCGGCGACTACTTCAAGAAGGACGCCATCCACTGGGCCTGGGAGCTGCTGGCGCAGCTGGGTATCCCGGGCGACCGGCTCTCGGTCACCATCTACGAGGACGACGACGAGGCCGCCGCCATCTGGCGCGACGAGATCGGCCTGCCGGCCGCGCGCCTGTTCCGCTGCGGCGAGGACGACAACTTCTGGCCCGCGGGAGCGCCCAGCAAGGGACCCAACGGCATCTGCGGCCCGTGCTCCGAGATCTACTTCGACTTCCAGCCTGAGGCCGGGCCCGTGCCGGCGGGCGGTCCGGGCACGGACGGGCGGCGCTTCGTGGAGATCTGGAACCTGGTCTTCACGCAGTTCGACCGGCAGGACGGCGGTCAGCTGGTGCCGCTGCCCAAGAAGAACATCGACACGGGCATGGGCTTCGAGCGCGTGGTGCGCGTCATCGAGAGCGTCAGCAGCGGACGCGTCGTGGCCAGCAACTTCGAGACGGCGCTGTTCGCGCCGCTCCTGGAGGCCATCCACGCGCACGTCGGCCAGGCCACGCGCTTCGGCACGCCCGAGGGCACGCGCGTGCGGCGCATCGCGGACCACGTCCGCGCCGCCACCTTCTGCATCTCCGACGGCGTGCGGCCGAGCAACCTCAAGCAGGGCTACGTGGTGCGCAAGGTGCTGCGCCGCGCCATGCTCGACCGCCACGTGCTGGGGGGCGACCTGCGCCGTCCCTGGCTGGCCGAGCTGTCCGGCCGCGTCATCGACGTCATGGGCGGCGCGTGGCCCGAGCTGCGCGACGCTCGCGGCGTCATCGCGGCCACCATCGCGGCCGAGGAGGAGAAGTTCGCGGACGCCTTCCTCTCGGGCAGCCAGCGCCTCGCCGTGCTGGCCGAGGAGGCTCGCGCGGCAGGGGCAACGCGCCTGCCCGGCGCGAGCGCTTTCCTGCTCTATGACACCTTCGGCCTGCCGCTCGACCTGCAGAAGCTGCTGCTCGAGGCCCAGGGACTCGACGTGGACGAGGAGGGCTTCCGCTCGGCCATGGCGGAGCAGCGCCGCCGCTCGCGCGAGGGCAGCAAGATCCCGGACAAGATCTTCGACGAGGGACCGCTGGCCGGCGTCTCGGCGAAGCTGCCCGCCACGGAGTTCGTGCGCGGCACGCTCGAGGTGGCGGACGCGCAGCTGCTGGCCGTGGTGGACGACGGCGAGCCCGCTGCGGACGGCGAGCAGCGCCGCGTGCTGCTGGTCCTCGACCGCACGCCCTTCTACGCCGAGGGCGGCGGCCAGGTGGGCGACCGCGGCACGCTGCGCGGCCAGGGCTTTTCGGTCGAGGTGGACGACACCGTGGCCGTGCGCGGCATCACGCTGCACCGCGGCGTCGTCGTCGAGGGCCAGCCGGGGCCTGGCAAGGTGACCGCCCGCGTGGACGGCGAGGCGCGCGCGGCCACGGCGCGCAACCACACCGGCACGCACCTGCTGCACGCCGCGCTGCGGCGCGTGCTGGGGCCGGACTGCACGCAGGCCGGCTCGCTGGTCGCGCCCGAGCGTCTGCGCTTCGACTTCCGCTTCCCGCGCGCTCTCACCGCGGCCGAGGTGCTGGCCGTGGAGGACCTGGTCAACACCTGGATCCTCGGCAACTCCGAGGTGCAGAGCGCCGAGATGGCGCGCGACGCGGCGCGCCAGGCGGGCGCCATGGCGCTCTTCGGCGAGAAGTACGGCGAGGTGGTGCGCGTCGTGCGCGTGCCCGACCCGGGGCGCGTGGCCGACAGCGTGGAGCTGTGCGGCGGCACGCACGTGCTGCGCTCGGGCGACATCGGCTTGCTGCGCATCGTGTCCGAGAGCTCCATCGCCGCGGGCATCCGGCGCATCGAGGCGCGTACGGGGCTCGGCGTCCTGAGGGAGGCGCGCGCCGCGGACGAGACCCTGCGCGCGGCGGCGGCGCTGGTCAAGGCCACGCCCGAGGCCCTGCCCGCGCGCGTGGCCGCGCTGCAGGACGAGCTGAAGTCCGCGCGCAAGGAGCTCGAGGAGGTGCGCGGGCGCTCGGCCGCCGCCAGCCTCGCGGCCGCCCGGCGCGAGTGGAACGGCCTGCAGGTGGTCGTGACGCCGATCGAGGGCGTGCCCGTCAAGACGCTGCGTGACATGGCCGGCGAGCTGGTCAAGGGCGGCTGCGACCTGGTCATGCTGGCCGTGCCCGAGGAGGGCGGCTGCAGCCTCGTCGTCGCCGCCGGGCCCGCGGCGCAGAAGCGGGGTCTGTCGGCCAACGCGCTGCTGTCCACGCTCACGGAGGCGCTGGGCGGCAAGGGCGGCGGCAGCGCGGCCCTCGCGCAGGGCCGCGGTGGCGTGTCGAAGGACCTCGCCGGGGCGCTCGCGGGTGCCCTCCAATCGGCCTCCGCGGCCAGCCGCTGAGGCTCTTTATCCGCCGGCCCCCGGCCGCTAGATTGGGCCGATTACACGCGGTGGCTCGGTCGCGGTGCCTGCCGGCTCCGACCCCCCGCACGGAGCGGATACGTCGATGGCAGTTCCCAAGCGCAAGACTTCCAAGGCCCGCAAGCGCAAGCGGCGCGCGCACCTCGCGCTGACCCTGCCACCCGGCTCGCTCTGCGAGCGCTGCGGCGCCGAGAAGACCCCGCACGCCGTGTGCGGGAACTGCGGCCACTACCGCGGCCGCGACGTGCTGGCCCTCGACGCCTGAGCCTCCGCGGAGCGCCGAGCCGCCCGTGATTCGCAGGATCGCCATCGATGCGATGGGAGGCGACCACGCCCCCGGCTGCGTCATCGAGGGCGTGGCGCTGGCCATCTCGCGCGGCGTGGCGCCGGCCGAGGAGCTCGTGCTCGTCGGCCGCGAGGAGGAGATCCGGCCGCTGCTCGCCCGGCACCAGGTGCAGGGCGTGGACGTGCTGCACGCGCCGGACATCGTGGCCATGGACGAGTCGGCCGCCGCGGCCATCCGCAGCAAGCGCGCCAGCTCCTTGGTCGTGGCCATGAAGGCCGTCGCCGACGGCAAGGCGGCCGCCTTCGTGAGCGCCGGCAACACCGGCGCGGTGGTGGCCGCCAGCACGCTCGTGCTGGGGCGCCTCAAGGGCGTCGCGCGGCCCGGCATCGCCGTGCCGGTGCCCACGCGCAAGGGGCCCGCGGTCGTCATCGACGTGGGCGCCAACATCTACTGCAAGCCCGAGCACATGCTGCACTACGCCGTCATGGCCAGCGAGTACGCGCGCGCGGCGCTCGAGCGCCCCGAGCCGCGCGTGGGTCTGCTGAACATCGGCGAGGAAGAGGGCAAGGGCAACGAGCTCATCCAGCAGGTGCACACGCTGCTGCAGTCCGCGCCCATCCACTATGCCGGCTTCGTCGAGGGCCAGGACATCATGGCCGGCAAGACGGACGTGGTCGTGTGCGAGGGCTTCGTGGGCAACGTCATCCTCAAGGTGGCCGAGGGCCTCGCGGAGTTCATCGGCAGCCTCATCAAGGGCGCGCTCAGCAAGCACCCGCCCGGGCCCGGGCTGGCGCAGGCGGTGGGGGAGTCCTTCCAGGCGCTCGACTACGCCGAGTACGGCGGCGCACCGCTGCTGGGCGTGTCGGCGCCGGTGCTCATCGGCCACGGCCGCTCCTCCGGCCACGCCATCATGAACATGATCCGCGCCGCGCGCTCGACGCTGCAGCACGACCTCGGCGCCCACATCGAGGAGCGGCTGGCCCGCATCTCGCGCGAGGCCCTCTCGTGACGCGGCCCGCCTGCGGCCTGCGCGGCACCGGCTCGGCCGTGCCCGAGCGCATCCTCGACAACCACGAGCTCGAGCGCCTGGTGGACACCAGCGACGAGTGGATCACCCAGCGCACCGGCATCAAGGAGCGCCGCATCGCGGCCGAGGGCCAGAGCACCTCGGACCTGTGCATCGAGGCCGGGCGGCGCGCGCTGGAGGACGCGGGGCTGCGGCCCGAGGACATCGACCTGCTCATCATCGGCACGGTCACGCCCGACATGCGCGTGCCCGCCACCGCCTGCCTCGTGCAGGAGCGGCTGGGCGCCCGGCGCGCCGCCGCCTTCGACCTGCAGGCCGGCTGCACGGGCTTCGTCTACGCGCTGGACGTCGCGGCCAACTTCCTGTGGTCGGGCAGCGCGCGGCACGCGCTGGTCATCGGCGCGGAGTGCCTCTCGCGCATCACCAACTACACCGACCGCTCCTCGTGCATCCTCTTCGGCGACGCGGCCGGCGCGGTCGTGCTCTCCACCGACTTCCGCTTCGGCGAGCTGCGCACCGCCGGCATCGAGTCGGACGGCAGCGGCTACGACGTCATGTACCAGACCGCCGGCGGCTCGCGCACGCCTTCGACGCCCGAGCTGCTGGCGCAGCACGCGGAGCAGCTCGTCATCCGCGGCCGCGAGGTCTACAAGTTCGCGACCAACAAGATGGTCGAGCTGGTGCGGCGCGAGCAGGCCAACAACCCCGACCTCACGCTGGGCGTGGTCATCCCGCACCAGATGAACCTGCGCATCATCGAGGCGGCGCGCGAGCGGCTCGAGCTGCCCGAGGACGCGGTGTACGTCAACATCCAGCGCTATGGCAACACATCCGCGGCCTCCATCCCGCTGGCGCTGGACGAGGCTCGGCGCAAGGGCTTCTTCCAGGGGCGCGAGGGCCAGCTCGTGGTGCTGTGCGCCTTCGGCGCGGGCCTCACCTGGGGCTCGGCGGGCCTGCGCTGGTGAGCGGAGCCGCCATCCTGTTCCCCGGCCAGGGCGCGCAGGCGCTGGGCATGGGGCTGGACCTGGCCGAGGCCGAGCCGGCTGCGCGCGACGTCCTGCAGCTCGCGGAGGACACGCTGCGCCTGCCGCTGCGCGCGATCCTGGGAGGCCGCGACCCGGCCGCGCTGGACCGCACGGACGTGTGCCAGCCCGCCATCCTCGCCGTGTCGCTGGCGGCGCTGGCCGCGCTCGCGGCGCGCGGCCGGCTGGACGCAAGCCGCGTCACCGCCGTCGCCGGCCTCTCGCTCGGCGAGTACACCGCACTGGCGTGGGCCGGCGCGCTGCCGCCCGCCGACGCGCTGCGCCTCGTCCGCCTGCGCGGGCAGGCCATGCAGCGCGCCAGCGAGGAGTGCGCCAGCGGGATGCTCTCGCTGCTGGGCGCCGACGAGTCCCAGGCCGCCGCGCTGTGCGAGCGCGCGCGTGGCGACGGCGTGCTGGTCGTGGCCAACCTGCTCGCGCCGGGCCAGACGGCCATCGCGGGCACGGCCGACGCGATCGGACGCGCCCAGGCGCTGGCCCGCGAGCTGGGCATCCGCAAGGCCGTTCCGCTGACCGTGGCGGGCGCCTTCCACTCGCCCTGCATGGAGTCCGCCGCCGCCGAGCTGGGGCGCGCGCTGGACGCCGCGCCGCTGGTCGCGCCGCGCGTGCCGGTCGTGCTCAACGTCACGGCCGAGCCCAGCCGCGACCCGGCGACCCTCCGCGCCCAGCTGCGGCGCCAGATCACCGCGCCGGTGCGCTGGGGCGCCTCCATGCAGAAGCTGCTGGCGCTGGGCTGCACGCAGTTCCTCGAGCCCGCGCCCGGCAAGCAGCTCACGAACATGCTCAAGCGGCAGCAGCCGACCATCCAGGTGGTCACCTGCGGCACGGCGTCCGAGCTGGACGCCGCCCCGCGCTGGCCGGGAGAGGCCGCATGACGGACCTGTCGGGCCGGACGGCCATCGTGACCGGGGGCTCGCGCGGCATCGGCCGCGCGATCGTGGACGAGCTCGCGCGCTCGGGTTGCCGCGTGGCCGTCGTGGCCACCACGCAGGAGGGCGCCGACGCCGCGGCCGCCGCCGTCGGCGCCGCCGGCGGCGAGGCGGTCGGTTACGCCGCCGACGTGCGCGAGTCGGCGCGCGCTGCGGCCGTCGTCGAGGACGTCCTCAAGCGCTGGGGCCGCCTGGACATCCTGGTCAACAACGCCGGCGTCGCACGCGACAACCTGCTCATGCGCCTCGCCGACGAGGACATCGAGACCGTCCTCGACGTGAACCTGAAGGCTGCGCTGTTCTGGTCGCGCGCCGCCGCGCGCCCGCTGCTCAAGGCCAAGGGTGGCAGCATCGTGAATGTCTCGTCCATCGTGGGCCTCACCGGCAACGCGGGCCAGGCCAACTACGCCGCGGCCAAGGCCGGCCTCTTCGGCCTCACGCGCTCGCTGGCCAAGGAGCTGGGCGCCCGCGGCGTGCGCGTGAACGCCATCGCACCCGGCTACATCCAGACCGACATGACCGCCGCTCTCCCCGCCGAGATCCGCGACGCCAGCCTCAAGCGCATCCCCCTCGGCCGCCTGGGCGAAGGCGCAGACATCGCCCGCGCCGTACGCTTCCTCGTCTCCGACGAGGCCGCCTACGTGACCGGCATCACGCTCGTGGTGGATGGGGGCATGTCTCTGTAGCGGCGGCGACGCGGTGACAGCCGAGGGCGTGGGGCGCGGCGCCTAGCACCGTCCCCAGCGCGCCGCAATGCGACCAGAAGAAGCCGCGGCCGCGCCGCGTCCCGCGGCCCACAGTCCCACGGTGCTATGGCCTTCTTGACTTGCCGGGGCCGCTCGGCAACGATGCCTCGCGGCAAGGGCCGTCTCGGCCTGCCCCGACCGGTCCCGCCCGCGGGGCCCCACCGCAATGCACGGAGAACCACGTGGCGACGACGACGGACATCGAGGAGAAGGTCATCGCAATCGTCTGCGAGCAGATGGGCGCGAGCCGCGACAAGGTCAATCTCAACACCTCGTTCATCCAGGATCTCGGCGCGGACTCTCTTGACACGGTCGAGCTGGTCATGGAGTTCGAGGACCACTTCAACATCTCGATCCCGGACGAAGAGGCCGAGAAGATCCAGACCGTTGGCGACGCGGTGAACTTCATCAAGTCCCACGTGACCGCCGCCTGAGCAGCACGCTGCGATCGGCCCCGGCACCATGAACACCCGGCGCGTCGTCGTCACGGGCCTCGGCGGCGCGACCAGCCTGGGGCTCACCTTCCGCGAGACCTGGGCCGGGCTCGTGGCGGGCCGCAACGGCATCTCGCCCATCACGCACTTCGACCCGAGCGAGCACACGACGAAGTTCGCGGGCGTCATCCGCGACTACAAGCCCGACGTGTACTTCAAGCCGGCCGAGGCCAAGAAGCTCGACCTGTACACGCAGTACGCGCTGGTGGCCGCCGAGGAGTGCATGAAGGACAGCGGCCTCGACCTCGAGCGCTGCGACCGCGAGCGCATCGGCGTGATCCTGGGCACGGGCATCGGCGGCATCAACGCCATCGAGTCCGAGCACGACGAGCTGCACGAGCGCGGGCCGCGGCGCGTGAGCCCGCACTTCATCCCCAAGATGATGCCCAACGCCATCGCGGGGCAGGTCTCCATCAGGTACGGGCTGCAGGGCAGCAACTACGTCACCAGCTCGGCCTGCGCTTCGGGCGCGCACGCGTTGCTGGCCGCCTTCCGCGCGGTGCAGGTGGGCGAGCTCGACCTGTGCGTGTCGGGCGGGAGCGAGTCGGCCATCACGCCCCTCGCCGTCGCGGCCTTCGGCAACATGAAGGCGCTCTCCACGCGCAACGACGCGCCGGAGCGCGCCAGCCGGCCCTTCGACAAGGACCGCGACGGCTTCGTGATGGGCGAGGGCGCGGGCATCCTGCTGCTGGAGGAGCGGGAGCACGCGCTGCAGCGCGGCGCGCGCATCTATGCCGAGTTCCTCGGCTACGGCAGCACGGCCGACGCCTTCCACATCACCCAGCCCAAGGAGGACGGCGCCGGCCCGCGGCGCGCCATGGCCCTGGCCCTGGCGATGGGCGGCCTGAAGCCCGAGGACGTCGACTACGTCAACGCCCACGGCACCTCCACGCACTACAACGACCTGGTGGAGACGCAGGCCATCCACCAGGTCTTCGGCGCGCACGCCGGCAAGCTGGCGGTGAGCAGCACCAAGAGCATGATCGGGCATCTGCTGGGCAGCAGCGGCGCCCTCGAGGCCGCGGTCACCTGCCAGACCATCGCGGAGCAGCTCGTGCACCCCACGCGCAACCACGAGGTGCCGGGCGAGGGCTGCGACCTCGACTACGTTCCGGGCGAGGCGCGCGCCATGAAGGTGCGCGCGGCCATCAGCAACTCGCTCGGCTTCGGGGGGCACAACGCCTGCCTGCTGTTCGGTCGCCACGCCGGCTGACCGTGGCGGCACGGTCGTGAGCGCGCTGCCCGCCGAACGACTGGCCCGCGCGCGCGAGCGCTGCGAGCAGGCCGGCCAGGGCCACCTGCTGCGCTTCGCCGGCGAGCTGCCGGACGAGCACCTGGAGCAGCTGCTGGCGCAGATCGAGGAGCTGGACCTCGCGCGCGTCGCGCGGCTGTTCGCGACGGTGCGCGAGCCGCCCGCGGCGCACGCCGGCTCGCGTCCCGAGCCGTGCGAGCTCATCGAGCTGGGCGACGGCGAGGAGCACCGCCGGCGGGACCGCGTCGCGCGCGAGGCGGGCGAGGAGGCGCTGGCCGCGGGCCGCGTGGCCGCCTTCGTCGTGGCGGGCGGTCAGGGGAGCCGCCTCGGCTTCGAAGGCCCCAAGGGGCGCTTCCCCGTGGGACCGATCACGCACCGCTCGCTCTTCGCCTATCACGCGCAGCGCGTGTTGGCCACCTCGCGGCGCTACGGCGCGCCGGCGCCCTACTGGGTCATGACCAGCGCCGCCAACCACGACAGCACCGTGGCGGCCTTCGAGGAGGCCGAGTGGTTCGGGCTCGACCGCGAGCAGGTGGGCTTCGTGACGCAAGGCATGCTGCCGGCCGTGGACCGCGAGGGCCGGCTGCTGCTGGCCGACAAGGGCCAGCTCTTCATGAGCCCCGACGGCCACGGCGGCAGCCTGCGCGCCCTGCAGCGCGGCGGCGCTCTCGAGCGCCTGGCCCAGGCCGGCGTGGAGCACCTCTTCTACTTCCAGGTGGACAACCCGCTGGTGCCGGTGCTCGACCCGGTCTTCCTGGGCCACCACCTGCTCGGGTCGGCCGAGATGTCCAGCAAGGTGGTGGCCAAGACCGACCCGCACGAGAAGGTGGGCATCGTGGCGCGCCTGGGCGGCCGCCTGGGCGTGATCGAGTACAGCGACCTCGACCCGGCGCTGGCCCGCGCGCGCGACGGGCAGGGGCGCCTGCTCTATCGCGCCGGCAACATCGGCGTGCACGCCTTCACGCTGGACTTCGTGCGGCGGCTCGTGGCGCAGGGCGTGGAGCTGCCCGTGCACCGCGCCGACAAGGTCGTGCCCTGCCTCGACGAGCACGGCCGCCCGCACCGGCC
>DASUFI010000082.1:0-3801 GCA_036274635.1 Planctomycetota bacterium
GTGGCGCAGTTCCTGGAGATCACGCCCATGGAGGTGCACGAGGTCACCAGCTTCTACCCGATGCTCTTCGACAAGCCGGTGGGCCGGCACGTGATCCACGTGTGCCGCACGCTGAGCTGCGACGCCTGCGGCGCGAAGGAGCTGTGGGAGCACCTCGAGGAGAAGCTGGGCGTCACGCGCGGCGGCACCACCGAGGACGGGCGCTTCACGCTGCTGGCCGCCGAGTGCCTCGCGAGCTGCGGCACCGCGCCGTGCCTGCTGCTCGACGGCGAGCGGCACGAGAGCCTCGACGACAAGCAGGTGGACCGCCTGCTGGAGAGCGCGAAGTGACCACGCCCCTGAAGGAGACCAAGGTCCTCAGCGCGCGCTTCGGCAAGCCCGAGAGCTGGACGCTGAAGAGCTACCGCGCCGACGGCGGCTACGAGACCTTCCTCGCGGCGCTGAAGTCGAAGAAGCCCGCCGACCTCGTGGCCGAGGTCAAGGCCAGCGGCCTCAAGGGCCGCGGCGGCGCGGGCTTCAGCACCGGCACGAAGTGGTCCTTCATCCCGAAGGACACGCAGAAGCCCGTCTACCTGTGCGTGAACGGCGACGAGTCCGAGCCGGGCACCTTCAAGGACCGGCAGATCCTCGAGCTGGATCCGCACCAGCTCATCGAGGGCGTGGGCCTCACCTGCTTCGCCATCGGCTCGCACACGGCCTACATCTACCTGCGCTGCGAGTTCGCGCTGGGGCTGCGGCGCGTGCAGGCGGCCCTCGACGAGGCGCGCGCGGCGGGGCTCCTCGGCAAGGACATCGGCGGCAGCGGCTTCGACCTCGACGTGCACCTGCACGTGGGCGCGGGCGCCTACATCTGCGGCGAGGAGACCTCGCTGCTCAACAGCCTCGAGGGCCTGCGCCCCTACCCGCGCAACAAGCCGCCCTTCCCGGCGGTCGAGGGCCTGTTCGGCTCCCCGACCATCATCAACAACGTCGAGACCATCGCGAACATCCCGCACATCGTGAAGCGCGGCGCCGCGTGGTACGCGGGCCTCGGGCACAAGGAGGACCCCGGCGCGCGCCTGTGGTGCGTGTCGGGCCACGTGAAGAACCGCGGCGTCTGGGAGATCGAGACGGGCTTCTCGCTGCAGGAGCTGATCGACAGCCCGCAGTTCTGCGGCGGCATGCGCGGCGGGAAGAGGCTCAAGGCCGTCATCCCCGGCGGCAGCAGCAGCCGCGTGCTCACGGCGGACGAGGTGCGCGTCACGACCATGGACGTGCCCTGCATGAAGAAGGTGAACAGCTCGCTGGGCAGCGCTGGCATCATCGTGCTGGACGAGAGCACCGACATGCCCGACGCCGTGCTGAACCTCATGAAGTTCTACGCGCACGAGTCCTGCGGGCAGTGCACGCCGTGCCGCGAGGGCACGCCCTGGGTGGTCAAGGTCCTGGACCGCATCTGCAACGGTCGCGGCCGCACCGAGGACCTGGAGCTGCTGGCCGACATCGCGGACAACATGGAGGGCCGCACCGTGTGCGCTCTGGCCGACGGCGCCTGCTGGCCGCTGGTGTCGATCCTGCAGAAGTTCCGGCACGAGTTCGAGGCCAAGATCCAGGCCGCGCGGCCCGCGGCGGCGGCGGGGGTCGCATGATCAACCTGAAGATCAACGGCAAGACCCTCGCGGTGCCGCCCGGCACCACCATCCTCGAGGCCGCCGCGCAGCTCGGGCTCGAGATCCCGCACTACTGCTACCACCCGGACATCGGCATCGACGGCAACTGCCGCATGTGCCTGGTGCAGGTCGGCCAGAACACGCGCAAGCTGGCCATCGGCTGCCAGCTGCCGGTGTCCGAGGGCATGGAGGTGCAGACCGAGTCGCCCGCCGTCGTGAAGGCGCGCAAGGGCGTGCTCGAGTTCCTGCTCATCAACCACCCGCTCGACTGCACCATCTGCGACCAGGCCGGCGAGTGCCCGCTGCAGGATTACAGCTACCGCTTCGGCCCGGGCGACAGCCGTTTCGTCGAGCGCAAGCTGCACAAGCCCAAGCAGGTCGAGTTCAGCGACAAGGTCATGTTCGACGCGGAGCGCTGCATCCTGTGCCAGCGCTGCGTGCGCTACTTCGAGGTCGTGCGCGGCAGCCGGCCCATCGGCATCGAGAACATGGGCGGGAAGTCCACGGTCACGCTCGGGCCCAACGGCCCGATCGAGGACCCCTACCAGATGAACATCATCGACATCTGCCCGGTGGGGGCGCTGACCTCGCGCGACTTCCGCTTCAAGCAGCGCGTGTGGTTCATGGACTTCGCCGAGACCGTCTGCCCCGGCTGCGCGCGCGGCTGCAACATGACGGCCGGCTCCTACCAGGGCAAGCTGCTGCGCTTCTCGCCGCGCCGCAACCCCGAGGTGAACAAGAGCTGGATGTGCGACGACGGCCGGCTCTCCTACGGCCGCTACAACCTCGCGACGCGCACGCGCGGCGCCACGGTGCGCGGCGAGCCGGCGGAGATCGACGCCGCGCTCGGCCAGGTGCGCACGCTGGTGGGCGACGGCCACGGCGTGGCCGTGCTGGCCTCCACGCAGAACACCTGCGAGGAGCTGTTCGCGCTCCGGCGCTGGGCCGAGGGCGCGGGCATCAAGGCCCTGTGGCACGGCGCGGCGACGTGGGCCGGCGACCAGTTCCTCAAGCTGCCCGACGCGACGCCCAACACGGCGGGCGCGAAGGAGCTCGGCTTCACCGACGTGCCGGCGCAGCCCGGCGCCGCGGTGGGCGGCAAGCTGCGCCTGCTCGTCGTGGCCGGCGACGTCTCCGTGCCCGCGGCCCTGCTCGCGGACCTCGACACGCTCGTGCTGCAGGCGCCGCAGGGCGGCCTGCTCGCGCCGGGCGCCACCGTGCTCTTGCCCGGCCGCACGGCGCTGGAGAAGAAGGGCACCTGGGTCAACGCCACGGGCCAGCGCCAGCTGCTCAAGCCCGCGCTGTCTCCGGGCAAGGACGTGCCCGAGGACTGGACGCTGTGGCGCGACCTCGCCGGCGCCACCTGGCCCACGCTCAAGCACCTGCAGGCCGACATGGCCAAGGCCGGCTGCGTGCCCGCGAAGGCGCGCAAGCCGACCGTGGTCGAGCAGGCCATGACCCAGCGCGCCGCGGTGCTGACGGGCCAGCCGTGAGCGACCTGCTCTTCGACATCCTCGCCGCGCTGGTGAAGATCCTGGTCTTCGTGCACGTGGCGCTGATCCTCTCCGCCTACATGACGCTGGTGGAGCGCAAGGTGTCGGCCTGGATGCAGGACCGCATCGGCCCCAACCGCGTGGGCCCGGGCGGCCTGCTGCAACCCATCGCCGACGGGGTGAAGTTCCTGTTCAAGGAGCAGGTCATCCCGGGCTCCGTGGACAAGACCATGTACCTGCTCGCGCCGGCCATCACGCTGGTGCCGGCCTTCCTGGTGCTGGCGGTCATCCCCTTCGGGCCGCCCATGGTCATCGCGGGGCGCACGGTGTCGCTGGCCATCGCGGACCTCGACGTGGGCATCCTGTTCGTGTTCGCGATCAGCAGCCTGTCGGTCTACGGCATCACGCTGGCGGGCTGGAGCTCGCACAGCAAGTACCCGCTGCTGGGCGGCGTGCGCAGCAGCGCGCAGATGATCAGCTACGAGATCTGCCTCGGCCTCTCGGTGGTGGGCGTGTTCATGCTCACCAGCAGCCTGCGGCTCACGGACGTCATCACGCACCAGGCGGACGGCGTGTGGAATGTGTTCACGCAGCCCATCGGCTTCCTCGTGTTCGTGGTGGCGGCCTTCGCCGAGACCAACCGCCTGCCCTTCGACCTC
>DASUFI010000083.1:0-6460 GCA_036274635.1 Planctomycetota bacterium
CGCGGGGATCTCCTCGTTCAGGCGCTCGGGGTTGAAGTCCGGGAAGCCGCCCGCCGTGCCGTTCAGTCCCAGGCTGGACACGGGGCGCACGGTGTAGGTGAGCGTCGGCCGATCCTCGGGCGGTGGCGGCGCCGGCAGCGAGGCCACGACCGGCAGGCTCTGCACGGCGTAGCTGATGCACGCCGGCGGCGCGGCCGCGAGCAGCAGGAGCGCGGCGAAGGGACGGGACAGGACACGCATCGAAGGACTCCGCGGAGCGGGGTGCGGCGCGACCGCAAGATACACGGTCGCACCGCATGCCCGCTCCGCGGCGGCCCGGGCCTTGCCCGGCTGAGACGTCAGGGCACGACGACCTGCAGCCCGTTGCTGGCCGCGAAGCCCTTGGGCGCCGTGGCGTCCGGCATCCACGCCTGCGCGACGAAGGAGGTGCCGCCCGGCGTGCCGGCGGGCATCGCGCCGGTCAGCGCCACGCTGCCGAGGAAATCGGCCGCGAGCGGGAGCTGCAGGACCACGGGCACGGGATAGAAGGTGCCGCCCTTGAGCGGCAGCGCGCCCGGGTCGAGCCCGACGAAGAGCGTGACGGGCTTGAAGGGCGCGGTTCCGGTCAGCACGAGGACGAAGCCGGTGGCGCTGCCGGGCAAGAGGTCACCCGAGCCCGCGAGCACCGGGACGCCGAGCGCGCCGCCGAGGCCGCGCCCGACGGACTTGAAGCCGCCGTCCACGAAGGACCACGTGTCCGACTCGACGAGGCCGTGATCCTGGCCGCCCGCGACCACGATGCGCGCGAGCGACGGCAGATACGCCATGGCGTGCGCCTCGCGCGGGGGCGGCGCGTGGGGCGGCGTCAGCTCCTCCCACGCGCTGCCGGTCCACGTCCACGTGTCGTTCAGCGGCTCGCCGCCGCTCGCGCCGCCGAAGAGCACCACCTGACCGAGCTGCGGGTCCCAGGCCGCGCGCCCGTCGTAGCGGTTGAGGGGCTGCACGGCCAGCGCCTGCTCCTGCCAGTCGGTGCCGTCCCACAGCCAGGTGTTCCACGGGTTCACCGAGGCGAGGCCGGCGAAGAGCAGCACCGTGCCGTGCGCCTCGTCCGGCGCGACCGCGGCGGAGGAGCGCGCCCACGGCGCGTGCGCCGGCGACAGCGCCTGCCACGTCGTTCCGGTCCAGCGCCACGTCTGGCTCTGGTAGAACTGGCCGTCGAAGCCGCCGTAATCGATGGCGTGCCCCGTCAGCGGATCGGTGAAGAGCATCGGCCCGGTGACCGCCTTGGGCGAGGTGGCCGGCGTGGCCTTGCTCCACGTGCCCGTGAGACCGTTCCAGAGCCAGGTGTCGCCGAGGTACTTGCCGTCGTAGCCGCCGAAGAGGACCACGCGCTGCGACACCGCGTCCCACGCCATGCTGGCGGCGGCGCGGGCCGTGGGCCCCACCGGCGAGGTCACGTTCATCCAGCTCGCGCCGTCGAAGGTCCAGGTCTCGGCCTTGTAGTTGTTGTCGTCGTAGCCGCCGAAGAGCACGACCTTGCCCGACGCGGGGTCGTAGCACGAGGCCATCGCCGAGCGCGCCGGCAGCGCGGGCGAAGGCGAGAGCTGCGTCCAGTCGGACTGCGCCGGGGCCTGTGCGACGAGGAGAGCCAGCGCGGACAATGTGCCGCGGATGACGGTCGAGGGGCGGACCATGGCCAGTTTCTCGCAAGGGGGGAAGGCGCCCGCTCCGGTCCGCAGGCTCCAGGACCACGACAGCATGCCACGCCTCGCGGGCACGTGCGGTTGGCGCACAGTTCCGTCACGCATCCGGCCGATAAGGCCACAGCGCCATGGGGCGCAGCCGTCACGGAGCCTCGCGATGGACATGTTCGGCAGCGGACCTGTTTTCGTCATGGGTCTGGTGCTCGGCACCGTCGGGCTCGGCTACTTCATGTACGGGAAGAAGGCGCAGAAGGCGCTACCGCTCGCGTGCGGCCTAGGGCTCATGCTGGTGCCGTACTTCGTGTCCGACATGACGTGGCTGATCGTGGCGGGATCGGCCCTCGGCGCCGCGCCGTGGCTCGTGCGCTGATTCACGTGGTTTCAGGCACCTCGATCGCTAAAGTGGCGAAGGCACGTTCGGTTCTACCCCCTGTTGCTGGTGATCCTTGACCACGACCCTGCTCCCGGACCTGCGCCTCGAGCGCCATCCCCTGCCCGTCCTGCGCCCGCGGGAGTCCCCGATCCCGGAGCCGTGGAAGCGCTCGTGGTTCTACTGCGCGCCGGGTGAGGTCGCGACGCTGGGCTGGGTCGTGATGCTGCACGTGGCCACGGCGGTCGGACTGATCCTGCTGCCGCTGCCGAGCTGGCCGGTCGTGCTGGCCTCGCTCGGGCTGGCCGCGCTGGGCGGCCTCGGCACCACCGTCTGCTACCACCGCGCCCACGCGCACCGCGGCGTGCGCCTGCACCCGGTGGCGGACCACGTGCTCATCTTCTTCGCCATGTTCAACGGCTCCGGCACGCCGCGCACCTGGGTGGCGAACCACCGCCTGCACCACGCCACCAGCGATACCGACGAGGACATCTCCGCGCCGGCGCGCGGCTTCTGGTGGGCGCACCTGCGCTGGCTGTGGCAGGCGGGGCAGGCGCCCACGGCGCGCTACTGCCCCGACCTCGAGCGGCCGAGCTACCGCGTCTGGGGCCGGCTGCAGGTGCCCATCCTCGCGCTGTCCTTCTTCGGCGGCCTCGCCTTGGGTCCGGTCGCCTGGCTGTGGCTGGGCCCGCTGCGCCTGCTGCTCTCGCTGCACGGCCAGTGCACGGTGAACAGCATCTGCCATCTCGGCGAGCCCTCCGAGCGCGGTGGCAGCAGCCGCAACGTGTGGTGGCTCGCGCCCTTCCTCCTGCTTCAGGGCGAGAACTGGCACCGCAACCACCACGAGGAGCCGAACAACCCGCGTCTCGGGCGCGGCCTCGCGCAGATCGACCTCGGCTGGTGGTCCGTGTGCGTGCTGCGCCGGCTGGGCCTCGCGCGGATGCGGGGCAGCGCACCGCGCTGAGCGCGCGTCGAGTCCGCCGGCCGCCGCGTGCCTTGCCCGCGCGCGCCGGACGGACGTAAGGTGATGCTCCTCGCCTCGGGTGCGGAGCGCTCCATGTCCAGGTCGCGCGTCGGCGCAGCGTGTGCCCGGCCCGCTGCTCGAGGAGCTTCTGCCTTGCTGGCGCTGCTGCTCGTCGCCCTCGGCGCGCACGCGCAGGAACCCGCGCTGCCACCCGCGCCGCCGCTCGCGATCGTGGGCGCCACCGTCGTGCCCATGGATCGCGCCGGCTCCCTGGCCGATCAGACGGTGCTGGTCGCGGACGGCCGGATCACCGCCCTGGGCCCCTCCGACAAGGTGTCCGTGCCGGCCGGCGCCACGGTCATCGACGGTCACGGCCGCTGGATCATGCCCGGCCTGGTCGACATGCACGTGCACTCGTGGTTCGAGTCGGAGCTGACGCTCGACCTCGCCAACGGCGTCACGACCATCCGCAACATGTTCGGCTCGCCGCTGCAGGTGCAGTGGCGCGACGAGATCGCCGCGGGCACGCGGCTCGGGCCCTCGATCGTCACCGCCGGGCCCATCGTGGACGGCTCGCCGCCCGTCTGGCCCGGCAGCCTCGTCGTCCTCACGGCCGAAGACGCGCGCAACGCGGTGCAGGCGCACGTCGACGGCCACTACGACTTCGTCAAGGTCTACGACCGCCTCACGCCCGAGGCCTACGACGCGGTCCTCGCGGCGGCCAAGGCCGCGGGTCCGTTCATGCTCTCGGTGTGGAGGCAGTCGGCCGCGCGCCCGCCTGAGATGGCCGAGGCCGCGCGCGCCGGCCTGCCGGTGCGCGAGGCGCTGCTGCGTGCGCTGCACGTCGCCGGCGCACCACTGCTGCTGGGCACCGACTGCGGCAACGCCTGGGTCGTGGCCGGCTTCGCGGTACACGAGGAGCTGGCCAACCTCGTCGCCTGCGGCCTCACGCCCGCGGAGGCCCTGCGCGCCGCCACGCGCACGCCGGCCGAGTGCCTGCGCGCCACGGGCGAGTTCGGCGCCGTCGCGCCTGGCCTGCGCGCGGACCTGCTGCTGCTCGCAGCCGATCCGTTGCTGGACGTGGCCAACGCGCAGAAGCGCGTGGGCCTGGTCGTGCGCGGGCGCTGGCTGCCCGAGTCGGAGCTGCAGGCGCGACTGGCCGCGGTGGCCACGGAGACCGTGGCGGCGCCCGCCGCGAAGCCCGCCGGCGAGCCCGCCGGCGAAGCCGCCGAGGCCGAGCCCGCTGCGGGTCCCAGGTAGAGCGGCGCTCCCCGCGACCGCTGTATCCTGCTCGCCTCGTCCCCGGGAGCCCCGCATGCCGCTGCGCGACCTCCTCCTGCCCGAGTGGGACGCCGAGTGCGCCTCCACGCGCCGCGTCCTCGACCGCCTGCCCGAGGACCGCTACGCCTGGAAGCCGCACGCGAAATCCACGCCCGCCAGCGAGCTCGCCGGCCACCTGGTCGACCTCGCGGGCTTCGCCGAGCTCACGCTGACGCGCGACGCCCTCGATCTCGCGCCGCAGGGAGCGCCGCCCTTCCAGGAGATGCAGCCGCGCAACCGCGCCGAGCTGCTGGCGCGCTTCGACGCGGCGCGCGACGCGACGCACGCCGCGCTGGCGGGCACCGACGACGACGGCCTCCGCCAGCCGTGGTCGCTGCTGCTGGGCGGCAAGGTCTTCCGCAGCTGGACCCGCTACAGCGCGCTGCGGGGCTTCGTGATGAACCACTCCGTCCACCACCGCGCGCAGCTCGCGGTCTACCTGCGCCTCATGGACGTGGCCGTGCCCTCGATCTACGGCCCGACGGCCGACGAGCCGCACACGTGAGCCACGCCGAGGCCCGCCCGCCCACCGCCGCCGCGCGCCGCCTGTGCGAGGCGCTGCGTGCGCACGCCTTCACCTTCCCGGAGACCCACGAGGACCACCCCTGGGGCGAGATCGCGCTCAAGGTGCGCGGCAAGGTCTTCGTCTTCCTGGGCGCGGACGGGGACACGGTCAGCTTCTCGGTGAAGCTGCCGCAGTCGGCGGACGCCGCGCTCTCCCTGCCCGGCACGCAGCCGACGCCCTACGGCCTCGGCAAGAGCGGCTGGGTCAGCGTGCAGGTCGGACCGAAGTCGAGGCTGCCGCGGGAACTGCTCGAGGCGTGGATCACCGAGAGCTGGACGGCCATCGCGCCCAAGACGCTGGCGAAGGCCCGGGCCGCGGGCGCGACGGTGCCGGCGCGCAGGGCCGGCGACGCGACGGCCCGCCGCCAGCCGGGCCGGCGGCGCGCGAGCCGAAACTGAGCTCTGCGCCGCCGCGTCGTCGTGGCTTTCATGTCGTCCCCGCGCCGATGTTATTCGTGGAGGGGCGCCGCCGCTGGGGCGGATTCCAGCATTCGCCGCATGGATCGGGATAATCGCGCCCGGCACTGACCTCACCAGTCGACTCCGTCGATTCCGGGGGACTCCGACATGTCCACGGGCACTCCCACCACTCCGCGCAAGCCGCTCGGCGAATCATCCGACGGCAATGCCCTCGACCTCGGCGCGCTGCTCCACGTGCTGCAGGCCGTCGCCCATGGCGACTTCTCGGTGCGGCTGCCCGGCGACCGCGTCGGCTTGGAAGGCAAGATCGCGGACACCTTCAACGACATCGTGGACGCGAATCGCGCCATGGCCGAGGAGCTGCGGCGCACGGTCAAGGCGGTGGGCAAGGAAGGCCAGACGCGGCAGCGCGTGAACTTCGGCCCGCGCCAGGGCGCGTGGCACGAGATGCAAGGCCTCGTCAACACGCTCATCGACGACCTGGTGTGGCCCACCACGGAGGTGACGCGGGCCATCTCGGCCGTCGCGCAGGGCAACCTCATGCGCGCCGTCCCGCTGGACGTGGACGGCCGGCCGCTGCAGGGCGAGTTCCTCAAGTCGGCCACCATCGTCAACAAGATGATCCAGCAGCTCGGCGTCTTCACCTCGGAGGTGACGCGCGTGGCCCGCGAGGTGGGCACCGACGGCAAGCTGGGCGGCCAGGCGCAGGTGCGCGACGTGGCGGGCGTGTGGAAGGACCTGACCGACTCGGTCAACTCCATGGCCAACAACCTGACCGCGCAGGTGCGCAACATCGCGGACGTGACCATCGCCGTGGCGAGCGGCGACCTGTCCAAGAAGATCACCGTCGACGTCGCCGGCGAGATCCTGCAGCTCAAGGAGGCCATCAACACGATGGTGGACCAGCTGCGCTCCTTCGCGTCGGAGGTGACGCGCGTGGCGCGCGAGGTGGGCACCGACGGCAAGCTGGGCGGCCAAGCCATCGTGCCGGGCGTCGCGGGCACGTGGAAGGACCTCACCGACTCGGTGAACGCCATGTGCGGCAACCTCACCGACCAGGTGCGCAACATCGCCGAGGTGACGACGGCCGTGGCGCGCGGCGACCTGTCGCGCAAGATCACGGTGGACGTGAAGGGCGAG
>DASUFI010000084.1:0-4964 GCA_036274635.1 Planctomycetota bacterium
AGCAGGGCAGCACGACCGAGAGCTCGGGCACGTCGGCGCCGGCGGTGCGGGTCGCGTCCATCTCAGTGGTCTGCGTCGTCGGGAGGGTCAGGCTCCGGCAGCGAGCGCCCGAACACGGGATGGGCGTCGCGGACCGCGTGCCAGTGTGCCAGTTCTGCCTCGGTGGCGACGCCCGCCTCGAGGCGCTGCTTGACGACGTCGAAGGTGGAGAACCAGACCAGCATGAGCAGCAGCGTCGCGGCCGCAACGCCGGCCGCCCAGGGCAGCGCGCGGCCGCGCCAGCCGCCGGCCAGCACGAGCGCCGCCGCCAGCCCGACGGCCAGCACGAGGAGCAGCGCCGCCGGCCACGAGACGTCGAAGCCCCAGCGCAAGGCCAGCGCGAAGGCGCCGGCCACCACCAGCAGCAGCGCGGCCGTGACCAGCGAGGCGACGCGCAGGCCGCGGGCGCCGGCGGCCGCGCGCGCGCAGGCGTCGAGCAGCGCATCGGCGAGCAGCACCGCCCAGGCCGGCATGATCGGCAGCAGGTAATGGTCCTGCTTCTCGGGGATCAGGCTGAAGCCCAGCAGCGGCGCCGCGACGGCCAGCGCCGCGAAGCGCAGCCGCGGCGCATCGCGCCAGCCGCGCGTGCGCCAGGCGCGGGCGATCATCAGCGGCAGCAGCGCGAGCAGCGGCAGGCCCATCGTGACCAGCGCCTCGAGGTGGTACCAGGCCGGCCGCACGTGCGAGGCGTTGCCGGCCGCCTCCGGCAGGCGCACGCCGAAGGGCAGCAGCGCGAAGGAGACGATCGAGTCCCACGCGCCCGGCACGGTGGCGATGACGGCCACGTACCAGAGGAGCGCCGGCATCAGCGTCAGCGCCGCGAGGCCCAGCGTGCGCCGGTTCAGCGCGGCCTTCAGCCGGCGCTGCAGCGCGAGGTCCAGCACGATGGGCAGCGCGACCGTGAGCAGCACCGGCGTGGCCTTGGCCAGCACCGCCGCCGCCAGCGCGATCAGGCAGGCCCACAGCGCGCGGCGCGAGCCCGTCGCGCGCGCGTGCTCGTAGGCCAGCAGCGCGGCGCTCGAGCTGGCGGCCAGCAGCGTCTCGGCCACGCCCAGGCGCCCGAACTCGGCCACGCCGACGAGACCGACCAGCAGCAGCGCCGCCACGAGGCCCTGCCGCGCGCCCCCCGCCCAGCGGCCCCAGCCCCAGGCCACCAGCAGCAGGCCCAGCGCGCTCAGCGCCGCCGGCGTGCGCAGCCAGACGTTGGCCGCCTCGCCGGCTGCGCGCTCCACGGCCGTCGCCATCCAGTAGTAGAGCGGCGGCTTCTGCAGACGGACCTTCTCGCCCAGCCGGGGCACGAGCCAGTCGCCCGACTCGAGCATGTGGCGCGAGACCCGGTCCACGCGCACCTCGGCCGTGCGGTGCACGGGCGCGTCGCCGAGGCGCACGAAGAGCACCGCGGCGAAGCCCAGCAGCAGCACCGGCAGCAGCCAGCGCGCGGGCCGCGCACCGGCCGGCGGAGCGTCGCGCTGCGTGGGGGAGGCGCCGACGGGGCTCACCATCACCCAAGCCTCCGCAGGGCCCGTCGCCCGCTCGCATGACGAGCCCGTAACAATCCGCCGGGCCCGGAGCTCAGAACAGGTTGAAGCGCAGGATGCACCAGATGGCCTCGAAGCCATCTTTCACGCCGATCTTCTTGCCCTCCGAGAAGTCGCGCCCGAAGTAGCTGATGGGCACCTCGTACACGCGGCACTTGTGGCCGTCGACCTGCAGGCGCGCGACCTTGGCGGTGAGCTCGGGCTCGATGCCGAAGCGGTCCGACTCGATCCTGATCTGGTCGGCGACCTCGCGGCGGAAGACCTTGTAGCAAGTCTCCATGTCCGAGAGGTTCAGGTTGGTGAGCATGTTGCTGAACATCGTGAGGCCCTTGTTCACGACGTAGTGCCAGAACAGGTGGCAGCGGTGCGCGCCGGCGCCGAGGAAGCGGCTGCCGAAGACGACGTCGGCCACGCCGTCGGTGATGGGCTTGAGCAGCGCGGGGTAGTCGTCGGGGGTGTACTCGAGGTCGGCGTCCTGGATGAGCACGATGTCGCCCGTGACCTTGCTGAAGCCCGTGCGCAGCGCCGAGCCCTTGCCGCCGTTCTTCTCGTGCAGGAAGATGCGCACGCGCGGGTCGCGCTCGGCCTCGATCTCGCGCAGCAGGTCGCGCGTGCCGTCGGTGCTGCCGTCGTCGACGAGGATGACTTCCTTCTCGTGCGGCGTGGCCAGGATCCGCTGGAGGATCTGCCGCACGGTCTGCTTCTCGTTGTAGACCGGGACGACGACCGAGAGCTTCATGCAGGATCCTGCGGGACGGCGGGATTATCAGGGCCGCGCGACGGGCTTTCAAGGAAGGCACCCATGCCGCCGCGGAGCCTCGGACCGGGCTGCGCGCCCCGCCTAGCGCTCGCTCGCCACCCTCGGATCGATGACCACCTCGGTGGTCCCGAAGATCTCGTCCAGGCGGAAGCTCTCCATGAGCGCGCGGATCATGTGCGCGAACTCCGGGTGCGTCTCCACCGCCCAGAAGGGGATGCGGAACAGGCGCACGATGTCGCTGTCCGGGCGCATGCGGCGGGCCTGGATGTCCTTGCGCTTGCGGGCCATGGCGTCGAGCAGCGTGCTGAAGTCGTTGATGGCCAGCATGTCGGCCTTGGCGGGCGGCGGGATGCCCACCGAGCGCTTGGAGGCGCGCATCTTGAGGAAGATCTCGTGCAGGCGCCCGCGGCCGCGGGCGTCGTGGGCGTCGATGCGGTAGCCGCGATCGTCGAGGTGCAGCACGTAGGCCATGCGCTTCTGGTGCACCAGCAGCGCCGCCGGCAGCACGCGGTCGAGCACCGCGTCCTCGTAGTTCTTGTAGATGAGCCAGAGCGGGTTGCGCATCTGCAGCAGGCGGATCTTGTGCACGTCGATGCGCCGGCTGGTGGACATGTGGTGGTGGTAGGCCACCGAGCCGGGCACGTACATGACGCGGTAGCCCAGCACCCACAGCCTGAAGCCCAGGTCCACGTCCTCGTAGTAGGCGAAGAAGTCCTCGTCGAAGCGGCCGGCGTCCTCGTAGACCTCCTTGCGGATGGCCATGCTGCCGCCGCAGGCGAAGAGCGTGTCGCAGGGGCGGCGGTAGCGCTCGATGTCGGGGTCGTCCATGCCCACCTGCCAGCCGATGCCGTGGAAGTTCATGGCCGAGCCGCCGAAGTTCACGACCTTGCCGTTCCACGACAGGTTCAGGCCCGTGGTGCAGTCGGCCTCGCGGCTGGCGATGGGCGCCACCAGCTCGCGCAGCCAGCCCGGCTCGACGCGCATGTCGGTGTTGAGGAAGACCAGCACCTCGCCCTGCGCCGCCTCGACGCCCACGTTCACGCCGCCCGCGAAGCCGTGGTTCTGGCGGCACTGGATGACGCGCGCGTCCGACGCGTTCTTGTCCAGCCACTGCACCGAGCCGTCCACCGAGGCGTTGTCGACCATGATGATCTCGAGCAGCTCGCGCGGGTAGTCGGCGCCGCGCAGACTCTCGAAGAGCTTCTCGAAGTGGTGCCGGCCGTTGAGGTTGACCAGCACGATGGAGACGGACGGCAGGCTCATGCGCGCCTCCCGCGGGCCGAGATGACCTGGCGGTAGCGCCACTCGGCCTCGGTGGCCTCCTCGGCGTCGGTCTTGATGCGCGGCGCGGCGGCCGCGAGGCGCGCGCCGAGGGCCGGGTCGTCGAGGAAGCGCTGCAGCGCGGCGCGCAGGGCGCCGGCGTCGCCGGGGGTGAAGAGCAGGCCGTTCACGTCGTGCTCGATGCCTTCCGCGATGCCGCCGATGTCGGAGCCCACGACCGGCGTGCGGGCCAGGTGGCACTCGCGCACGACCAGGCCGAAGGCCTCCTGCCACACCGAGGGCACGACGACCACGTCGAGCCCGGCGTGGATCGCCGGCAGGTCGTCGTGATGGTACCGCCCGTGGAAGCTGATCCGGCCGGCCGCGAGGCGCCGGGCCTCCTCGGTCACGCGCCGGCACTCGGCCGCGGCCACCGGGTCGGCGCCGCCCTCGTGGTCGCCGTGCACGTGCAGCTGCGCCGCGCCCGCCGGCAGCAACGCCACCGCGCGCGCCAGCACGTCGAGGCCCTTGTACCAGACGAGGCTGCCGAGGAAGCCGACGCGCAGCGGCTCGCCGGGCGCACGCGGCTGCCGCGCGGGCGGGCCGCCCGCCAGCCAGCGCGTGTCGAGGCCGTAGTCGCTGAGCACGAGCTCCTCCGATGAGAGCCCCAGCTCCATGACCAGGCGCTTGGTGGTGGCCGAGGCCACCGTCACGCAATCGGCCCGGCGCAGCACACCGCGCATCCAGGCCTCGCGACGCACGAGACTGGCGGCATCCTGCCGGCGCTTGCGCCAGCCGGGCGGCTCACCGGGCCGGGCGGGCGGCACGCCCTCGGCCCAGCGCTCGACGGCGCCACCCAGCGCGCGATCGAGCCGCGCCAGCGAGCCCACCAGGGCCGGGGTCTCCTTCACGCACGCCGCGCAGCCCAGGCCCGGCGGCGGGATGGTGCAGTTCCTGTGGTCGGGGCGGATGAGCTGCACGCGCGGGCAGCGCGCCCAGAAGTCGGACAGCGACACCACGCAGGGCACGCCGGCCGCGCGGCAGCGGTCCACGAGGCCGGTGGAGAGGTGGATCATGTGCTGCAGGTGCACCACGTCGGGCCGCTCCTGCGCCAGCACGCGGTCGAAGGCGGCCTCGGCCGGCGCGAAGCGGTAGGTCTCGTCCACGCCCGCGAGAGCGAGGCGGTTGACGAAGCGGTGCACGCGGAAGCCGTCGAAGTCCTCGCGGAAGGTGCTGCGGTCGGCGTGCTCGGCGCGCCCCGGGCTGCGCACGAAGAAGGCGACCTCGTGCCCGCGCGCCCGCAGCGCGCGCGCGAGCGTGAGGCTGAGCCCCTCGGTGCCGGCCCAGCTCTCGGGCGGGAAGCCGTG
>DASUFI010000085.1:0-18706 GCA_036274635.1 Planctomycetota bacterium
GAGGACGCGCTAGAGAGAGGCGGGATGCAAGAGGTCCAGCAAGGAGCCGCGTGAGCAAGCCCCTGGTCATCGTCGAGTCGCCTGCGAAGGCCAAGACCATCGGGAAGTTCCTGGGCAGGGACTTCGTGGTCAAGGCCAGCATGGGGCACGTGCGCGACCTGCCGCGCTCGGGGCTGTGCGTGTACCCCGAGCGCGACTTCGAGGCCGACTGGGAGCCCATCAAGGAGCGCGCCAAGGTCGTGACGGAGCTGCGCAAGCAGGTGGCCGCCACGGACACCATCTTCCTGGCCACCGACCCGGACCGCGAGGGCGAGGCCATCGCGTGGCACCTGGTGGAGCTGCTGCTGGGCGCCAAGCGCGCGGGCAAGACCGTGCAGCGCGTGCACTTCCACGAGATCACCAAGGGCGCCATCCAGGAGGCCTTCGCCCACCCGCGCGAGGTGGACAGCAACCTGGTGGACGCCTACCGCGCGCGCCGCATCCTCGACCGGCTCGTGGGCTACCAGCTCTCCGAGCTGCTGTGGAAGAAGCTCACGCGCGGGCTCTCGGCGGGCCGCGTGCAGAGCGTGGCCGTCAAGCTCGTCGTGGACCGCGAGCGCGAGATCCGGGCCTTCGTGCCCGAGGAGTACTGGCGCATCGTGGCGCAGTTCGAGCAGGCGGGGCAGACCTTCGAGGCCGAGTTCAAGAAGCTCGACGGCAAGGGCAAGGAGCTGAGGAGCGGCGCCGACGCGGAGGCGGTGCTGAAGCGCGTCGCGGCCGGCGGCGGCCCGGCGGAGAGCGGCGTGGTGCGCCAGGCATCCGGTCCCTTCAAGCTGGAGTCGCTCAAGCAGGCGCCGCGGCGCGTGTCCGCCAAGCCGCCCTTCAAGACCAGCACGCTGCAGCAGGCGGCGGCCGGGCGCTACGGCTTCACGGCCAAGCGCACGATGCGCGTCGCGCAGCAGCTCTACGAGGGCATCGAGCTGCACGGCGAGGGCGCCGTGGGCCTCATCACCTACATGCGCACGGACAGCTTCAACATCGCGGACAGCGCGCGCGCCGCGGCGCGCAAGCTCATCGGCGAGCGCTGGGGCGACAAGTTCCTGCCGGAGAAGCCCAACTTCTACCGCAGCAAGCAGTCGGCGCAGGAGGCGCACGAGGCCATCCGCCCCACCGACCCGTTCCGCACGCCCGAGGCGGTGCGCAGCGCGCTCAGCGAGGAGCAGTGGAAGCTGTACGACCTCGTCTGGCGGCGCTTCATCGCCTGCCAGATGGCGCCGGCGGAGTACCTCGTCACCACGCTGGAGCTCACGCGCCAGGGCGCCACCTTCATGGCCAGCGGGCGCGTCACCACCTTCGCCGGCTTCACGGCCGTGTACGGCGCGGAGAAGGACGAGGAGCAGCCGCTGCCGGCGCTGAAGGAGGGCCAGGAGCTGACGCCGCAGGCCATCGTGCCCAGCCAGCACTTCACCACGCCGCCGCGGCGCTACAGCGAAGCCTCGCTGGTCAAGGCGCTGGAGGAGTTCGGCATCGGGCGGCCGTCCACCTACGCGTCCATCCTCTCCACCATCGTGGACCGCAAGTACGTGGACCACGGCGAGGAGGCCGAGCAGGAGCGCCTGCGACACGAGCTGCTCAACCCCGCCGAGACGCGCGCGCCCGACGCGGAGGAGCTGGCCGAGCGCGAGGACGCGCAGGCGAAGCACGACTCGGCCGACGCGCTCGACGGCGACAACGAGGAGGAGGTCTTCGCGCCGCGCCAGCGCCGCAAGAACGCCTTCCACGCCACGCACCTGGGCGAGGTCACCACCGACCTGCTCGAGCCGCAGTTCGGCGACATCGTGAACACCGCCTTCACGGCCAAGTTCGAGGACGACCTCGACGCCATCGCCGAGGGCAAGGAGCGCTGGCAGGCCGTGGTGGGCGGCTTCTACGACCGCTTCTCGCGCGACCTGCAGGCCGCGCGCGAGGGCATGGGCCACTACCGCAGCCGCCCCATCCAGGTGGACATGACCTGCAACCGCGTCGACGAGAAGACCGGCCAGGTCTGCGGCGCGCCCATGGTCGTGCTCTTCAACCGCGGCGGCGCCTACCTCGGCTGCTCGCGCTATCCGGACTGCAGCAACAACCTGCCGCTCTCGGGCCAGCGCGCGGCGAACGCCGAGCTGACCGAGTTCCGCTGCCAGGCCAAGGACGAGTCGGGCAAGCTCTGCGGTCGGCCGATGGAGAAGAAGGTCAACCGCTGGGGCCGGCCCTTCCTCGCCTGCACGGGCTTCAAGACCAAGGACTGCAAGGGCGCCGTCTCGCTCTCGACCAAGGGCGAGCCGCTGTGGCCTGTGGAGACCAGCGTGATCTGCCCGCTGTGCGGGCGCACGATGAACATCAAGCGCAGCCGGCGCGGCAAATTCCTGGCCTGCCCGGGCTACCCCAAGTGCCGCGGCACGCTGAACCTGCCCACCTGCCCGCACGAGAGCAAGGGCGGCAAGCCCTGCGGCCTGGCCATGACCGAGCCCGGGCCCGGAGGCACGCTGCGCTGCAAGGAGCATCCCGACGAGGCGCTGCCTCCGCCCCCGCGCGCTGTACGCGGCGAGGCCGCGGAGGTGGGCGAGGCGCCGGCCGCGGACGGCAAGAGCGGCGCGACGGCGACGAAGAAGCCGAAGGCCAGCAAGCCGCGGGCTCCGCGCGCGGCGTCCCCGCGCAAGCCGCGGGCGCCGCGCGGCGCATGATCTCCCTGGCCCTCGCCGTCGCGCTGGCGGTGGCCCTGCTGGCCGCCGTCATCTGGTCGGGCGCCACGCGCCGGCGCCACCTGCACTACACGCTCGTCGCGGCCTTCTTCGCCGCGCTGGTCGCGGCCGTGTGGCGCGCCGAGCTGGTGGGCCACGGGCTCATCTTCGAGGGCACGGCCGCCACCATCCATCACGTGCACGACGGCGTGGTCGCGCTGGACCTCGTGCTGGCGCTCGCCCTGCTGGTCACGGGCGTGCGGCTGGCGCGGGCGCCCGCGCCGCTGGAGCCCCTGCGCCGGCGCTTCCACCGCAGCCTGGCGACGCTCTTCGCCGTGGCGGTGCTCGTCAGCGCCGCGCTGGGCACGGCGATGACGCTGCTGGCCAAGCCGGCCGGCTAGCCGGAGCGCAGGGGCTGGCCGTATCCCGCCCGGTTTCGGACCCTGCCTTCCGCTTTCGGGCCATCTGCCCTAAGCTCCGCGGCTCCGGCCGCGACGTCCCCGAACGACACGGCCGGCGCTGAATTCCCCTCCACGCCCGCCCGCGGCTCCCCAGCCGACGGTCCCGGTCCATTCCCGGAGTTCCATCCGTGATGCGTCGCTCCCTGCTGCTCGCCGTCTTTGCCGTGCTCTCCGCGGCCACCGCTTCCGCGCAGGATCAGACCGCTGCGCTCTTCCCGGGCTTCGATCCGGGCGGCACGACGCGTGCCTGGTTGAAGGACGCCGGCGCGCACTGGCGCGTGGACTGGAGCCCGGAGCGCGGGACGCCCGCGCTCATCTACGGCGGCCAGCGGCCGCTGGTGCCGGCCTCGCAGGCGGGCAGCGACGCGGTGCTCGAGCAGGCCGCGCGCCAGGTGGTGGACGAGCTCGCGCCCGCGCTGGGCTTCACCAGCGGCACGCTCGAGCTGCAGCAGGTCAAGCACCTCGACCGGCTGGCGACGGTGGGCACGAGCGCCAAGATCGCGGTGCTCTTCAAGCAGGTGACGGGCGGCGTGCCCACCTGGCACGGCGAGGTGGCCGTGCTGCTGTCCACCGACGGGCGGCTGCTCGCGCTGGACAACACCGCGCTGCCGCACGTGGCGCAGACCGCGCTCGTGCCCGAGACCTCCGAGGGCGCAGCGCTGGACGTGGCGCGCGCGGCCTTCGCGTCCGACACGGGCCTGCTGGCGCAGAGCGTCGGGCGCGGCGACTACGTGGTGTTCCCGGCGCCGGTCATGGCCGGCAAGAGCGCCGTGCGCGGCGTGCCGGCCTACACCTTCGTGCTGGACGCGGGCGTGGACCGCAGCACCGGCGCGACGCCGGTCATCCGCCAGTACGCCATCGCGGCCACCGGCGCGCCGCGTGTCGTGGGCAGCTGGAGCCTCGTGCACCAGGCCGACCTCACCGGCACCGTCAAGGGCTGGGGCCAGGTGGGACTGGGCGCCGACGGAGACGAGGCGGCGGTACTGCACGGCCTGCAGGACATCCGCCTCACGGGCTCGGGCCTGCCCACCATCTACACCGACGCGACGGGCTTCTTCGACTTCGTCGCCGTGCCCGCGCCCGTGAACGTGACGGCGGCCTACGAGGGCAAGTACTCGCGCGTGGTCAACATCGCGGGTGCGACGAGCTCGCTCAACCTGTCGGTCGCTCCCGGCGTGCCGGCCGCGTTCGTGTTCAACCCGGGCAAGACCGAGCAGCCGACGGCCGAGGTGAATGCACACTACTTCACCAACGCGCAGCGCAACTGGCTGCTCAGCCTCGACGCGTCCGAGCAGACGCTGAACTTCCAGCGCACCGAGAACGTGAACATCGCGGACACCTGCAACGCCTACTACGATGGCTTCTCGACCAACTTCTTCCTGTCCGGCGGCGGCTGCCCCAACTCGGCCTACTCCACCGTGGCATGGCACGAGAACGGGCACTGGCTCAACGACCTGTACGGCTCGGGCAACGGCTCGGACGGCTTCGGCGAGGGCGCGGCGGACTGCTGGGCCATGTACGAGGCCAACGACCCGGTGATCGCGAAGGACTTCTTCGGACCCGGCTCGCCCATCCGCACGGGCCTCAACCTCACCCAGTTCTGCGGCGACGGAAACCCCGCCTGCTACGGCGGTGATCCGCACCTGAACGGCGAGCCGCTCATGGGCGCGATCTGGAAGGTGCGCGCCAACCTGCAGGCGCTGCTGGGCCAGACGGCCGGCGGCGACCTCGCCAACCAGCTGCTCCTCACCTGGTTCCAGGTCTACAACGACGGCTCGATCAAGTCGATCATCGAGAACCACTGGCTCACGCTGGACGACGACGACGGCAACATCGACAACGGCACCCCGCACTACCCGTCCATCGACGCGGGCTTCCTCACGCAGGGCTTCCCGGGCTTCGTGCTGCCGCTCTTCACCATCCAGCACACGCCCATCACCGCGGTGAACAGCGAGCTGCCCGTCCCGGTGCAGGCCACCATCACCGAGGAGCAGGGCACACTCACCGGCGCCATCCTGCACTGGTCCAACAACGGCGGCGTGAGCTTCAACTCCGTCGGCATGGGCGCGCAGGGCAACGACGTGTGGAAGGGCTTCGTGCCCGGCCAGGTGTCGCCCAAGGTCGTGCGCTACTACATCGAGGCCTTCGGCCCCGCCGGCAGCAACTTCCTGCCCAAGTCGGCGCCGGCGGACTCGTTCCAGTACGACGTGGGCACGGTCACCACGCAGGTCAGCTACGACTTCGAGCCCATCAGCGACGAGGGCTGGACGCACGTGCAGGTCCTGACGCAGGACGACTGGATGCACGACGTGGCCTACGGCACCTCGGCCTTCGATCCGCCCGCGGCCTACAGCGGCTCGCGCCTGTGGGGCAACGACCTCGGGGCCGACGGCTTCGACGGCAACTACAAGCCGGACGTCCAGAACTATCTGCTGTCGCCGGTCTTCAACCTCACCGGCAAGACCAACCTGCGCCTGCGCTTCCAGCGCTGGCTCAGCGTGGAGCAGGGCATCTACGACCAGGCCGAGCTGTACTGCAACCTCGCGAAGCTCTACGCCAACCCGCTGAACGAGACCCTCATCGACTCGGACTGGACGGCGCAGGACTTCGACATCAAGGCCCTCGCGGACAACAACCCCTCGGTGCAGTTCCGGTTCGAGCTCACGTCGGACCCGGGCCTCGAGTTCGGCGGCTGGAACATCGACGACTTCCGCATCGTGTCGCTGGGGCCGGTGTCGCCGACGCAGTTCACCGAGTACGGCTCGGGCCTCGCGGGCTTCGGCGGGCAGACGCCGCACCTCACCGGCAGCGGCACGGCCTCGCCGGGCGGCGGCATCACGATCTCGATCACCAACGGCCGGCCGAGCGCCGTGGGCGTGCTCTTCGTGGGCACCACGCAGGCCAGCCTGCCCTTCAAGGGTGGCACCTTCCTCGTGGGCTCGCCCTTCGCGATGGTCGCGCTGAACCTCGGCCCCGCGGGCACGGCCAGCGCGCCGGGCACCATCCCGGCGGACCAGGCCCTGTTCGGCGTGCCGGTCACGATGCAGTACTGGTGCAACGACGCGGCGGCGGTGAAGGGCAAGGCCGCGACCAACGGCCTGACCTTCACGATCAAGTAGCGTCGGCGCGCCGGCGGGGCCCGCGCTCCGCCGGCGCGCGCTGCGAATCGCCCCCGTCCCGCGCGCGGCGTGCATGCTAGAGTGCGTGCATGCTGCGGCGCACGAAGCTCCTCGACGCCTTCGAGCGTGAGCAGCTCCGGGAGCCGCTGACGCTCGAGCAGAAGCTCCGCCTCTACGACGGCATGCTCGAGGAGGCGCGGCAGCTCGGCGTGCTCCCGCTCAAGGACCCGCTGGACGGCATCGACGAGGACATCCGTCGGGCGCGGATCCTCCGTGCTCTCTGAGATCCTCGGGCGCGTGGCCAGGTCTTTGGCCGCCGCACGCCTGCCCTACATGGTGATCGGCGGCCAGGCCGTGCTGGTGCACGGCGAGCCTCGGCTGACGCGCGACATCGACATCACCCTGGGTGTGAGCGTCGACCGACTCGACGATGTCCTGCGGGCGGCCGCGGCGGCCGGGCTCGAGCCCCTGGTCGATCCCGGACCCTTCGCCAGCGAGACACTGGTCCTGCCCTGCGCGGACCGCAATTCGGGCGTGCGCGTGGACCTGGTCTTCTCCGAGTCAGGCTACGAGCGGGAAGCGATCCAGCGCGCCCGGACCGTTCGCATCGCCGCGACGGACGTGCGCTTCGTCACGCCCGAGGACCTGATCGTGCACAAGCTGTTGGCCGCGCGTCCGCGCGACCTGGAGGACGTGCGCTCGATCCTGGCGCGGCAGCCGCAGCTCGACCGCAAGCTCGTCGAGCGGACATTGGGCGCGCTGGAAGAGGCGTCCGAGCAGCCGCTGCTCGAGCGCTGGCGCGAGGTCACGCGCGAGAGCTGATTCCCTCGAGGCGGCACAGGCACCACGTGAACGGCTGCACTCCGCCGCTCGGGGTGCGATGCTCCTCGCGCACGCTGTCGAGCAGGTGGAAGCTTGCGCCGAACTCGCCGTGCATCGCCTCCGCGCCGTAGCGGCGGACCTCCAGCCCGCTGCACTTCGGCGGACTGTCGAGCCCGAAGGCCGCCACGATGACGTGGCCGCCCGGGCGCACCGCGTGGCGGACCTGCGCGACGTAGCGCGCGCGGTCCTCGTCGCTGGTGAGGAAGTGGAAGACCGCGCGATCGTGCCAGAGGCCGTAGGCGTCGGCGGCCAGCGGCGCGTCGCGCACGTCGGCCACCAGCCAGCGCACGCACGCGGCGCGCTCGCCCAGTCGGCGCCGAGCCAGCTCGAGCCCCGCGGGCGCGATGTCCAGCGCAGTCACGTCGTCGTAGCCGGCGTCCAGCAGCCCGTCGAGCAGCGTGGACGCGCCGGCGCCCACGTCGATGATCGGCGTCGAGAGCCGCGGGGCGACGCGCCGGATGAGGTCGAGCGAGACCGTCGCGCGGGGCTGGTACCAGCCGACGCCGGTCTCGCCCTTGGTGCGGTAGACGGCTTCCCAGTGTGCAGTGCGGTCCATGATCGGCCCTCGGTCCAGTCTAGACCGGGATGCCGCGGCCCTCTACGACGTCAGCCCGCCCGCCGCGTCGATCCAGCCCAGCAGCGAGTCGATGCCCGGCCCGACGCCGTACCACAGCGTGGCCACGACGAGCAGCACGATGGACGCCGCGGCGCAGGCCGCGACGACGCCGCGCGGCGCGATGCCGGTCTCGCTGGTGCCCTCGCCGCGCAGGAAGAGCGCCCGCGCCAGCTTGAAGTAGTAGAAGAGGGCCACGACCGAGTTGAGCGCGGCGACCACGGCCAGCCACGCGAGGCCGCTGTCGAGGCTGGCCTCGAAGAGCTTGAGCTTGCCCATGAAGCCCGCCGTGGGCGGCAGGCCGGTGAGCGAGGCGAGGAAGACCACCAGCGCGCCGCCGACCCAGGGGGAGGCCCAGCCCAGGCCGTTGTAGTCGTCGGTGTCCTCGGCGCCGTAGCGGTTGGCCAGGGCCATCACGCAGGCGAAGGCGCCCAGCGTCGCGATGTAGTAGGTGACCAGGTAGAAGAGCAGCGACTCGAGGCCCGAGCCCCAGGTGAAGCCCTGCTCGCCCTCGGTCTGCCAGCGCGTCATCACGGCCACGCCCATGAGCAGGTAGCCGGCGTGGCTGATGGAGGAATAGGCCAGCAGCCGCTTCACGTTGCGCTGCAGCACGGCGGTGACGTTGCCGTAGGTCATCGTGACCGCGGCCAGCACGGCGATGAGGTCGGAGAAGTTGCGCGTCCAGTCCACCGAGACGGCGTTGGGCGCGAGGAAGACGCCGTCCACGAAGCGCACCAGAACGCCGAAGCCCGCGGCCTTGCTGGCCACCGCCAGCAGCGTGGTCACGGGCGTGGGCGAGCCCTCGTAGACGTCGGGGGCCCAGAAGTGGAAGGGGAAGGCGGCGATCTTGAAGCCCAGGCCGGCGAAGACCAGCACCATGGAGAAGACCACGGCCGTGCTGCGCAGCAGGTCGCCCGACTCCCAGTTGCCCACGACCGCCAGCGCCACGTCGCCGAGGCGCAGGCCGCCCGAGAGGCCGAACAGGATGCTGAAGCCGAAGACCATGAGGCCGCTGGCCAACGCGCCGTAGACCAGGTACTTGAGCGCGGCCTCCGAGGAGCGGCGCTCCTTCTTCTGCCAGCCGGCGAGCAGGTAGCTGGGCAGGCTGAGCATCTCCATGCCGAGCAGCAGCATGAGCAGGTGGTCGGTGGAGACGAGCAGGCAGCCACCCAGCGCGGCCGCCAGCAGCATGGGCAGGAACTCGCCGCGCGAAGCCTCGTCGAGGCCGCGGAAGACCATGGCGTGCAGCACGACCAGGCCCGTGCCGCCGATGATGAGCAGGCGGAAGAAGTCCGAGAGCCCGTCGTGCGCCAGCAGGCCCATGACGCGGAAGGGCTGCGTCACGTCGCCCGTGCCGGCCGCGAGGCGCGCGCTCGTGCTGGAGGCCAGCGTGGCCACCGCGGCGGCCGTGGCCGTCAGGCACAGCAGGCCCACCAGCGTGCGCCCGCGACGGCCCCACACCAGGTCGGCCACCAGCGCCACGGCGATGCCGCCCGCCAGCCACAGCTCGGGCGCCAGCGCGCGCAGGTCGGCGGTGAGCTCGGGCGTCATCGCGGCCTCAGGCGAAGAGCCGGCGCAGGCCCTCGATGGATGGCGCCATCCAGTCGAGCAGCAGGTAGGGCGCGATGCCCAGCAGCACGCACAGGAAGGCCAGCGGCGCCATGACGAACATCTCGCGCCCGTTCATGTCCGGGAAGTCCTTGTACTTCTCGTTGAGCGGGCCGAGGAAGACGCGCTGCAGCGTCCACAGCAGGAAGGCCGCCGTGACGATGATGCCGATGACCGCACAGCTGGCCACGACCGGCCGCACCTGCCACGTGCCGATGAGCACCAGCACCTCGCTCACGAAGCCGCTCATCCCCGGCAGCCCGAGGGCCGCGAAGAAGCCCAGCGTCGTGACCCCGAGGTAGACCGGCGCCACGCTGGCGAGACCCCCGAAGCCCTCGATCTCGCGGTGGTGCGCGCGGTCGTAGGCGACGCCCACGATGGCGAAGAGCAGGGCCGAGGAGGTGCCGTGCGTGAACATCTGCATGGCCGCGCCGTTGAGGCCCATGCTGGTGAACGAGGCCGCGCCCAGCAGCACGTAGCCCATGTGGCTGACCGAGCTGTAGGCCACGAGGCGCTTGAAGTCCGTCTGCGCCATCGCGACGAAGGCGCCGTAGACGATCGCGAACAGCCCCAGGATCGCGCCGAAGTTGGCCACCGCCGGCTCGCTGGCCACCTGCGGGAACATCCCCAGGTTGATGCGCAGGATGCCGTAGCAGCCCAGCTTGAGCAGGATGCCGGCCAGGATCATCGAGATGGGCGTGGGCGCCTCGACGTGCGCGTCCGGCAGCCACGTGTGGAAGGGCGGCACCGGCACCTTGATCGCGAAGCCGATGAAGAAGAAGACGAAGATCCACTTCAGGAAGGGCCAGCCGAAGATGGACCCCGCGCCCACCAGCCCCGCGCCGGTGAGCTGGCCGCTGCGGATGAGCTCGGACAGCACGGGGATGCTGAAGGGCGTGGGCGTGGAGCCGCGCGCCGCGAGGTACAGGGCCACGATGCCCAGCAGCATGAGCACCGAGCCGGCCAGCGTGTACAGGAAGAACTTGATGGCCGCGTACTCGCGCCGCGGCCCGCCCCACACGCCGATGAGGAAGTACATCGGCAGGAGCATCACTTCCCAGAACACGTAGAAGAGGAAGAAGTCCAGCGAGACGAACACGCCGTTGATGCCCACCTCGAGCAGCAGCAGCAGGATCATGTAGCCCTTGACGCCCTTCTCGATGCCCCAGCTCGCGATGGCGCCGAGGAAGAGCAGCAGGCACGAGAGCCACACCATCGGGATCGACAGGCCGTCGATGCCCAGGTGGTACTCCACGCCCAGCGACGTGATCCACGGCAGGCGCACCTCGAACTGGTAGCCGCCGTTGTGGGTGTCGAACTTCAGCCACATGAGGCTGGCCAGCGCGAGCGGCACCAGCGTGGCGGCCGCGGCCACCGTGCGGATGGCGTCCTTGCGCTCCTTCGGCAGGAACAGGATCGCCAGCATGCCGACCATCGGGAAGAAGGTGATGACGGTGAGGAAGTTCATGAGAGGCCCCGGGCCTTCAGCACGAAGGCGAGGACGAGGACCGCGATGAGCGTCATGGTCAGGTAGTCCCGGGCATTGCCGGTCTGCGCCAGGCGGAGCACCGCCGACAGGCTGCGCACGAACCAGCGCCAGAAGTTCACGAGCCCGTCGATCACGTACTTGTCGAACAGGCCACAGAGGAAGGCGACGAAGCGGGTGAGCAGGCCCGCGAAGTTGACGAGGCCGTCGATGACGGTCTTGTCGAAGCGCGCCAGCAGGCGGTTGAGCCGCAGCAGGTTGGCGACGACGACGGTGGCGTAGAACTCGTCGAAGCCCCACTTGGCGACGAAGAGGTCGTAGACGGGCTGGAAGCGCCGCGCGACGGCGGCCGGGTCCACGCTGCGCGTCTGGTACATGGCGCGCGCCAGCAGCCAGCCGCCGACGATGGCCAGCACCGAGATGCCCACGGCCGGCATGTGCGAGTGGTGCAGCGCCTCCTCCCACTCGGCCTCGGGCACCGCGTCCACGTGCACGCCGTGCGCCGCGAGCCCGGCCATCGCGGCCGACGCGGGCGGGTGCACGGCCTGGTTGAACCACAGGCCGTTGGTGTCGGGCAGCGGGTGCAGCGTGCCGCCGCCCAGCAGCGCCACGCTGGCCAGCACGATGAGCGGCACCGTCATCACCGCCGGGCTCTCGTGCGCGTGCTCGAACCTGTGGTGGTCACGCGGCGCGCCGTGGAAGGTGAGGAAGACCAGCCGCAGCATGTAGAAGGTGGTCATGAAGGCGCCGGCCGCCGCGAAGATGAGCGGCACCCAGCGCGCCGCGCCGCCCGTCAGCCCCCAGGCCATCGCGTTGGCGATGATCTGGTCCTTGCTGTAGTAGCCGGCGAAGCAGGGCACGCCGGCCAGCGCCAGCGTGGCGACCAGGAAGGTCCAGTAGGTCACGGGCATCTTGCGCTTGAGCCCGCCCATCTCGCGCATGTCCTGCGTGTGCACCGCGTGGATGACCGACCCGCTGCCGAGGAACAGGCAGGCCTTGAAGAAGGCGTGCGTGATGAGGTGGAACAGGCCCGCGACCCAGCCGCCCACGCCCAGCGCCAGCATCATGTAGCCGAGCTGGCTCATGGTGGAGTAGGCCAGCACCTTCTTGATGTCGAAGGCGACGAGGCCCATGGTCGCGCCGATGAGCGCCGTGACCGCGCCCACGCCGGCGATGAAGGCCAGCGCTTCCGGCGTGAACCACGGGTACATGCGCCCCACCATGAACACGCCCGCCGCCACCATCGTGGCCGCGTGGATGAGGGCGGACACGGGCGTGGGACCGGCCATCGCGTCCGGCAGCCACGTGTGCAGCGGCACCTGCGCGCTCTTGCTGATGGCGCCGCAGAAGATGAGCACGCCGCTCAGCGTGAGGATGCCCTTGTCCGAGATCCACGGGAAGGCGCGCTGGGCCGCCGGCGTGAAGTCCCCGGCCGCGAGGCGATGGAACATCTCCTGGTAGTTCAGCGTGCCCACCAGCTGCCACGCCAGCACGATGCCCAGCAGGAACAGGACATCGCCGACGCGATTGACCATGAAGGCCTTGAGGCTCGCGCGCGGCGGCTCGACCTGGTCGTGGTAGTAGCCGATGAGCAGGTAGCTGCCGACGCCCACCAGCTCCCAGAACATGAACAGGACGAGCAGGTTGTCGACGACGACCAGCCCCAGCATCGCGAAGCAGAAGTAGCTGAGGTAGGCGAAGAAGCGCGGGTAGTCGCGGTCGCCGTGCATGTAGCCCTGGCTGAAGGTGAAGATGCACGTGGCCACGACCGTGACCATGGTCAGCATGATCACGGTCATGTTGTCGAGCCAGAAGCCGACCGTGATCTGGAACGGGCCCGTGGCCAGCCAGCGCCACGACAGCCCGTGCTCGGACGAGGCCCAGTGCCAGTGCGCGTCGTGCACGCCCAGGATGAACTTGCCGAAGAGCGTCAGGGACAGCACCGCGCAGGCCGCGATCGCGCCGGTGGCCAGCCAGTCGCCGCCGCGCGGCAGCTTGCGGCCGAAGAAGATGATCGTGAGGCCCGCCAGGAGCGGCATGACGAACAGCGCGAGGCCGATGCACGCGAGGACGGGATCGGTCAGCTGCATGGCCGGTCAGTCCCTCAGGCTGTCGGTGCGGGTGATGTCGATGCTGCCGAAGTCGTGGAAGATGCGCAGCACGATGGCCAGCGCGATGGCCGCCTCGGCCGCCGCGAGGATGACCACGAAGAGCGCGAACATCTGCCCGTCGAGCCCGTAGCCGCCGAAGCGCCCGAAGGCCACGAAGTTGAGGTTGGCCGCATTCAGTATGAGCTCGACCCCCATGAGCACGTACAGCGCGTTGCGCCGCACGAGGATGGTGGCCACGCCCAGCAGGAAGAGGATGCCGCTCACCGCGAGGTAGCTGGCCAGCGAGCCCGCGAAGCCCGCGCCGGCCAGCGCGGCGGGCGCCGCTGCCGGCGCCGACGGCACGGCCGCGGGCGCCGCCTGCGCGGCTGCGAGAGCCTCCTGCAGCAGCAGGGCGATCATCGCGGCCCCTCCGGCGCGCGCCGCGCCAGCGTGACCGCGCCCACCAGCACGACCAGCAGCAGCACCGAGATGGCCTCGAAGGGCAGCAGGTACTGCGTGCGGTCGAGGAAGGCCGCGCCGATGGCCGGCGCCGTGGGCTGCGGGTCGGCCGGCACGCCCGCGCCCGTCGCTTCGACGACCGCCAGCACGCCCTCGCAGGCCTGCACCAGCCACGCGCCCAGCAGCCCCACCAGCAGCGCACCGAGCACGTAGCGACCCAGCTGGATGCGCTGGCTGTCGCGCGTGGTCAGCATGACCGCGAAGAGCAGCAGCACCGTGACGCCGCCCACGTACAGCAGCAGCTGCGTCGCGCCGAGGAAGTCGGCGCCCAGCGTCCAGTACAGCCCCGCCACGCCGAGCAGCGCCAGCACCAGCGCGAAGGCGCCGTGCACGATGCTGGGATGGAAGAAGAGCACGGCCGCGCCCAGCACGGCCATGCCCGCGAAGACGACGAACATGAAGTCGACCATCAGCCGTCGCCCTTGGGCTTGGCGAGCTTGGCCTTGATGGCGGCGATCTTGGCGGCCATGTCCTCGCCGGCGGCTGCAGGCGCTGCAGGCCCCGCGGGTGCGGCGGGCTTGGCGGGCGCGGCGGCCGGCGCGGCGGGAGCCGCAGCGGCAGGCTTGGCCGAGGCGGGCGATGCCGGAGCGCTCGCCGGCGCGGCCGCGCCGCGGCGCCCCCGCGGCGCTCCGCCCGGCGCTCCCACGCTGCCCGGCGCGAACGTCGACGTGTACACCGTGCCGTAGGGCGCCGGGTTGCCGGCCGCGGGCCCGCCCGGCTGCGGCGCCGTCACGCCCTCGGGCGGCGGCGGCGCGGGCTTGCCCGCCTTCTTCGCGTCGGCGGCCTCGATCTCGCGCCGGTCATTGCTGCGCAGGCCCGTCCACGTGAGCAGGTCCTCGATCATGTGCTCGTTGTCCGCCGAGGCCATCTCGTACTCGGACGTCATGTGGATGCAGTCCTTCGGGCACGGCGGGATGCAGAACTCGCAGAAGATGCACTTCTTGTAGTCGATCGTGAACTTCTGCCACTCGAGGATGCGGCCGTGGTGCACGGACTCGATCTCGATGCAGTCCACCGGGCAGGCCTTGGCGCACAGCTTGCAGTCGATGCACTTGGCCTGCTCGAGGATGTGCAGGCCGCGGTAGCTGGGCGCGACGGCCAGCCGCGCGCGCGGGTACTGCACGGTGATGGGCGGCTCCTTGCTGAAGTGCTGCCACGTCACCGCCATGCCCTTGACCGTGCTGGTCAGGGCGTCGGAGATGTTGCCGAAGTACTCGCGGATGCCGCCCATGCGCGTTCGTCCCCTACACGGGGAGCCACCTCCATCCCATGGCCTCGAACACGGCCGTGCCCACCACGCACACGAAGCCCCACGGCAGCAGGTACTTGTATCCCAGCGACATGACCTGGTCGACGCGCAGGCGCGGCAGCGTCCAGCGCAGCCACATCTGCACGAAGATGAAGAAGAAGGTCTTGGCCAGCAGCACCACGATGCCCACCGGCACCGGCATGGCCGAGACGTTCACGAAGGGCAGCGTCCACCCGCCGAAGAAGAGCGTCGCGACCAGCAGGCTGGACACGAACATGGACGCGTACTCCTCCAGGAAGAAGAAGGAGAAGCGCATGCCCGAGTACTCGGTGTGGAAGCCCGACACCAGCTCCGACTCCGCCTCGGGCAGGTCGAAGGGCGCGCGCTTGCAGCCGGCCAGAGAGGAGATGAAGTAGATGAGCGCGGCCACGATCACGAAGGGGTTGCGCAGCACCAGCCAGCCGTGCGCCTCCTGCCAGCCGTTGATGTCGCCCAGGCGCAGGCTGCCGACGATCAGCACCGGCACCAGCAGCGCCACCGCCGCGGGCACCTCGTAGCTGACCACCTGCGCCGCCTCGCGCACCGCGCCGAAGAGCGCGTACTTCGAGTTGCTGGCCCAGCCGGCCATGATCACGCCCACGACCTCGACCGAGGCGATGGCGATGATGAAGAAGAGGCCCAGGTTCACGTCGGCGATCTGCACGCCGACGGCGAAGGGGATGGCCACGAAGCCCGCGAACACGCCGCAGAAGACCACGGCGGGCGCGAACCAGAACATGACCTTGTTGGCGTCGCGCGGGATGAGGTCCTCCTTGAAGAGGAGCTTCACCGCGTCCGCGACCGACTGCGCCCAGCCGTGCCAGCCGCCCGTCTCCATCGGGCCGAAGCGCACCTGCATGTGCGCGGCCACCTTGCGCTCCATCCAGATCGCGAACATGGCGTAGACCGTGATGAAGCCCAGCAGGCTGCCGATGCACACCGCGTAGGCCAGCGACAGGGCCAGCGTGGGGCCCACCGGCAGGTGCGCGGCGAAGAAGCCGGTCAGCGCTTCCACGTCAGCGGTCCACCTCGCCCAGGACGATGTCCAGCGAGCCGATGATGGCCACGCCGTCGGCGATCATGCAGCCGGGCAGCAGCGCGTCGAGCACCGAGAGGTTGCAGAAGGAGGGCCCTCGCGCGCGGCAGCGGAGGGGCGAGGTGCCGCCCTCGCTCACCACGTAGAAGCCCAGCTCGCCGCGCGGGTTCTCGCAGCGCATGTAGGCCTCGCCCTTGCCCGGCTTGAGCGGCGTCTTGTATTGCCGCACCAGGTTCTTGTCCATGAAGTCGCCGCTCGGCACGCGCGCGCAGGCCTGCCGGATGATGCGCACGGACTCCATCATCTCGCGCATGCGCACCCAGTAGCGGTCCCAGCAGTCGCCCAGCGTGCCGTGCGTGCCCTCGCCCACCGGCACGTCGAACTCGATCTCCTCGTACGGCCAGAGGTAGGGCACGTCGCGGCGCAGGTCCCACTTGACGCCGCTGCCGCGCAGCACCGGCCCGGTGCAGCCCCAGGCCAGCGCCATCTCGCGCGGCAGCACGCCCACGTTGGCGGTGCGCCCGATGAAGATCTTGTTCGTGGTGAGGATCTGGTTGTACTCGGCCCAGCGCCGCTCGAACTCGTCGCAGAAGGCCAGCACGTCGGGCAGCCAGGCCTGGTCGATGTCGTGCGCCACGCCGCCCGGCCGCACGTAGTTGTAGAGCATGCGCGCGCCGCTCGGCCGCTCGAGCAGCGCCATGATGCTCTCGCGCTCGCGGAAGGCGTAGAAGAAGGGCGTGTTGGCGCCCATGTCGATGCCGTAGGTGCCGAAGGCGATGAGGTGGCTGGCGATGCGGTTGAGCTCGCACACGATGACGCGCAGCCACTGCGCGCGCTCGGGCGCCTCGACGCCCAGCAGCTTCTCGACCGTGAGGCTCCAGGCCAGCTCGCTGTTGCAGGCCGCGAGGTAGTCCATGCGGTCGGTGTACGGCGTGAACTGCAGGTAGCTGACGTTCTCGCCGATCTTCTCAGCGCAGCGGTGCAGGTAGCCGATGTCGCAGCGCGAGCCGGTGATGATCTCGCCGTCCATCCGCAGCTCGACCCGCAGCACGCCGTGCGTGCTGGGATGCTGCGGCCCGAGGTTGAGCCTGAGCTCCTCGGTGTACAGGTCGGCGCGCTCGTCGACGGTGTAGAGCTCGAGGGCCTCCATCAGTGCTCCCCGCCCCCCTGCCCCGGCTCCGCCGTCTTGCCGCCCGCCGCCTCCGGCCGCGTGCTGAAGGGCGCCGGCGGCTGGAAGAGCGGCGTGCCCGCCTCGCGCGGCGGCTTCGGCTCCGGCGCCGGATCGCCCGCGCGGCGCTCGTAGAGCGGCACGGCGTCCAGCTCCAGCGGCATGCCGCCGTGCTCGGTGGGATACACGTAGTCCTTGCGCAGCGGGTGGCCGATCCACTCCTGCGGCAGCAGGATGCGGCGCAGGTCCGGGTGGCCCGTGAAGCGCACGCCCAGCAAGTCCCACTGCTCGCGCTCGTGCCAGTTGGCCGCCGCCCACAGCCCCGCGACCGACGGCACCTCGGGGATCCAGCTCGCGTGCGTTCCGCCCTCGGGCCGCGGCACGCGCACCTTGACCGTGAGCGAGTGGTGGTGCGTCAGCGAGCAGACGTGGTAGACGACCTCCATCGCCTCGGGCCGCTCCACCGCCGTGACGTTGTGCAGCATCTCCATGCGGCACTGCGGGTCGTCGCGCAGGAAGGCGAGCGCCGCGAGCAGCGTGTCCGCCTCCACCACCACGAAGGGGTCCTTCGCGGAGGTGTCGAGCGCGCCGATGCCGGCCACGCCCGAGCCGGCGAGGCGCGCGTGCAGCGTGGCCTCGTTCATGCGCCGGCCCCGCCCCCCACCGGCCGCTGGACGTAGCGCGCTTCCATGTCCGCCGCCGTCGCCGCGCGCCGCGCGAAGACCGCCTCGCGCGTGATCTTCTCCTTGAGCTTCAGGATCCCGTCCATGAGCGCCTCGGGGCGCGGCGGGCAGCCCGGCACGAAGATGTCCACGGGGATGATCTTGTGCACGCCCTTCACGGTGTTGTAGCCCCACTTCACGTAGGGCCCGCCGCCGCACACACACGCGCCCATGGCGATGACGTAGCGCGGCTCGGCCATCTGGTCGTACAGGCGCTTCACCCGCACCGCCATCTTGGCGTTGACCGTGCCCGGCACGATGATGAGGTCGCTCTGCCGCGGCGTCGCGCGCGGCACGCCGGCGCCGAAGCGGTCCAGATCGAAGGTGGCCGCGTACACCGCCATCATCTCGATGGCGCAGCAGGCGATGCCGAAGGTCATGGGCCAGATGGAGCTGCCGCGGCCCCAGCCGATCAGGCCGTCCACCGCCTTGACCGGCGCGATGTCCGGGAGGGTGTTGTTGAGGACGCCCACCGCTTCAGCCCTGCACCCGCCGCTTGTGCTGGAAGCTCTTGATCCACTCGAAGTCGCCCTTGACCCACACGTAGACCAGGCCGAGGCCCAGGACCGCCACGAAGAACACGCCCTCCAGCATGCCCAGCATGCGGTCCGGCGTGCTGGACGACACCAGCGCCCACGGGAACATGAAGGCAATCTCGACGTCGAAAACGATGAAGATCAGCGCAGCCGAGTAGAAGCGCATGTCGAAGCGCACCTGCGCATCGCCGACCGGATCCTCGGCGCACTCGTAAGGCATGGACTTTTCCGGATATGGGTTCTTAGGCCGGAAAAGGGCCCCGAGGACGAGGGGCGTGCAGACCATCACGATGCCCGTGATGAGGAACACGAGCACGGCGTGGTAGCTCAGGAACACGGCATTCTCCGCACGGTGGCCGGACGCGGTGACCACTATAGGGATGGGGGGGAGCGGCGCAAGGCGGGGAGCGCGGGGCGGTGCCCATGGCTCGGCGGGGCGTCGGGGGTGTGCTGCGCGGCGCGGAAGGGCATGCCCTACC
>DASUFI010000086.1:0-4685 GCA_036274635.1 Planctomycetota bacterium
TTCCCGATCGACTGCTTCGAGGGCTACGACCTGCGCGACGACCCGCTGGCGCAGCACGACCTGCTCGCGGGCCTCGACCCCGCCACCCTCGTCGGCGACGCCGCGCTGCCCGAGGTCTACCGCCCGTTGCGCGCGGCGCTGCAGCGCTGGCTGGCCGAGGCCCAGCACGAACGCAAGATGAGCTGGCCCGGCCTCGGGCCCGAGGCCATGCCCGACCTTCAGGCGCTGGGCTACGTGGGCGGCGGCGCCGACCGCGAGGACGTGCTCTTCCTCGACGACTGCGCGAAGCGCTGAGGCGCCGTCGCGCGGCTCACGGCCGGCGCAGCCGCGACCAGCCGCAGTGCGGACGCGTGCCTTCAGTCCAGCGGTACGAGCCGCCAGCCGCCCGTCCTCGCCTGCTCGGGCGCGCCCTCCAGCCACGCGGGCGGGAGCTCGCCCGGAGCCAACGCCACGTAAGCAAGCCAGGCGTCGGGCAGGCCGAAGCGCCGCCTGTAGTCGGAGGCCGCCGCCCGCGCCTGGTCGCGTGACGCGACGGGCAGGGGAGTGACATAGCGCTGCGCCCGGTGGAGGAAGACGAAGGCTGCGCCATCCGGGCGCACGAGCACCGAGTGCTCCGGCGTCGCCGCGCGCAGGCTGTCCGCGAGCATGGCCTGATCGGTGCCCGATCGCGCAGGCTGCTGCGCCGCCGCCTGCCACGTGGAGAGGCCGAGCAGCCCAGCCAGCGCCGCGAGCGCCAGCCCGCGAGCCGGCCCGCCCGCCGCCGTGCCGGGGAACAGCAGCGTGGCGACGGACAGCGCCACCCACGGCAGCAGCAGCAGCGAGAAGTGCTCGTGCCCGGTGGCGTGCTGCGCGAAGACCGCGACGTTCAGCGCGCCGACGAGCAGCAGCTGCACGAGCACGCCGCGCAGCGGCGCGGACCGCCGTGGCAGGGCGAGCACGGAGATCGCCGCGGGCAGCAGCGCCCAGCCATAGAGCGCGACGAGGTGGCCACGCATGGCCGTCGCCCACGCCGCGCCGCGGAACTCGGGCGACAGGAACGTGGCCGCCAGGCCCTGTGCCAGCGCGCCGCCGGCCGCCTGCGAGGACACCGAGCGCGCGAGCAGCGTGCAGCCCGCCGCCACCACCGCCGCCGCGACCAGCGCCCGCAGCCAGGCGCGCCGCCCGGCGGCGCCCGGTCCGAAGAGCAGCGGCAGCAGCGCGACCCAGTCGGCCAGCGCCGCCAGGCTCGAGGCCAGCCACGGCCGCCCGACCCCGAGGCGCAGCGCGCGCAGCAGCAGCAGCAACGCCGGCAGCGCGACGGTCTCGTAGTTCACGAGCAGCGCATCGTGCCGGCCGGCCGGCAGCGCCAGCATGAGCACGCCCCCCGCGAGCGCCGCGCCCGGCCCCGCGAGCCGCGCGCCGAGGTCCGCCAGCAGCAGCGTGGCCGCGAGGAAGGCCAGCAGCGCCACGAGGCGCGCGGAGGTCTCCGCCGCCAGCGGCAGGTGCGAGGCCAGCATGACCAGCCAGGGCAGTCCCGGCGGATGGTGCGCGTAGAACTCGGCCGTGGCGGCGCTGGGTGGAGGCACCGGGTTGACCACCGGCACGGCGTGCGTCTGCGCCAGCCCGAGCGCCTGCTCGTTGCGCGCGAAGATCGCGAACATGGCGCCGCAGTTGCCGGCCTGGCCGTCGGTGAAGGGCCCCGCGAGCCGCGTGACGTTCAGCGCCAGCCCGAGCGCGACGAGCAGCGCGGCCGCCGGGAGACGCAGGCCGGGTCGCGGCACGGCAGGCGTTGCGGGGAGGGCGGCCACCGGTCGGTCATCCTCCGCCGCGCCGAGCCCGGCGCAAGCGCAGCGCCGCGCGATGCCTTGATTCGCCCGCGGCCGGCCCCACACTGGCGCCTCCTTCGATGGAGCCCCGCCCCGTGAGCACGCTGGAGTCCCTGGCCCGCGACGGCATCGAGCGCCTGTCCATGGACACCGAGCTCAAGCAGCGGGCGCTCACCGCCCTGCGCCCCTGGCTGCAGGACGAAGGCTTCGCCGCGTACAGGCCCCAGCTCGAGGCGCTGGTGCGCAAGGGGCGCTTCGAGACCCTGGTGGACATGTTCTGGCAGGTCATCCCCTTCGGCACGGGCGGGCGGCGCGGCGCGGTGGGTGTGGGCACGAACCGCTTCAACCCGTGGACGCTCGGCACCTCGGTGCAGGGCCACGCGGAGATCCTGCGCGAGACCTACCCGGGCGAGGAGGTGTCGGTCGTCATCGCCTTCGACGTGCGCGTCTTCCGCGACGTGCGCGGCGTCTATGACGCCTCGCGGCCCAATCCGCTGCTGGGGCTGAGCTCGGCCGACTTTGCGCGCCTCGCCGCCGGCGTCTACGCCGCCAACGGCGTGCGCGTGCACATGGTGGGGCCCGAGCCCTCGGACTGCATGTCCACGCCCGAGCTCTCGCTCGCGATCCGCCGGCTGGGCGCGCACGGAGGCCTCAACGTCTCGGCCAGCCACAACCACCCCGACGACAATGGCGGCAAGTTCTACAACCGCGCGGGCGGACAGGACGTACCGCCCGACGACGAGATCCTCGCGCGCCGCGTGGAAGGCATCGCGCAGGCGAAGACGATGCCCTTCGAGCGCGCGCTGGCCGACGGCTGGGTCATGCGCCTGCCCGCCGACCAGAACGACCACTACCTCGCCATCAACCGGCGCCTCGCGCTGGCGCCCGGCGTGCGCGGCGGCGTGGTCGTCTACACGCCCCTCAACGGCACCGGCTCGCGCACGGTGGGTCGCCTGCTGCGCGCCGAGGGCTTCGACGTGCGCGACGTGCCGGGGCAGAGCCAGTACGACGGCGGCTTCCCCACGGTGAAGTTCCTCGCGCCCAACCCCGAGGTGCCGGCCTGCTTCGAGCAGGCCGAGCGCGTGGCCGACGCGACGGGCGCCGACATCATCCTGGCCACGGACCCGGATGCCGACCGCATCGGCCTCGAGGTGCGCGGCCCGGACGGCGGCTGGCGCTTCATCCTGGGCAACGAGATCCTCTTCCTCATCGCGCGCTTCGTGCTCGACCGGCGGCGCGAGCTGGGGCGCATCCCGCCCGACGCCTTCGTGCTCAAGACCGAGGTCACGTCCACGCTGGTGGGCACCATCGCGCGCAGCTATGGCTGCCAGGTGGTGGGCCGCCTGCTGGTGGGCTTCAAGTACATGGCCGACATCCTGGCCACGCTGGAGAGGCAGGGGCGCTGGGGCGACCTCTCCGCCGGGCCGGAGAGCTTCGTGCTGGGCGTGGAGGAGAGCCACGGCGTGCTGCTCACGCCTGCCATTCGCGACAAGGACGCCGGCGGCGCGGCGCTGGCGCTGGCCGAGCTGGCCTCCGTCTGCCGCGCCGAGGGTCGCAGCGTGCTCGACGAGCTCGACTCGATCTACCGCCGCTTCGGCTACGTGTCCAACCGCCTCGTGAACACGGTCATGTCCGGCAGCGCCGGGCTGCAGCGCATCGCCGCCATCCAGGCCAGCCTGCGCAGCCAGCCGCCGCGCGAGGTGGCCGGCCGCAGCGTCGCGTCCTTCGAAGACCTGGCCAGCCCCGACTCGTGGCTGGGCCCGCTCAAGTCGGGCACGGACGCGGCCTCGCGCAACGTGCTGGTCTTCGGCCTCGACGACGGCAGCCGCGTGATCATCCGGCCCTCGGGCACCGAGCCCAAGAACAAGATCTACGTCGAGGTGCCCGGCCGTACGCCCACCGCGGACCTCTCGCCCGCCGAGCTGGACACCGAGCGCCGCCGCTGCGACGGGCACGCCGAGGCGCTCGGCCGGGCCTTCGAGCGCCTGATGCTGGCGCGCGTGGGCATCGACCTGCCCGACTACGCGCTGGCCGTCTCGGGCCTCGTGGGCCTGGACCAGAAGCAGCACTTCGCGCGCAGCTTCCTGCCTGCGCTCGAGCAGCGCGCGCGGCGGCACGAGCCGCTCGCGGCCTTCGTGGACGAGCAGCTGCGACCCTACGGGCGCGACCCGCGCGACCTCGTCGCGCCCGGCGTCGCGGAATGGCTGGCCACGGCCGGCCTGCCGGACGACGCGGCCGCGGAGGTGCGCCGGGAGTTCAAACTGCGCTGAGCGCGCCGCGCTGCGTCAGCGGCGCCCGAGAAGCGCCTCGACCTGGGCGACGCCCTCGGCGAGCGTGGGGTCCTGCGCTGCGGCCGCGCGCAGGCGCGGCAGGAGGGCCGCCGCGGCCGCGGGGTCCCGGCGCGTGTTGGCCGGGTCGGGGATGGCGAGCAGGAGCGCACGGTCCAGCAGCGCCTCGTCCCAGTCGGGCGCGGCCGCCAGCGCCGCGTCGAAGTGCGCGCCCGCCTCGTCGAAGCGGTGGAGCAGCAGGCAGGCGCGGCCGGCCAGGCGCTCGGCGCGCGGGAAGCGCGGCAGGCACTGCAGCGCGCGCTCGGCGTCGGCCAGCACCTGCTCGGCGCCGGCGCGGTCGCCGGGCTGCAGCGCGGCGAGGCGCGTCCAGCCCAGCGTGGCCCAGCCGTTGGCGCGCGTGGACGCCTGGTGCGGCGCCGGCCAGAGCGAGGCGAGCGTGACGCCCGCCAGCAGCGCCGCCGCGCCCAGCGCCTGCCCGAAGCCCGGCGTGCGCGCGCGCAGCGGCGGCAGCGCCGACGCGGCCAGCAGCGACAGCAGCGGCACGAGCGGCAGGCGGAAGCGGCTGTAGTGGAAGAAGAGCAGCGCCGTGAGC
>DASUFI010000087.1:0-4153 GCA_036274635.1 Planctomycetota bacterium
TCGGGGTAGTTCGGGGCCCTCGGCCGCGGAATCTTTCTCGCGAGCCGGAGGTGGCACTTTGGCAACGCTGCCATGCCCCTGCGGCTTCCAGGGCCATCCGCGCCGCGGCTGCTCGTGCACCGCGCACCAGGTCAACAGCTACCGGCGCCAGCTCTCCGGCCCGCTGCTCGATCGCTTCGACCTCTTCGTGGACGTGCCGCCGCCCGAGCCCGGCGCGCTGCTCTCCGAGCCGCCGGGCGAGGGCAGCGCCGCGGTGCGCGAACGCGTGCAAGCCGCGCGCCAGGTGCTGGCGGCGGTGAAGCCTTCACGCGCCGTGGCCCCCGTGCGTGCGCGGCTGGAGCAGGCCGTGATCGACTGGGGGCTCTCGGGCCGCGGCGCGCAGCGCGCGCTGGTCCTGGCGCGCACCATCGCCGCACTCGACGGGCGCAGCGCGCCGCGCGCAGCCGACGCGGAGGAGGCGCTCTCGTTCCGGCGCGGCCTGCTCGACCTGCGGGCCACGGCTCAGGCGCCGTCGGCCTCCGCCCCGTGCCGCCCCACCCAGGCCACCACCGCCAGACCCGCCAGCCCGAGGCCCAGGAGCAACAGGCCCAGGCGCAGGCCGGGCGGGTCGTAGGTCCACTCCACCTCGTGCTGACCGGCCTGCAGCGCCACCCCGAGCAGCGCGTGGTCGGCGACCAGAGCCTCGGCCGGCTCGCCGTCGACCCGCACGCTCCAGCCATCGGACCACGACTCGGCCAGCACGAGGATGCCGGGGAAGGGAGCCTGCAGCGCCAGCCGCACCTCGCCCGGATGCTCGGCGTGCACGTCCACCGGCAGCATGTCGCCCGTGGCGGGCAGGGGCAGGCCGGGATCGCGCTCGAGAAGCACGGTCGCGTGCGGCTGGAACTCGCGGTCGCCCAGCATCGCGAGGCGCATCGCGGCATCCGGCACGATCCGCGCACCGCCGCACAGGAAGGCGCGCGGACCCGCCGTGGGCCGCGCCAGCGCGCCGAGGCCCTCGTCCGGGTGCTCGAACAGCACCGGCCAGCCGGTGGCGGCGGCCAGTCCAGGATCGGCGTGCACCACGGTGTCCACGGCCAGCAGGTCCAGCAGTGGACTGCGCAGGCTCTGCGGCTTGATGAAAGGCCGCCCCACGCGCGGATCGCGCATGTCGAAGAGCGGGCCCTCGATGCACGCCAGCAGCTCGGCCGTGCGCCGCGGCACCATGGCCGCGACGCCGTGCACGCTGTCGAGCCCGTGCACGGCCGCGGCGGTGGGCGGCAGCATGTTGGACGTGCCCAGCACGGCGATGCGCCCGCCGCGCGCGGCCAGCGCGGCCAGCGCCGGCGTGTCCGGGAAGGGTGGCTGCTGCAGCGGGAAGGGGTTGAAGGCCAGCCCGAGCTGCGCGAGGTCCACGGCCAGCACCGCCGCCGGCAGCCAGGCACGCCAGCCGCCGCGCGCGGCGCCGCGCACCGCGAGCACGCCCAGCAGCACCAGCCCCGCCTGGCGCAGGGCCTGTGGCCAGAGCGCGTGCGAGAAGTCGCCCGCCTGCGGATCGTCGATGTGCAGGGCCAGCAGCGGCGTCGCGAAGAAGATCACGAGCAGCGCGCCCGGCAGCCCCGCGCCGAGGCGCGCGCGCCCCTCCTGCACGGCCTGCAGCCCGAGCGCTGCGGCGAAGGGCAGCGCGAGAGCCGCCAGAACGATGAGGCGCTTGGCGTTGCCGGCCGCCAGCAACGCGACCTGCGGCGTGAGGCGCGCCTGCAGCGGCCACAGCAGCGCGACCAGGACCGCGCCCCCCGCCAGCAGCACCAGCCGGCGCGCGTCGGCCGACGCGCCCTGCGCCAGCGCGACGCCCAGCAGCAGCAGCACCAGCAGGCCCGGGTAGAGCGCGTCCTCGACCACGTTGTCCTGCAGGTCGGCGCTGAAGAGCAGCCGCTGCGGCAGCCAGTCCTTCATCGTGGGCGCCGGCGGGTCGGGGCCCGCGAAGTCCGAAGGGCGCCCGAAGAACTCCGGCAGCAGCGCGTCGCACAGCGCCGAGGGCGGCAGGCCCTGCAGCGCCGTGGCCGCCCGCGTCTCGGGCGAGCTGCGCAGCGAGGCCGCGTAGGCCGCGCCCGAGAGCCGCAGCTGAGGGGCGGCCAGCAGCGCGCCCAGCAGCAGCACGAGCCCCGCCGCCGCCAGCGCCGACCAGCGCCGCGTGGCCGGATCCATGATGACCAGCACCGCGAAGCCCAGCGCCAGCACCGCGCCCACCTGCGGGAAGGCCAGCAGGGAGAGGGCGAGCCCCAGCGCCCCCTCGATGACCGCGCGCCGCCTGTGTCCCGCGCGCAGCGCGACGAAGGCCACGAGCAGGCACGGGGCCCAGGCGGTCGCGTACAGGATGTGCGGCAGGTGCCAGCGCGTCGTCATCCAGGCCGAGAGCGAGAAGCCCGCCGCCGCCAGCGCCGCCGCCGGCGGCCGCGCGCCCAGCCAGCGCGCCGCGCGGTACGCCAGGAAGGCCGCGAGCGCCACGTGGAACCACAGCAGCAGGTCGAGCGCGTCCACGGCGGGCAGCCAGCCCGCGGCCCACACCTCGGGCAGGAAGAGCGGGATGGGCATGTTGGCGGCCAGCGGGTAGCCGCACAGCTGCGTGTCGTCCCACCAGGCCTCGCCGCCCGCGGCGCGGAGCTCGCGCACGCGCAGCCAGCCGGGCAGCACGTAGAGGTCCGTGTCGGGCGTGATGGGATTGATCTCGGGCAGCGGCCCTGCCGCCGCGCGCGTCCAGGGGCGCACGTCGAGGCGCGGGTCCGACAGCTCGAAGGCCAGCGTGCTGCGATTCCCGAAGAGCGCGGGCGCGAAGAGCAGCGCGCCCAGCAGGGCGCAGGCCACGGCCGCGAGGGTCAGCTCGCGCGCGGCGGGCGGCGGCGGGAGAGGCGGCGCGTGGGGCCCCACGGTGTTCCGCGAGCATCGGGCGAGGGCGAAGGCCGTCGGGCCGGATGATACGTTGCTCGTCGATGCCTTCAACGCGCGGGACGCACGCCGACGCGCCGCCGCTCACCGCCCCCACCCCCGGCCCGCTGGCCGCGCTGCGCGAGGGCGGCCGGCCCCTGCGGCTGGTGCTGGGCGTGGCCTTGGCCTTCAAGCTGATCGTGGCCGTGGCGGCCCTCGACAGCGACCCCCATGCGCGCCAGCCCACCAGCGACGCCCTCTACTACCTCGAGCGCGCCCGGGGCCTCGCCGGCTTCGCCGCCGACCCGCGCGCCGGCCAGACCTACCACCTGCCGCCGCTCTACCCTTGGGTGCTGCGGATCGTGCCGGGAGCGGTGCAGGGCGAGTTCCTGGGCGTCATGGCCCTGCAGGCGCTGGCGGGCACGGCGCTGCTCGCCTGCACCTGGTTGCTCGCACGCCGTCGCCTGCCGCGCGAGGCGGCGTATCTCGCGCTGGGCCTGACGTTCCTCTACGGTCCGCTCACCTTCTACGAGACCAAGCTGCTGGGCGACTCGCTGGCGACGGCGCTGCTCATCGGCCTGCTGGTGGCCTGCGACGCGCTGTGGGACCGGCCGGCGGCCTGGCGCGGCGCGATCGCGGGCGTGCTGCTGGCGCTGGCCGCGTTGCTGCGGCCGCAGGCGCTGCTGCTCGTCCCGGTCCTCGCGCTGTGGGCCGCTCGCCGGCAGCGCGCGGCGGGCGCGGCGCTGCTGCTGGCCGCGGCGCTCGTCCTGCTGCCGTCCACGCTGCACAACGCCAAGGCGGGCGGCGGTCTCATGCCGGTCTCGGACAACGGCGGCGTGAACTTCTGGATCGCGAACACGGCGCAGCCGCTGAGCGGCACCTTCGTCGCGCCCTCGGAGGCCTTCGGCGACATCACCCGGCAACCGGAGGTGGCGCGCCAGATCGCCGAGGCCGGGGTCGGCCACGCGCTGGCGCCGGGCGAGGTGTCCTCGTGGTTCACGCACGCGGCGCTGGCGGCCATCGCCGGGGATCCGTGGACCTTCATGCAGCGGCTCGCGCTGCGCGCGCGGGCGCTCGTCGAGTCCTTCGAGACGGACGTGGCCTGCATCCCCGCGGTGGAGCTGCACCTCATCCCGCCGCTCGTGCTGCTGGCGCTGCCCTTCGGCGCGCTGCTCGGCCTCGCGCTGGGCGCGCGGCTGCTGGGCGGGCGGCTCGCGCCCGCGCCGCGGCTGCCGGCGCTGGCGGTCGC
>DASUFI010000088.1:0-10259 GCA_036274635.1 Planctomycetota bacterium
GAATGCTCGGGCCATCCACCGGTCAGGAGCCGCGCGATGAGCCACGACGTCGATTGCATTCGCCTGCTGAAGACACTCGTCCTGGCCGTCGGCTTCGCCGCGTGCATCTCGGACGTGCGGGCGCAGGAGGGCGCGGCGCCGCCCGCCGCCGCGCCGCCGCAAGCCGCCACCGCGCCCGCGCCGTCGGCGCCGGCCGCCGACGCGCCCCACCGCGTGCTGTGGGAGGAAGGCATCAAGAACGCTTACCCGCGCTGGTCCCGCGACGGCACGCAGATCCTTTTCCAGTCCAACCGCAGCGGCAACTGGCAGATCGAGGTCATGGACGCGGACGGCTCGCACCGCCGCGCGCTCACGCAGGACCCGTCCAACAACAACTTCCCGGATTGGGCGCCGGACAACGCGCGGGTGGCCTTCGTCTCGGACCGCGACGGGAACGAGGACGTGTACGTGATGGATGCTGCCGGCGGCGAGGCGCGCAACCTCACGCGGAACCCGGCGCGCGACATCCATCCCTACTGGTCGCAGGACGGCGCGCGCATCCTCTTCAGCTCGACGCGCGACGGCGAGCGCTTCCAGCTCTACGAGATGGCCGCGGACGGCTCCGACCTGCGCCGGCTCGTCACGAGCGGCGACGACGACACTTGCTCACGCGTCTCGCCCGCGGGCGACCGCATCGTGTACCTGAGCAACCTGTCGGGCGGCCACGACGACGTCATCGTGGCGCGGCGCGACGGGAGCCAACCCGTCGACGTGACCGACGACGCGCAGCCCGACGGCTGGCCCTGCTGGACGCCGGACGGCGCGCACATCGTCTACGCCGCCGGCCCACCGGGCGCTTTCGCGCTGCGCAGCATGAAGCCCGACGGCAGCGAGCGGCGCCAGCTCACGCAGCCCGAAGCGGGCTGGACGGACGCGCGCCCGTGCGTCTCGCCCGACGGCCGGCGCGTGGTCTTCAACCGCGACGACGAGCGGACGATCGGGATCCTCGTGCTCGAGCTGTGAGCGAGGGCGCGCGCCGGACGAGCCGTCCGCTCGTTCACCTTCATCCAGCCTTGATCGAGGGGCTCGAGTCCGTGAAACGCGAAGATCGGGTTCCGTCTTGCACCAGCGCCGCTGCCAGCCCACGGAGCGACGCGATCGGCAACGAGCTCGGCGATCCCTGGTGACCGGCTGACGGGGCGTCTGCCTCAAGTTCGCGCGCGGGGCGTGCCGATGCCGGATGGCGAGAGATTCCCCCCTCGCCCGGTCCGGAGCCAACCGTGCATCGCCTGCTGCAGGAGCAGCTGACCCACTGCGGGATCGATCCCCAGGAGGGTCCGGCCTCGTTCGAGGCGTGGCGCACGCTGCTCGACGCCCTCGACGAGCTGCTGGCGGCGCGCGAGGGCAAGGCCGGCGCCCGGCGTCCGCGCGCGGTGGCCTTCGACCCCGCCGACGCCGCGCCACGGGCCGACGCCGCGCGCCTCGAGCAGGCCAAGTCGGAATTCCTCGCCACGATGAGCCACGAGATCCGCACGCCGCTCAACGGCATCATCGGCATGTCCGAGCTGCTGCGCGACACGGAGCTGAGCGAGGTGCAGGCCGAGCTGCTCTCGTCCATCAGCCTCTCGGCCGAGAACCTGCTCACGCTGCTCAACGGCGTCCTCGACTTCTCCAACATCGAGGCCGGGCAGGCGACCATCGAGGAGATCGAGTTCCCCCCGCGCGAGGTCATCGAGGAGTGCATGGCGCTCACGGCCGCGACCGCGCGGCCCAAGAAGCTCGAGCTGGGCAGCGTGATCGACGACAGCGTGCCCGAGCGACTGCGCGGCGACCCCGGCCGGCTGCGGCAGGTGCTGCTCAACATCCTCGGCAACGCCGTCAAGTTCACCGACTGGGGCGAGGTGGCGCTGCACGTCCTCGCGGCGCCGCGACCGGACGGGCGCATCGTGCTGAGCTTCGAGGTGCGCGACACGGGCATCGGCATCCCGGCCGAGGCCATCGGGCGCATCTTCGAGTCCTTCGTGCAGGCGGACGGCTCGACCACGCGCCGCCACGGCGGCACCGGGCTCGGCCTCGCCATCAGTCGCAGCCTCGTGCGTCTCATGGGCGGCGACATCCGCGTCATCAGCGCGGAGTCCGTGGGCAGCACCTTCACCTTCACGGTGGCGTGCCAGCCCGCCGAGCCGGGCCCGACCGACGCGCCCCCCGACGATGAGGAGGTCAGGGGCTACACCGTCCTGCTCGTGGATGACGACGCCAGCAGCCGGCGCTTCCTCGAGCACCAGGTGCTGCGCTGGCACATGCGCCCCGGCCAGGCCGGCGACGCCGCGTCGGCGATGGAGGCGCTGCTGGCCGCCGCGCGCAGCGGCCAGCCGTACGACATCGCCATCGTGGAGCTGTGCATGCCGGGGGAGGACGGGCTCGGCTTCGCGCAGCGCGTGCGCTCGGACCCGCTGCTCGCGCCGATGCGCCTGCTGCTGCTCAGCTCCGCGCCGCTGGATGCCGGACAGGCCGCCCGCGCCGAAGCGCTCTTCGACGGCTGGCTGCTCAAGCCCGCCAACGACCGCTCGCTGCTCAAGGCGCTGACCACCGCCCTCGCGACCCCCGGAGACTACGTGCCGTCCGACGCGACCGGCGCGCCCGACGGGCAGCGCGCCGTGCGCACGTCCACGCCGAACGCGACGCGCCGCGGCCGGGTCCTGCTGGTGGAGGACAACGCCATCAATGCGCTGGTCTGCCGGCGCGTGCTCGAGCGCGTGGGCCACGAGGTCGTCGTGCGCGCCAACGGCGCGGAGGCGGTCGAGGCCACGGCCCGCGAGGCCTTCGACGTCGTGCTCATGGACTGCCAGATGCCGGTGCTCGACGGCTACGCCGCGACGCGCGCGATCCGCAAGCGCGAAGGCGCCGCCGGCCCGCACCAGCTGATCATCGCCGTCACGGCCAACGCGCTGGCCGGCGACCGGCAGCGCTGCCTCGAGGCCGGCATGGACGACTACCTGGCCAAGCCCATCAAGCCCAACGAGCTGCTGGCCAAGATCGAGGAATGGCTGCCTTGGATCAGCGAGCCGGCGGCCGCAGTCCCGGGCCGCCGCGCCTGAGCCGACGCGCGGCGCAACCGCGCCGTTGACGGCGCGCCCCGGCCGGCATGCAATGGCGGCGTGCCCGATCCCTCCCTCCTCCGCCCTGGCGCGCTGACGGCCGCATGAACCTGGCCCAGATCATCGCCACCGCCGCGCGGCGCGGCGCCAGCGACGTGCACGTGGCTGCCGGCCAGCCCATCGTGCTGCGCGTGCGCGGCGAGCTGGTGCTGCTGGACGGCGAGCCGTCGCCGACACCCGCGGCCACCGAGGCGATGGCCCGCGCGCTGCTGCGCGAGGACGAGTGGGAGTCCTGCGTGACGCGTGGCTCGGCGGACAAGGCGCTGACGCTGGAGGGCGCGCGCTGCCGCATCAACGTGCTGCACAGCGGCGGCCACGTGGGCCTGGCCGTGCGCCTGCTGCCCGGCGACGAGGTCAGCGTGCGCTCGCTCAACCTGCACCCGGACCTGCGCAAGCTGGTCGAGCCCACGCACGGCCTGGTCATTGTGAGCGGGCCGACGGGCTGCGGCAAGTCGTCCACGCTGGCGGCGCTGGTGCAGGAGATCAACCGCACGCGCGCGCGGCACATCGTCACCATCGAGCAGCCGGTCGAGTTCGATCTGGTGCCGGCGCACGCCTTCATCCGCCAGCGCGAGGTGGGGCGCGACACGCCCTCCTTCGCGCAGGGCGTGGTGGACGCGATGCGCGAGGACATCGACGTGCTGGCCGTGGGCGAGATGCGCGAGCGCGAGACCATGCGCCTCACCCTGGACGCCTGCGAGACGGGCCACCTCGTGCTGGCCACCATGCACAGCGGCACGGCGGTGGAGGCCCTGCAGCGGGTGGTCTCGGCCTTCCCGGCCGAGGAGCAGCCGTCGGTGTGCGCGCAGCTGGCGGACGTGCTTCTCGCCGTGGTGACGCAGCACCTGGTGTGGCGCGACGATCCGGGCCTGCGCGTGCCGGAGTGCGAGGTGCTGCTGGCCACGACGCCCGTGAAGGCCGTGCTGCGCCAGGGGCAGATGTTCAAGCTGGGCCAGATCCTCGAGACGGGCTCGCGCCAGGGCATGTGGACGCTGCCGCGCTACCGCGAGTGGCTGGACAGCCGCACGGAGTGGGTGATGCCGGCGCCCGTCCATGCGCAGCCCGAGCCGCGTCGCGACGCGGGCCCGCCACGCGCGCCGGCCGCCGCCCCGCAGCGCGCGTCGCCTCCGGGCGAGGACGTCATCGTGATCCGGCCCGAGAAAGGCACCGTGGCCGACATCCTTTCGGAACTGGACAAGGACCCGCCCTGATGCGCCTGCTCGTGCTGCTCCTCGCCGTCGCCGCGGCCGCCGCCGCGCAGGACGCGCCCGCTCCGCCGCCGGCGCCCGCGCCGCAGGTCGCCCGCCCGCGCCCCGACCGCGAGAAGACCTGGCCCGCGCCCACCGCCGAGGACTGGGCCAAGCCCTGCCTCATCGAGTGGCAGCGCAGCTGGTACGACGCGCAGGCCGTGAGCAAGGCCACCGGCAAGCCCATCCTCGTGTGCATCAACATGGACGGCGAGGTGGCCAGCGAGCACTACGCCGGCGTGCGCTACAGGCAGCCCGAGATCGCGAAGCTGTACGACCAGTACGTGTGCGTCATCGCCTCGGTCTACCGCCACAACCCGCGCGACTACGACGAGCAGGGGCACCGCATCCTGTGCCCGCGCTTCGGGTCGGTGACGTGCGGCGAGCACATCGCCATCGAGCCCTGGGTGCACGACCGCTTCATGGACGGGCAGCGCATCGCGCCGCGGCACATCGGCGTGGACGAGGCCGGCGGCGAGAAGGAGATGTACGACGTCTTCTACGCCTGGAGCACGGAGGCGGTCTTCGACCCGATCCGCAAGGGCGTGGAGAGCTGGCCGGCGACGAAGCCCAACTCGCACCCGGAGAGCTCGCCCATCGAGCTGCTCTCCAGCCGCGACAACCTCGACCGCGTCGAGGTCGAGACGGCCTACGGCGACGGCAACCGCGAGCAGCGGCGCGCGCTGCTCGAGGTGGTGGTCGCGCGCACCGACGAGCCGCCGCTCGACGTGCTGCGCCTCGCGCTGCGCGATCCCGACCCGGACCTCGCGCGCCTCGCGCGGCAGGCGCTGGTGCGCTCCACCTACCCCGGCGCCATCGACCTGCTCACCGAGGCGCTGGCCCAGCCGCTCGAGCCGCAGGAGCGCGAGGACCTGCTCGCCGCGCTGGTGCGGCTGGGCCAGGAGTTCCCGCGGGCGAAGACGCTGTCCGTGGCCTACCGCGGGCTGGCGGACGCGGCGTCCGTCGTGGACGAGGAGGCCTGGACGCGGGCGCTGGCCTCACCGGGCCCGTCGGCCTCCGAGCGCGCGGCGCGCGAGGCGCGGCTCGCGCAGCAGGACGCCATCCTCGCCGGCGACGACGCGCACGCACAGCTGGAGCTGGCCGAGGCGCTGCTGGCGCAGGCCGCCGCCGAGCCCGACGCGCAGGCCGCGCGCTACGTGGCCATGGACGCGCAGCGCGCGGCGCAGGCCGCGGCGCGCCTCGGCGTCGACGACGCGCGCGAGCACGCCGCGCTGGCGCTGGCCGCCTACGACCTCGGCGATCTCGACACGGCCCTCACGCAGGCGGCCTCCGCGGGCGGCGTGGTGCCGGCGGACGCGGCCGGGAAGAACGGCCTCGCGCTGCTGTGGCTCTTCGCGCGCTCGCGGCAGCAGGCCATCGCGCAGGCCTCGCTGGCGCAGCGCGACTGGCCGGCCAGCTGGCTGGCCGACGTCCATGCCGCCTACGACGTTCTCGCGCGCCACCCGTTGGGCGACGACTCGCAGGCCGTCATGCACTACGACTTCCTCAAGTGGTTCGGTGCGACGGCCGCCGCGAGTGAGGTGCTCGACGCCGGCATCGCGCGCTTCCCGGCCTCGTCCGCGCTGCACGACCGCCTGCGTGCGCGGCTGCTCGACACACGCGGCGCCGCGGGGCTCGAGGGCTGGTACGAGGAGCGCCTGCGCGACCCGTCGGCGCCCCCCAGCCTCGAGCGCTTCGCCGGCTACGCCTCGCTGGTGGCGGCCGAGAACCTGCGCCGCGCCGGCCGCCCGGACGACGCGCTCGCGGCCTACGACCGCGGCATCGCGCACTACGAGCGCAGCCTCGCGCTCGAGCCCGCGGGCAGCGCCGACGCCGACCACTACGTGGCCCTGGCGCTGGCGGGCCGCGCGCGCCTGGCCTTCGAGCGCGGCGACGACGCGCGCGCCGTCGACCAGCTGCTCGCGTCCTTCGGGCGCAAGCCCGGCGCCGCCGGCACGCTGGATGGCCTGAACATCTCGCCCGTGGACACGGCGCGCCTCGTGCTCGCGCGCGTGCGCGACCGCGGGCCGGCCGAGCTGGCGACGCAGCTCGAGACGGCGCTGGCGCAGCTCGATCCGGAGTTGCTGCAGCTGCCGGCCTACGAGCGCGGCGAGCCGGGCGAGCCGGGCTCGCGCGCGGGCGCGCCGCAGGGTCGCTGAGCCGCCGCGCGCGCTATTTGACCGGCGGCGCCGCCGGTGCGGGAGCCGGCGTCGCAGCCTCGGCCGGCGCCTGCGGCGCGGCCATCGCGGCCTGCTCCTCCTCGGTCAGCTTGCGGCTGCCCAGCGAGAAGCCCAGCTTTTCGTGGAAGGCCGTGCCGGGCCGCGTCCAGTCGTACAGCCAGCCGTGCGCGGGATCTCCGAGGAAGCTGTAGATGAAGGCCACGATGACGACGACCAGGAGCAGCCTCGGCCACGGGCTGGGCTTGTCGGCGTACGGGTCCGCGCCGGCCGTCTTCGATCCGGGGGGCAGCTTGGCCACCTCGGTCAGCGACTCGCCGAAGCGCACGCTCAGCTTGACGCGCCCGTTCACGGCCCAGCCGTTGGCGTCGAGGATCGGGCCCATGTTGCGCTGGCGCAGCTTGAGCCAGGCGATCACCATGAACGGGCCCGAGATCAGCAGCATCAGGCCGAGCAGGGCGAGGATGATGATCCAGAACGGCAGGCTGAAGAGGCCCGCGGCGTAGCCGATGAGCGTGGCGATCAGCGTGCCGATGGCGCCGAAGGCCACGCCCAGCGCGGCCACCGTGCCGACGTCGATCTTCTTCGGCTCGGGCGGGGGCGTGGCGGGCTTGCCGGCGTCGGCGGTGGACTGCGAGACGGCGGCCAGCTTGGCGTCCGACTCGGCGCTCGAGGCCGCGGCGCGCTTGGCCACCAGCTCGTCGATGAGGCGCACGGCCTTCTTGTAGGGCGCCCAGAAGGCCTGGCGCACGCTGATCGGGTTCTCGACCACCTTGGTGATGGTCGCGTCCCAGTCGCGGCCCTTGCGGTCGAAGAACAGGCCGTTGCGCCCGACCATGAGGTAGTCGGAGTCGCCGCCGGTGAAGGCGGCCACGATCTGCAGCTTCTCGCCCGAGGGGCGCGTGCAGTCGCAGTAGGCGAGGTAGGCCTTGGACATGCCGGCCAGCGCCGCGTGGCGCGCCGGGTCGTCGACGCGCAGGCACAGCTCGCAGGCGCGCGCGTCGAGGTACAGCGTGCCGGCCTGGAAGATGGCCTTGCGCTCGCCGCTGTAGAAGTCGTCGAAGCTCACGAAGTTGAGCAGCAGGCGATAGAAGTCGCGGTGCAGGCGCACGAGCTGCTCGACCTGCGCGATGCCCTGCGCCTCCTTCTCCAGCGCCTTGTCCCTGGCGATGAGGTCGGCGATGGCCTTGCGCGACGGGCCGGCGAGGATCTCGCGCACGCGCGCCGGGGGCAGCCCGGCGACGGCCGCGGTCGGCCGGCTGGCCATCCAGGCCTCGTAGGGCGCGAGCCTGGCCACCAGGGCGGACCAGTCCGCGGCAGTGAGCGCGGTCTTGTCCTTGCCGGCGAGCGGCGCGACCACGGCCGTGCGCAGCGTCTCGAGCGCGGCCGCCCACGCGGGGTTCACGCCGGTGGTCAGCGAGAGCGGCTGGCCCGGCCGCACGCGCGCGAGCGGGAAGCCGGCCACCTCCTGCGCCGTGATGGTCATGTCCGCGGCCGCGACGCCCAGGTACTCGGCCTCGCTGCGGTTCACGGCCTCCAGCGCGCGCTCGTCGAACTCGGCCAGCCGCGAGCGCGCGAACCAGTCGTCCACCTTGGCGCGCACGGCCTGCACGGCGGCCGCGGCGGCGGCCGTGGCCTCGCCCAGCGGGCGCAGCGCCGGATCCGACTCGCCGCGCGCGACCCACGCCTCGCAGGCCGCGAGCTGGGTGAAGAAGTCATCCAGCCGCGCCTGGTCTATGCCCGGCTGGCCGCTGCGGTCGGGCAGCGAGCCGCAGCAGGCGAGGATGTCCTCGATGACCTTGCGGGTGGGCTCGTCGTCCGCCGCGTTGGCGGGCAGGATGCCGTCGCCGTTGAAGCGCGTCTGCGCGAAGATGCGCGCGGTGTCGGACACGTCGGCCAGCGAGATGGCGGCGCTGCTGCCCTTGCCCAGGTCCTTGAGGATCTGCCGTGCCGACGCCAGCACGGCGCGGCCGGCGTCGGTCGAATCGTCGATCTGCGCCAGCGGCAGCTCCCCGGTACCGGCCTTGATCGCGGCCAGGTCCTTCAGCCGCTCGTCGCACCAGCCCACCGCCGCGAGGATCTCCGGCGCGCGCACGCGGCCGTCCTTGTCGGTGTCGATGAGCGCGAGCGTGCGCTCGTCGAATTCCAGGCCCTTGACCGGGCAGGCCAGCGCGGCCCAGAGCTTCAGGTCCAGCTCGTCCAGGCGCGCCAGGTCCTCGGCCGTGTCGAGGCGCACCTGGTCGAAGCCGCCGGCGCGCGCGAAGCGCCAGGTGTGGGTGGGGGTGGGTGACACGGATCGCCTCCGCGCCCGGTCAGCAGGCGGACGAACATTCGACCGATCCGGCCCGAGCGCTGTCCAGTGTTCGCGCCGGGCGCCCCGGAAAACGGTGCTGGCGCGCCCGGTCGCCCGGACGCGCCAGCGTTGCATCGTCCCGGTGGCTCTACGCTCCGACGGGACCCGGGAGGACGTCTGCGCTCAACCGCCGCCCGGCACCGTCAGAGTTCCCTTGGCTTCCTCGATGACGCCGCACGCGATGCGCGCGCCCGAGTTGCCGGCGGGCTGGCTGACGAGGTCGTCGGCGTCGGCGTGCACGACGAGCGCGCGGCCGAGGATCGAGGACTCGCCGGACAGCGCGATCATGCGGTCGCTGAAGGTCACGTCGACCTTGCCCGCGCCATCGGCCATCACGTTGCCGAGGTCGCCCGCGTGGCGCTCGGTGGCATCGCGTCCGCCGTGCGGCGCGTGGCCGGGATTGAAGTGGTCGCCCGCGCTCATCGCGTCGGACGCCGAGCAGTCGCCGGTCTCGTGGACGTGCAGTCCGTGCGCGCCGGGGGTGAGGCCCTCGAGCACGATGTGCACCTCCACGCCGGTGGCCTGGCGCGTGAAGGTGACGGTGCCGCTCACGGCCGAGCCCGAGGACGGGCTCAGGTGGGCGACGGCCTTCTCGACGCCGAGGCTCTCCGTCGTGCCGGCGGGCGCCGTCATGTCAGGCGCGGTCGGCTTGGCCGGCGGCAACACGCCCTCGGCCGTCTGCGACGGAGTCGGAGCCGGCGTCTGCGAAGGCGTCGTGGAGGGGGTGGTCGAAGGGGGCGTCGACGGAGTCGTGGACGGCGTGGTCGACGGCGTCGTGGACGGAGGCGTCGTCGGCGTCGTGTGCACGATGCCCGGCGCGGTCTCCGATGGCGGAGTGGGCGCCGTCTTCGCCACCGGCTTGTCGGCCGTGGGCGCCTTCGGAGGCACCGGGGTCGTGCTGGTGGACTTGGACGTGTCCGTCGGCGGCTTGGCGGGGGCCGTCTGGGTCGTGGACTTGGAGGTGGACGGGGGCACCGAGGACTTCGAGTCGCCCTCGTTCTTGCCGCACGCCCACAGCAGGGCGAGACAGGCGAGTGCTGCGCAGCGCATGTTCATGGTGGTCTCCGAAGCGGGGCCGCCCATCGCGGGCGTGGCCGGGCGTGTGATGTGCTGCTGAACCCGTCGCGCGCAGCCGGGTCGCGCGCCAGTCAGCCGGCGTGGTGCGAAGGATGCGCGCGTCACATGGCGCTGAGGGCGCGGGCGCCACGCATCCGTGCTGCGGCAACGAGGGCGACGCGCTCTCGTCCGCAGCTGAGCGTGCGATGGAGACCCGCGTCCGCGCGCGAAGCCGCTCTTCCGTCGACTCCTACGCCGCGAAATACGCGGCCGCCACCACGACTCCGAG
>DASUFI010000089.1:0-23545 GCA_036274635.1 Planctomycetota bacterium
CGATCCGGGGCACGAGCCGGCGCGGCACGATGCGCCAGTCCGCGCCGCAGCGGCTCGGCGGCGCATCGAGGTAGAAGAGCAGCTTGGCGTTGTCGGCATCGCGGAGGTCCAGCTCCGCGCCCGGGGGCACGATGGCGTGCACGGCGTCGCAGAAGGCGGGCAGCGGGTCGAACGACGCCTGCACGGTCTCGACCACGCCGCGCTGCAGCAGCGCCGTCTGCGCCAGCACGGCGAGCACCGGCAGCAACCGCACGGGACCGGGTGCGCGCCGCAGCAGCCACGCGGCCGGCACGATCGCGAGGCCGAGCGTCGCCAGCCAGGGAGGCAGCGCCGCGAAGGCCTGCGCGGCCTCGGGCGCGCGCGCGACCAGCGCGGCGGGCGCCGCGTCGGTGCCGAGGCGCAGCAGGCCCAGCCCCAGCGCCGCGAGCCCCGCGAGCAGGCCCACCAGCCCGAGGCCGACGAGGCCCGCGCGGCGCAGGCCGGCCGCCACGCGCGCCGGCGTCGCCAGCAGCAGCTGCGCCGCGAGCAGCGCCGCGAAGGGCGCGATGGGCAGCAGGTAGTACGAGCGCCGGCTGCCCGACAGCGAGTAGAAGACCAGCACGGCCGCGTAGCAGAACAGCGAATAGGCCGCGCGCCGCTGCTCCGTCGAGGTCCCCAGCCGCGCCCACGTGTCGCGCGCGCCGCCCGGGCCGCGCAGGGTCGCCAGCGCGTGCAGCAGCGCCGCGGGCAGCAGCAGCGACCAGGGCGCGAGCAGCTCGAACTGGTTCACCAGGTAGAACCACCACGGCTGCACGTGATCGAAGGGCTCCACGGCGCGCACGACGGACTCGCGCACGAGCAGCTGCAGCGCGTCCCAGTGGCCCTGCTGCAGGCGCGCCACGACGAAGGGCGTTCCGGCCAGCGCGAGGCAGGCCAGTGCCCCGAGCACGAGGCCTCGCGGCCGCAGCCAGCCGGCGCGTCGCGTGACCGCGGCCCACAGCAGCGCGACGAAGGCCGGCAGCGCGATGCCGGGCAACCCCTTCATGAGCGTGGTGGCGCCGGCCACGGCGCCGAGCAGCACGAGCGTGCGGTCGCCGCCGCCCTCCGAGGCGCGCAGGACGAGCAGCAGCGCCAGCGTGCTGCCCAGCAGGTTCTGCGGGTCGGCGCTGGCGAGGTGGCTCCAGAACAGCACACGCGGGGACAGCGCCAGCAGCAGCGCCGCGACAGCGCCGGCGCGCTCGCCGACGGTGCGCCGCCCCAGCTGGAAGGTGACGAGCAGCGTGGCCAGCAGCGCGAGGATGCACGGCAGCCGGCCGGCTGCCTCGCGGAAGCCGCCCGTCAGCCACGCGGTCGCGACCACCAGCCAGTAGCTGCCGAAGGGCTTGTCCAGGTACGGCTGCCCCCCCAGCTCCATGCGGAAGGCGTCGCCCGAGCGCGCCATGCCGCGCGCCACCACGAGCCAGCGGCCCTCGGAGCCCCACAGCGGCTGGCCGAGGCCCAGCAGCAGCAGCACGGCCGCCAGCGCGACGGCCAGCGCGAGGAGCCGGCGCGCGGCTGGATCGCGCGGCGCCGGCGCGGCGAGTTCAGGCATGCGCGGCCGCGACGGCGCGCGGCGCCAGCACGCGTCCGGCGCGCCCCGGCAGCGGCTGCAGCTGGGCGGCCACGACGGGCACGTCGGCCGGCCGCCGCAGCAGCCGCTGGGCCAGCTCGCGCAACGGGACGATCTCGTCGCCGTCCTGGCGCAGCCGCGCCAGCAGCTGCTGGAGGAAAGGCGCGTGCACGCCGCCCTCGACCTCCGCGTGCAGCGCGAAGACCCGCGCGGGCAGCGGCTCGTCCGGCGTCGCGCAGACCGCATCCAGGCAGGCCGCCGGGTCGCGCGCGCCGCGTGCGAGCAGCTCCTCGAGGCAGGGCTGCGTCGTGGGGATCTGCAGCGTGGTCGAGCGGTAGCCGTCCAGCTCGGGGAAGCAGGGCGGCCCGCCGCGCATGTCGCTGGCGTAGAGCAGCCGCAGGCCGTCCTGCACGCGCAGGCTGGTGCGCGTCGCCAGCCAGGCCGGCGCGGCGACGGCGGCGGGCCGCGCGCCCAGCGCCGCCTCGAAGGCGTCGCAGGCCGAGGCCAGCTCGGCGCGCACGCGCGCGTCGGGCAGGCCCTCGAGGTGGTCCTGCCAGAGGCGGTGGTCCCAGGCGTGAACCCCCGCCTCGTGACCCTCCGCCACGATGCGCCGCACGAGCTCCGGGAAGGCCGCCGCGACCGGCCGCGCCGGCAGCAGCGTGCCCGAGACCATGGTGCGCCAGCCGTACAGGCGCGGCGCGCCGGTCGCGAGCATCTTCTTCAGGAAGCCGCGCTGGCGCACGACGTTGAGGATGGCCTTGCCGGAGTTGTCGGGGCCGAAGGAGAGGAAGAAGGTGGCGCGCAGGCCCGCCTCGCGCAGCGCGTCGAGCAGGCGCGGCACGCCGAGGCGCATGCCGTCGTGCGTGTCGACGTCGACCTTGAGGCAGGCGAGCCGCGCCGGGCTCATGCCGGCACGCGGGCCGGCCGCGCGCCGCGGCGCGCCACGTAGAAGGCGATCGTGCGGCGCAGCGTCTCGTCCAGGCCCACCTTGGGCTCCCAGCCCAGGAAGCGCCGCGCGTTGCTGATGTCCGGCACGCGCGTGCGGATGTCCTGGTAGCCCTCGCCGTAGTACTCCCGCGCGGTGACCTCCTCGATCTGCGCGTGCTGGCGGATGTCCTGCCAGTCCTCGTAGCCCTCGAGGATGGCCAGCATGTGCTCGAGCAGCTCGCGCACCGAGCAGTCGTTGGCCGGGTTGCCGATGTTGAAGATGCGCCCGTCCGCGCAGCCGCCCTCGTCGGCGATGATGGTCATGAGCGCGTCGATGCCGTCCTCGATCCACGTGAACGAGCGGCGCTGGTGGCCGCCGTCCACCAGGCGGATGGGCTCGCCGCGCAGCAGGTGCCCGAGGAACTGCGTGACGACGCGGCTGCTGCCCTCCTTGGGCGTGTTGATGTCATCGAGGTTGGGGCCGATCCAGTTGAAGGGCCGGAAGAGCGTGAAGTCCAGGCCCTCGCGGCCGTAGGCCCAGATCACGCGGTCGAGCAGCTGCTTGGCGCAGGAGTAGATCCAGCGCTCCTTGCGGATGGGCCCGAGCATCAGCGGGCTGGTCTCCTCGTTGAACACCGCGTCCGTGCACATGCCGTACAGCTCGGAGGTGGACGGGAAGATCACGCGCGTCCTGTACTTCACCGCCTGGCGCACGACGCGCAGGTTCTCCTCGAAGTCCAGCTCGAACACGCGCAGCGGGTCGTCGACGTAGGCCTTGGGCGTGGCGATGGCGACCAGCGGCAGCACGACGTCGCAGGCCTTGACGTGGTACTCGATCCACTCGCGGTTGATGCCGATGTCGCCCTCGAGGAAGCGGAACCGCGGGTGGTCGAGGTGGTCACGGATGCGGTCCTGGCCGATGTCCATGCCGAAGACCTCCCACTCGGTCTGCCGCAGGATGCGCGCGGTGAGCGAGTGGCCGATGAAGCCGTTGACGCCGAGGATCAGGACCTTCATGTGCGTACCTCCGGGCGGTGGGCCGCCGGCACGAGCAGGGACAGGCGTTCACCCGTGCGCAGCGCGCGCCCGCCGGGCGCGCTCCACGCGAGCAGCTCGAGGGGGCCGTCGCCGGTGCCTGCGACGAGGCGCGAGCCCAGCGTCGCGAGGCCGCCGGGCGGCAGCGGCGGCGCGCCGGCGGGCGGCTGGCGGCTCGTGCGCCAGACCATGAGGCGCCCGTCGTCCAGCTCGCCGAAGGCGCCCGGCCAGGGCGGCGCGACGGCGCGCACCAGGTCGTGGATGCGCGCGCGCGGCCAGGTCCAGGCGATGCGCCCGTCCTCGGGGCGGCGGCCGCCGAAGACGCTGGCGCGCGACTCGTCCTGCGGCGTGCGCGGCGCGCGGCCGGCCAGGAGATCGTCCAGCGTCCGCTCCAGCAGCACATCCGCGGCCCTGTTGAGCCTGGCGTACAGCTCGCCGGCGGTGTCGTCCGGGCCCACCGCCACGCGCTCCTGGCCCACGATGTCGCCGGCGTCGGCACGCGGCGTCATGACGTGCAGCGTCACGCCCGACTCGCGCTCGCCGTGCACCAGCTGCCAGTTCACGGGGCAGCGCCCGCGGTAGCGCGGCAGCAGCGAGCCGTGCAGGTTGTAGGCGCCCAGCCGCGGGATCTCGAGGATCGTCCGGCGCACGAGGTGCCGGTAGTAGAAGCTGAACAGCACGTCGGGCCGCAGCGCCCGCAGGTGCCCGATCCAGCGCGCGTCGTGGATGGACTCGGTGAGGAAGACCGGGATGCCCGCGCCGCTGGCCAGCGAGGCCACCGAGCCGAACCAGCAGTTCTCGTCGGGGTCGTCGCGGTAGGTGAAGACCGCCGACACCGGCACGCCGTGCCGCAGCAGCGCGCGCAGGCCGGTGCAGCCCATCTCGTGGTAGCCGAGGACCACCACGCTCACGAGCGCACCACCCGGTCGTCCCTGGGCCGCGCCTCGCCACGCCGGGCTTCCTCCGCGCGTCCCGCGACGGGCGGCGCCGGCGCCTCGAAGGTCTCGCGCACGAGGTAGGGCGGCCGGTCGCGCACCTCCTGGTAGATGCGCCCGAGGTACTCGCCCAGCAGCCCGAAGGCCACGAACTGCGCGCCCACCAGGATGAACAGCACCGCGAACAGCGTGAACACCCCCGACGCGGCCCACTCCGGCCCGTGCACCAGGCGCAGCACGAGCAGCAGGACGCCGAAGAGCACGCCCAGCGTCGCGATGACCGAGCCCAGCAGGAACAGCATCCGCAGCGGCGCCACCGAGAAGCTCGTGACCAGGTCGAGCTGCAGCGAGAACAGCCGGCGCAGCGAGTAGTTGGAGCGCCCCGCGCCGCGCGCGGCGTGGGCCACGGGGATCTCGACCGGGTTGTGCGCGTGCAGCGTGGCCAGCGCGGGGATGAAGGTGTGGTACTCGCGCCGGCGGATCATGGGGTCGACCACGCGCCGGTGGTAGCCACGCAGCATGCAGCCGAAGTCGCGCAGCGCGATGCCCGAGACGCGGCGCATGACGCGGTTCACCAGGCCGGAGGCCGTGCGGCGGAAGAGGCTGTCGTCGCGCTCCTCGCGCCAGGTGTTCACGAGGTCGTGTCCGTGCAGGAAGGCCTCCACGAGCCGGGGAATCTCCTCGGGCGGGTTCTGCAGGTCGGCGTCCAGCGTGACGATCCACTCGCCGCGAGCCGCCTCGAAGCCCGCCATCACGGCCGCGTGCTGACCGAAGTTGCGCGCGAAGGACACGATGCGCAGCTCGGGGTGCTCGTGCTGGCAGCCGCGCAGCACGGCCAGCGTGCCGTCCGTGCTGCCGTCGTCCACCGCCACGATCTCGCTCGTGACGCCGCGCGAGGCGCGCAGCGCGTCGAGCACCGGGAACACGCGCGCGAGCAGCGCCGGCACGTTGGCCGACTCGTTGAGCATGGGGATGACGAGTGACAGCCGCGGGTCGGCCGGCGCCGCGGGCCGCCCCGTGAGCGTGGCGTCCGGGGGCGCCGGGCTCATGACGCGGCCTCCTGCTCGCGCGACGCCCCGCGTGGCGCGGCCGACTTGCCCGTCCGGCGGTGCGCCCGCAGCACGCGCCCGATCGCGGCCAGCACGTCGTCCTGGTCGGCCTCGGTGAGCAGCGGGTACAGCGGCAGCGAGAGGATGCTCGCGCCCGCCGCCTCGGCCGCCGGCAGCGAGCCGGGCCGGTAGCCGTAGCGGGCCGCGTAATGCGAGCTGAGGTGCAGCGCCGGGAAGTGCAGGCCCGTGCCGATGTTCTCGGCGCCCAGGGCCTGCATGAAGTCGTCGCGGCCGAGGTCCACGGTGGCGAGGTCGAGGCGCACGACGTACAGGTGGCACGCCGACGTGGACGGGTAGCGTGTGGGTCGCAGCGGCCGCAGCTCGGGGACCTCGCGCAGCCGCGCGTCGTAGCGCGCCGCCAGCTCGCGCCGCCGGGCGTTGAAGCGGTCCAGCTTGGCCATCTGGTGCAGGCCCAGCGCCGCCTGCAGGTCGAGCATGTTGTACTTCCAGCCCGGCTCGAGGACGTCGTACTGCGGCACGCCGCCGCCGCGGAAGCGGTTCCAGGCGTTCTTGCTCACGCCGTGGAAGCGCAGCGTGCGCAGGCGGTCCGCGAGGGCTGCGTCGTTGCACGTCACCAGGCCGCCCTCGCCGGTGGTGATGTTCTTGATGGGGTGGAAGCTGAACACCGCCATGTGGCCGCTCGTCCCGATCTCGCGCCCCCGATGCCGTGTGCCCAGCGCGTGAGCCGCGTCCTCGATGATCACGAGGCCGTGCTGGCGCGCCAGGGCCTCCATGGCGTCCAGGTCCACGGGCTGGCCGGCGAAGTGCACCGGGATGATGGCGCGCGTGCGCGGCGTGATGCGCCGCGCGACGTCGGCCGGGGCCATGCACAGCGTGTCGGGGTCCACGTCCGCGAACACCGTGCGCGCGCCGCACAGCTCCACGACGTTGGCCGTTGCCGCCCAGGTGATGGCCGGCACGATGACCTCGTCGCCGGGCCGCAGGTTCAGCAGCGCCACCGCCAGGTGCAGTCCCGCAGTGGCCGAGTTGACCGCCACGGCCTGCGTCACGCCCAGGCGCTGCAGGAACAGCTCCTCGAAGCGGATCACCTTGGGCCCGGTCGTGATCCAGCCCGAGCGCAGCGAGTCGACGACCTCGGCGATCTCGTCCTCCTCGATCGTCGGGCGCGAGAAGGGCAGCGGCGTCGCGCGGCGGCCTCCCGCGACGGGGGCCGCGAGCCGGTCGTCCGCGTCGGTCATGCTGCCCTCCCAGGCGTGGCCGCGACGCGGACCGTCGACCCGCGACGATCGCGCCCCGCACGCCACGTCACGATGCGCGGATGCCGCCCCGGAGCAGATGAACGCCCGATGAAGTGTTCGTCACCTGAGGGTGCGCGGTCGCGCCGGGACGAGGCGGTTCCGACGCTCGGCTCGCCCCGGCGGGGCGGGCCCGTCAGGTGCTGTGAGGGGCGCGCGACCGCGGCGGCGCGCTCAGGTCCACGGCCCCGCGTAGTCCAGCGCCTCGCCGCGCGCTGCCAGCGACTCGTACTCCAGCCGCGCGAGCTGGCGCAGGTGCAGCAGGTCGTGGGCCATCCAGTTCGCGAGCAGGCACCGCGCCGTCAACGGACCGGCCTGGGGATGCTCGTGCGCGTTGTCCCAGCGGGCTTCGCGCTGCGCCGCGAGCCACGAGATCGATTCGGCGCGCTCGTTCAGGAAGCGCGCCAGCGCCGGGCCGGCCGGCTGCTCCAGGTAGCGGCGCTCGACGACCCAGCGCGACGGCTCGATGGGGGGCCATGGCGCGGCGGGGTCCTGCAGCGTGAGGCGCACGCGGGTGCGGAAGTCGAGCACCTCCTCGTCACCGAGGTGGCACACGACCTCCAGCGCGGACCAGCGCTCGGGTGCCGGCTTCCAGCGCACGGCCTCGAGGGGCAGGCCGCGCACCAGGGCCGCGATCGCGTCGGCGCTGCGACGCAGCCGGTCCAGCGCCAGGGAGAGCAGGGGCACGTCGCTCACGGGCGCGGGCGGCATGGCGGGCAGTGTAGCGCCAGGCCCGGACGGGCCGGCCCGCGTGTTGCCGGCCTTGTGGCGAACACCTCCGCCGCGCGCCTCGCACTGAAGCGACGCATCTGCGATGCACGTGCGTCGCTTCAGTTCCGGGCCAGCCGGGGACCCTTCGCCGCGGCCGGCAGCCGCTGGAAGGCTTGTCGATTCCACCGCCGGCCGGAGAGGCCTCGAAACGGGCACTCCGAGGCCCGGCGTGACGCCCCCCGGCGCCGGACGGTCTGGGACTGGTGATCAGGGCGCCCGCGCCCTCGTCGGATGATTCCAGGGAAAGACCAGGGAGATCTGTCATGCAGCCCGTTCGCCTCTTCCTCGCACCCGCCATCGCGCTGGCCCTCGCCTCGGCGCCGCTCGCGGCGCAGCTCAACCCGAAGGACCTGGCCCTCTCCGCGCCGCCCGTGGGCGCGATCTGGAAGGTCGACGCCACCACCGACCTGGGCGCGGCGTGGTCCCAGGGCTTCGCCATCCCGCACTACGGATGGTTCGGCCTCGACGGCAACTTCTACGTGCCGGACCGCGGCATCGTGGCGCTGCTGCAGGTGAAGCCGGACGGCACCGCCACGCCAGTCTCCATCGGCGGCTTGTTCAAGACCCCGGTCACGTGCATCCCGTCGCTGGATGGCAAGGCCTGGGTCATGTCGGACATGGAGGCGAGCTCGATCTTCCGCGTCGAGTACGACGGCACGCAGACGGTGATGCACGACGCAGCGTCCACCGGCGGCCTGCTGAACTGGCCGGACGGCATGGCGTGGGATGACGAGGGCGGCCTGTACGTGGCCAACCTGGGCACCGACACCATCATCCACATCGACGCGCAGGGCGCGGCCACGCTGGTCAGCGACAGCGAGCTCATCGACCAGCCGGGCGGGGTGGCGCTGGACGGCGCGGGCAACCTGTTCACCGCCAACTACGGCACGTCGACCATCGTGCGCATCCGCGTCGACACGCTCGAGACCAGCGTCTTCTCCGAGGAGGACATCGCCAAGGTCGCGCATCCCAACGACCTCAAGCTCTCGCGCTCGGGCGGGCTCATCACCTGCGGGCGGCAGGGCAACGTGGTGCGCATCGACGCGCTGGGCGGCAAGACCGTGATCTTCCACGATCCCAACCTCGTGGAGCTGGACGGCGTCTCGGCGCCCGAGGACGCGACGCTCTGCTCGGGCCGCACCGTGATGTACGGCGCGGGCACGGCCGGCAGCGGCGGCTTCGTGCCCAGGCTGCGCGGCATCTTCTCGCCCGGCCCCGGCCAGCTCATCGGCCTCGAGTTCCTGGACTTCCTGGGCAGCGCGCCCGCCGTGCTCTTCGTGGGCAGCGCGGACCTGCCCGCCGGCGTGGCCAAGATCAAGGGCGCGCCCATGCTGGTCGACCCGGCCGGCGCCCTGTTCCTGCCCTTGGCGCTGGCGCTGCCCGGCGCCGGCGCCGGCGCGGGCGACATCACGCTGCAGTTCCAGGTGCCGGTCATGCCGGCCCTCGACGGCGTGAGCCTCTACCACCAGGTCTTCGCGGCGGACCCAGGGGCCGCGCACGGCGTCTCGGCCTCGAACGGTCTGAAGGAGACGTTCGGGCTCTGAGCGCACCTCGGCACGCGGGCCGTCGCGCCGTTCCGGCGGCGCGGCGGCCCGTTTCGCTTCAGGCCTCGCGATGCACCGTCTCCGGCGTGAACGCCGGCAGGCACACCGCCACGTACTCCGCGCCCTCCGCGTCCGGCGTGCTGTAGCGCACGCGCTCGCCCGGCTGCGTGATCACCGCCTGGCCGGCGCGCACGTCGAGCGCGCCACCATCGTGCTCGACGCGCATGGTCCAGGGCGGCCGCCTTGGCGAGGGCCTCGGGACGCGGCGGATGGGCTGGAGCACTGACGGCGGGTGCCACCGTACATGCAGCGAGGGACGCAGCGATGGCGTACGGGGCGAGGCAGCGCAACCGGCGATTGAGCATGGGCAGGCGCGTTCCGTCTCGAGCGGGGCTTGGGCCCGGGAGCATGCTACTGCAGCCGGCGAGGACTCTCGCGGGCGGGCCTCGCGATGGCGAGTCGTCCGGCAGCGTCGGCGCTTGAGGCCGGTGCAACTCACGACGATGATGACTGGCGCCACGCCCGGCCGGAGACCACCATGCCCGTCGAAGTGCGCGATCCCGTGATCGACGAGATCGTCAGCCGTCTGGTCGCCAGATTCCGGCCCGAGCGAATCTACCTGTTCGGGTCTCGAGCGCGAGGCGAGGCGGGCGCCAACAGCGACTACGACGTGCTGCTCGTCCTGGGCGAGCTCACGGACAAGCGCTACCGTCTCTGCCAAGCCGCGTACCTCGCGCTCCGCGGCGTGCCAGCGGCCGTCGACGTCTTGGTCTGGGCGCAGAGCGACTTCGAGCAGCGCCTGCGCAGTCCGGCGTCGCTGCCCGCAACCGTCCTGCGTGAAGGGCGACTGCTCTATGCGGCCTGATGAGGAGCTCCACGAGCCGCAGAACCGCTACGAAGCCGCGGACTGGCTGGCGAAGGCGCGCCGCGACCTCGCTGCCGCGAGCAATCTGATCGTCGTCTCCCCACCGTTGCCCGACGTCGCACTCTTCCACGCGCAGCAGGCTGCAGAGAAGTCATGGAAGGCCATGCTCGCCTGGCACGGCCTGCCGTTCCGCAAGACCCACGACTTGCGCGAGCTCGGCCAGCAGTTGCTGGCCGTGGAGCCGGCGCTCCGCGATCTCGTCCTGGAGGCAGAAGAGCTGACGCCGTTCGCCTGGGCATTTCGGTACCCGGGCGAGTCGGATGAGCCAACGGTGGCCGAGGCACGGGCCGCGATCGATCTCGCGCAAAGGGTTTTCGAGACGGCAGGACGCAGCACGGGCTTCGCCTGAGAGGCCCATCGCGCCGCCCCGCCCGTCCCCGCTATGCTGCCGCGCCGATCCGCACCGGAGCCCGCCCATGTCCGAGATCCGCATCACCGACGAAGCCCGCCACTGGCAGTCCGTGGCCCACGACGTGGCCGAGAACGTCGTGCGGCCGCTCAGCAAGAAGTACGACGAGCTGCAGCAGTACCCCGAGGAGGTGCGGCAGGCGCTCATCGAGAACAAGCTGCTGGGCGTGTGGATCCCCAAGGAGTACGGCGGCCACGGCGCGGGCATCGTGGCGCTGTGCCTGGTGATCGAGGAGATCTCGCGGGCCTGCGGCGGCGTGGGCGTGGCCTACGCGGTCAATGCCCTGGGCAGCTTCCCGATCCTCGTGGGCGGCACCGAGGAGCAGAAGAAAAAGTGGCTGCCGCAGATCGCCAGCGGGCAGAAGTTCATCGCCTTCTGCCTGTCGGAGAAGTTCGCCGGCAGCGACGCCGCGGCCATGCGCTGCCAGGCGCGCCTGCAGGGCGACCACTACGTGATCAACGGCGAGAAGAAGTGGACCACCAACGGCGGCGTGGCCAGCATCTACACCGTGTTCGCGGTGACGGACCCGAACAGCAAGAGCCGGCGCATCAGCGCGCTGGTCGTGGAGAAGGGCACGCCCGGCTTCACCATCAAGAAGATCGAGGACAAGATGGGCATCCGCGCGGTGCCGGTGGTGGAGAGCCACTTCGAGAACTGTCGCGTGCCCGTCGCCAACCTGCTGGGCGGACGCGCGGGCTACGGCTTCAAGCACGCCATGCAGACGCTGGACTACGCGCGGCCCGGCGTGGCGGCGCAGGGGCTGGGGCTGGCGCAGGGCGCGCTCGAGCTGGCCGTGCGCTACACGATGCGCCGCGAGGCCTTCGGGCAGAAGCTCTCCAGCATGGGCCTCATCATGGACATGCTGGGCGGCATGGCCACCAAGGTGGAGGCCGCGCGCGGCCTGGTATACCGCGCCGCCTCCGCCGTGGATCGCGGGGACACCGAGAACATCAACCGCCTCGCCGCCATCTGCAAGTCCTTCGCCACCGACACGGCCATGGAGGTCACCACGGACGCCGTGCAGCTCTTCGGCGGCTACGGCTACATGCGCGACTACCCGATCGAGAAGTACATGCGCGACGCCAAGATCACGCAGATCTACGAGGGCACCAACCAGATCCAGCGCATGGTCATCGCGCGCAACCTGGTCAAGCAGGCGGGCGAGTGGGCCGACCTCGACCGCTTCATCCCGGTCGAGACCTACGATTCCTACCAGGCCGTGCCGGACGAGCAGGTGCCCGCGAGCGGGCCGGGCTGATCCGGCTCGGCACAGCCGCGAGCCTGACGGCAGGCGCCCGGCTCAGTAGTGGTGCTTCCCGTGGCCGTGCCCGTGTCCGTAACCGTAACCGCCCATGGGCTTGGGCTTGGGCTTGGGCTTCGGCTTGGGGCTCGCCTTGGGCTTCGGCGGCGGCTTGCCCTTCGGCGGGGGCCTGGGCGCCGCCTCCGCGGCGAGCTGGTTCTCGATCGCCACCTTCTTCTGGGCCTCCGCCAGCAGCGTCAGGCCCCACAGGTCCGGCAGCGAGATGTTGTTGAGCGGGTTGCCCGAGCTGGGCTTCAGGCCGTCGAGCAGGGTCAGGAAGTCCTGCTGCTGGTCGAGGTACTGCCACTGGCTCGGCGTGTCGGGCAGGCCCTCGGCCAGCACCGCGTCGAGGTCCTCGCAGCGCGCGCCGTAGAGCACGCCCGTGGGCCCGAGGTCCAGCAGGCGGCGGTGGATGAGCTCCTGCGTCGTGGGGATGAGCTCGTTCCACGTGTCCGCGTCCGGCACCGAGCCGAGCCACTTCACCTCCAGCTCGTTGCTGCGCCTGACGAGCGGCGTGCGCTGGCTGACCAGCTCCATGCGCTTGTCCTGGGGCAGGTCGGCCTCGAGCTGCTTGTCCAGGTCCTCGATCTGCTTGGCGAGGGCGTCGTGCTCCTCGATGACGGGCGGCAGGCCGGCCTTGTCCAGCAGCTGCTGGCGCAGCTCCACCACGCGCGGGCGCAGCTCGGCGTCGGGCCGGGGGAGAGGCGCCGGCGGATCCTGCTCGGCCAGCATGGAGTCGACCTCGGCCAGCATCTGGCCACGCAGCGTCTCGTCGCGCACCGCGAGCACGGCCAGGTCGTCGCCCGCGCTCTCCACCTCGGGCGCCACCTCCTGCAGCCGCGAGCGCATGCTCGCGACCAGCTCGTCGTCGCCGCCGCCCTTGGCCAGCGTGTCGGCATCCTGCACGAGGTGCGCGAAGGTCACCTCGCGACCCACGATCTCGTCGCGCAGCTCCACCGCGCGGTCGCGCTGGGCCCAGTCCCCCGTGTTGACGAAGCCGCGGTTGTCGTCGATGTACTGGTCGAGCTGGTGCGTGTTGCGCGTGGCTTGCAGGGCGTTGCCCAGCCCGACGAGCAGGGCCTGCGCGTCGCGCGAGAGCGTCACGCCCGGGTCGGGCTGCGGCGCCTCGAGCGGCTGCAGCGACATCTGGCCGGCGGTCTCGCGGAACGTGACCCTGTCCTGCTGCATGCGCTCCCAGCGCGCCTTCTTGAAGCCCTGGAGCGCGTCGAGGTTGGGCTCGGCGCCCATGACGCTGGTCTCGTACTTCTGCACTTCCAGCTCGAGCGTCATGGCCTTGCGCAGCGTCTCGGCGAAGTCCGTGGCGGCGGCGCTGGGTGTCGTGGCCTGCGCGGGACGCGGCTGCGGCGCGCTGCGGGGCGGCGCCTCCGGCGACGGCGCGGGTGGCTCCTCGGCCGGCGCGGGCGCTGGCGGCTGGCCCTGCTCCTGCGCGCCGCTCAGCCAGCCGAGCACGTCCTCGTCGCCCGGGTCGGGCGGCTTGCCCGCGTCCTGCGCCGGGGCCGCCGCGGCCAGCAGCAGCGCCAGCAGTGCGGCGCTTCCGGCCCATGCCCTCCGGCGGCTAGAATCCCCGCCCTTCGTCCGCCGACCCCATCGCAGGAGCCCGCCGTGGCCAAGAACAACCGCCGCATCAAGAAGGCCAACCACGGCAAGCGCCCCGCCAGCCGCAAGACGCGCAAGGGCTACGGCTACCGCGTCCGCACCTAGACGGGCTGCTGCTGGGCTGCTGCGCTCAGCTCGCGCGGCGTCCGCGCTGGAAGGACTTGCTGTCCCACGCGCTGCGGATGCGGTCGATGGCGTCCTGGACATCGTCTGTGACGTGGATCAGGTCCACGTCCTCCGGCGAGATCATGCCGCCGGGGAGCATCGTCTCGCGAATGAGCTTGAGGAGCGGCGCCCAGAACGCCGTGCCCACGAGGATCACGGGGAAGGGGGCGATCTTCTCGGTCTGGATCAGGGTAATCGCTTCGAACAGTTCGTCCAAGGTCCCGAAGCCGCCCGGGAAGATGCAGAAGGCGCACGAGTACTTGACGAACATCACCTTGCGGACGAAGAAGTAGCGGAAGCGCAGCTCGACGTCCTGCCAGGGGTTGGGGTCCTGCTCCTGCGGCAGGGCGATGTTGAGGCCGATGGAGAGCGCCTGCCCCTCGAAGGCGCCCTTGTTGGCGGCCTCCATGATCCCGGGGCCGCCGCCGGTGATGACGTTGAAGCCGGCGTCCGAGAGCCCGCGCCCGAGCTGCTGGGCCTTGAGGTAGTCGCGATCGGACGGACACGTGCGCGCCGACCCGAAGACCGTGACCGCCGGCCGGCATTCCTCCAGCGCCTCGGTCGCCTCGACGAACTCACCCATGATGCGCAGCAGTCGCCAGGCCTCGGGTGCCTTGAAGTCATCCACGGGCGCGTAGTTCCACGCGCCGGGGCGGCGCTCGTGCCGGCGCTTGCGCGGGTTGCGACCCGCGCGCGGAAAATGGTGCAGCTCGTCGTCGTTCAAGGACTGCGGGCGCGGCGCACGGCGCCACGGCTCCAGCGAAGAGTGATGTTCAAGGGGTCGGGGCACGGAGCGCTGGGGAGCGTGACCGCGCCATCGCGCCTTTCGACCGTTCCGATCTCGTGTCTTGAACCGATGACGAACCCCAGCGTGGCGTTCCTGACGGCCACGGCCCAGCGGGCGCGTCGGGCGCGCCGTGCTGGCCGCGGTGACGCGTGGGTTAGCTTGCTCCCGGCAGCGCGCCCCGCGGCACGCGGCCGAGGAGGCCCGCCATGCAGGATGGAAGCTGTCCGCGCTGCGGCAAGCGCGAGGTGCGCCGCCAGGAGGGCGGCCCGATGAACGCCCGGCGCCAGATCCCCCTGACGATGTGGGCGGCCGCGCGCGTGGTCACGCATTGCTGCACCGCCTGCGGCCACGTCGAGGAGTTCATCGAGGACCGGGCCACGCTGGCGAAGATCGCGGAGCGCTGGAAGCGCGTGACGTGAGCCCGGACGCCGCCCAGGCGCGGCGCGCGCGCGCCGCGTTGCTGGCCGTCGCCGTGCTCTCGGCCGCCTTCGTGCTGCTCGCGCCGCGCATCCCGCAGGACCCGGCTTACCACGACTTCGCCGACCGCCGACCGTGGCTGGGCGTGCCCGATGCGGGCGACGTGCTGGGCAACCTGGCCTTCCTCCCGGCAGGCGTGGCCGGCCTGCTCGCGCTGCGGCGGCGCGCTGCGGCCCCGTCGCCCGCGGCGCGCACCGCGTGGGCCACCTTCTTCGCGGGCGTGGTGCTCACGACCTTCGGCTCGGGCTGGTACCACCTCGCGCCCTCCAACGAGCGCCTCGCCTGGGACCGTCTGCCGATCGCCCTCGCCTGCCAGGGGCTGCTGTGCGCCATGATCGCCGAGCGCCTCTCGCCGCGGCTCGCAGCGCGACTGCTGGTGCCGCTGCTGCTCTTCGCGGGCGGCAGCGTCGCGTGGTGGGCGCACACCGAGGCGGCGGGCGCGGGCGACCTGCGCGCCTACGGCGTGTCGCAGTTCGGGCCGGCGCTGGGACTCGTGCTGCTGGCCGTGCTCGCGCCGCGGCGCGAGAGTGGCCGGCCCGATCTGCTCTGGGGCGTCATCGCGCTCTACGCCGCGGCCAAGGCGTGCGAGGCGCTCGACCGGCCGATCTTCGCGGCGGGGGGACTGGTCAGCGGCCACACGCTCAAGCACCTGTTCGCGGCGGTCGCGGCTGGCTGGGCGGCGCGCGCGCTGTGGCGGCGGGTCACTCCCTGACGTGCGTGCGCGCCAGCTCCCAGTAGTGGTCCGCGTGGCCGCGCAGCTCCACGAGCTCGGCATCCGAGACCGCGCGCACCACGCGCGCCGGCACGCCGGCCACCAGCGAGCGCGGCGGGATGACGGCCTTCTCCTTGACCACCGCGCCGGCCGCGACGATGCAGCCCTCGCCGATCTGCGCGCCGCCCAGGATCACGGCGCCGATGCCGATGAGGCAGCCGTCGCCGACGCGCCGCCCGTGCACCATGGCCCGGTGCCCGATGGTCACCCACGCGCCGATGTCGTTGGGCACGTCCGTGTCCGCGTGCAGCACGACGCCGTCCTGCACGTTGGTCATCTCGCCCACCGTGATGCGCGCGAGGTCGCCGCGGAGCACGCAGCCGTACCAGACCGACGCGGCGCGGCCCAGCAGCACGTCGCCCGTGAGCACGGCCGTGCTGGCCACCAGCGCCTCGCCGCGCGGCAGCAGGCGGGGGCGGGAGAAGGCGTCGTCGGGCATGGCGGCCTCCGTCACGTGGCAAGCTCCGGATGGCTGCTGACGATCGCCAGCATGAGCCCGTTGTGCAAGACGTGGAAGCAGACGGGCGCCGCGAGGCTGCCCGTGCGCTCGTAGAGCAGGCACAGCGCCGCGCCCAGCCCCGCCGCCTGCAGCGCGTAGGCCGGGTCGTGCACGAGGCCGAAGGCCGCGGACGCCAGCAGCACCGCCAGGGGCACGGGCAGCGCGCGCCGCAGCCCGCCGTAGAGTCCGCCACGGAAGAACAGCTCCTCGCAGGCGGGCAGCACGACGGCCATCGCCAGCCAGGTGAGCGGCGAGACCTGGGCGTCGGACGACGCGAGGAAGCGCGCGATCCAGTCCTGCGTGCCCGGCGGGTGGCCGAGCGCGGTGAGGATCCAGGTGTTGATCCAGCCCAGCACCAGCACCGCCGGCAGGCACGCCAGCCACGCGGCCAGCGCCACCAGCGGCGCCGGCGGCCCGCCCGCGCGGCGCAGGCCCAGCCGCGCGACGCCGCCGCGGTCCCGGGCCAGGGCGAGCACCAGCCCGGCCGCGAGCAGCGACGCGCAGGCGTGCAGCGTCACGATGGTCGTGAGCGGCGGCGGGTCGGGCACGCCGCTGAGCTGCAGCGCCACGCCCGCGAGCAGCTCGGCGAGGACGACGCCGCCCAGCGCGTACAGCACGCCCGCGGCCGTGGTCGAGCCGGCGGCCAGCGGCCTCAGCGCCGGCGCCAGCGCCCGCCACAGCAGCACGCCGGACAGGCCCATCCCCAGGATGACCAGCAGCGCCATGGCCGTCACGGGAGCCGCTCGAGCAGGCGATCGACCTCCGTGGCGGTGTTCCAGGCGTGGGGCGAGAAGCGCACGCCGCCGCCGCGAGCCGTGGCCTGGATGCCCGCGGCCATCAGGCGCTCCACCGCCTCGCGCGCCGGCCGCGACGGATGGGTGGCCGTCACGATGCCCGAGCGCTCCGCCGGCCGCTCGCGCGGCGAGAGCACCGCCCAGCCGCGGGCCGCGAGACCCCGGGCGAGGCGCTCGCCGAGCGCGAGGATCTGCTGCTCGATGGCCGGCAGGCCCGGCGCGGCCAGCAGCTCCAGCGCCGCCTGGAATCCGTACAGCTCCGCGACGGGCAGCACGGAGTACTCGAAGCGCCGCGCGTCGGGCTGCAGCGGCGATTCGGGCGTCCAGGGCGCGAAGGGCTGCGCGTAGCTCCACCACGAGATGAGGGGCCCATCCAGCTCCTCCAGCCGTGACGCCCGGCAGTAGAACAGGCCGATGCCCTCGAGGCCCAGCAGCCACTTGTGGCTGTCGGCCGAGAGGAAGTCGATGCGGCAGGCCTCCACGTCGAGGGGCAGCGCGCCCAGGCTCTGGATGGCGTCGACGCACAGGAGCGTCTGGCACGCGCCGCGCCCCTCGGCGGCGGCCGCAGCGTTGCGCGCGGCGAGTCCGGCGCCCAGCGCGGGCAGGTCGAGGCGGAAGCCGCTGTCGTAGAGCACCGAGCTGACCGCGACCAGCCGCGTGCGCGGGCCGACGCGGGCGAGGATGGCCTCCGGCGTGACGCGTCCCGCGTCGTCGCGCGACACCTCGACCACGCGCGCGCCGCGCCGCACCTGTCGCCACCATGGAATCCGGTTCGCGGGGAAGTCATCCTGCAGGCAGACGATCTCGTCGCCGGGCCGCAGGCGCAGCCCTTCCGCGACCGTGATCAGGCCTTGGGAGGTGCAGGTCGTGAAGGCCACCTCGGAGCTTCGGGCGCCGATGAGCGCGGCGGCCGCCTGCCGTGCGCCCTCGCGCCGCGCCAGCCAGGCCTGGAAGCCGGCCGAGCCGTGCTCGCGCGCCTCACGCAGGAACTCCGCCACCGCCGCTTCCACCGGCAGGGCCACCGGGGCCACGGCCGCATGATTGAAATAGATCCACTGGCCCGCGACCGGGAAGGCGGCGCGCAGGGCGGAGAGGGCGTCGGGCAAGTCGGCGCTCCGGCCGGTGGGCGCGGGGTGGGGGAACGTCCGCCCGCCGGCGCACCCGGGGACGGCGATTCCGTTCTACACTACGAGCCTCGCCGCACCGCTTCGGGAAGCACGCGGCCCGTCTCCAGCGCAGCCAGCATGTCAGCACACGCCGGCCGGGACTCCGTCGTCGACTTGCTGCTCGAGTCGCCCGAGCGCATCGAGCAGGGCCTCGCCGTGCTCGACGCCCGCCTGCGCCTCGACGAGCAGGTGGAGGTGGACGCGCTGCTGCGCGACCTGCTCGGCTCGCCGGTGGCGGTGCTCGTGGTGCGCGGCGACGTGGCGCTCGAGCTGGCGCGCATCGCGGCCGTGGTCGCGGCGCTGCACCGCGGCCGCTACCTGCTGCAGCGGCTCTACGGCGAGCGCGGCCTCGACAGCGCGGCGCGCCCGCGCATCGCGCTGCTGGCCCCGCGCTTCCCCGACAACACGCCTACGCTGCTGGAGATGCTGGGCGGTGTCGAGGTCTCGGCCTTCGAGTACCGCATCGTCGCCAGCGGCGAGCGGCAGGTGCTGGATCTCGCCGTCTTCCACCGCACGCGCGGGCCGGCGCTCTCGGGCGCCGCCGCCGCCGCGCTGCGCGAGACGACGCGCTCCGCGGCCCCGGCCGCGCCGACGCGCCCGTCGGGCCCGGCGCGCGCGGCGGCCGACGAGAAGCGCCCGGCCGAGCCCGTCGGCCCCGACAGCGCGCGGCGCTGGTTCCTGCGGGCGCGCGAGAGCATCCGCGCCCTGTCCAGCCACGTGACCGAGAGCCAGAAGGAAGGCCGCGTGCACTACCGCGTGAACGACGAGCTGCTGGCCACGCTCACGCTCGACAAGCAGGGCTTCCGCCTGCAGTGCGGCGCGGGCGGCGAGCTGGCCGTGGCCGACGAGGAATCGCTCAACCGCGGACTGAACACCGTGTTCGAGCTGTACTTCAACCAGCTGGGGCCGGACCGGCCCACCGCGTAGCGGCTCCGTCGAGCCGGGCCGCGTCACGCCGAGCGCCGGGGGCCGACTGCCCTGCATGTCGCATTCCCGCTCCCGCGGGGCTCCGGCCCTGCTCCTCCTCGGCTTGCTGGCGCTGGTGCGCGCCTGGGTCGTCGGCGCGCCCCCGCCCGCTGCGTGGCAGTCGGGCGAGCCGGTGCCGCTGCGCCTCGAGGACCTGCGCGGCGCGGAGTTCCGGCTCCTGCCGGGGGTGGGGCCGGTGCTCGCGGAGCGCCTGGAGGCGGCGCGCGTGGCGGCGGGCGGGCGGCTGCTGCCCGAGCGGGTGCAGGAGGTGCCGGGCGTGGGGCCGGCGCTGGCGGCACGCTGGGCCGCACTGCGGCCGCAAGAGATCGAAGGGATGGATGCCTGTCCGCAGGACGGCGGGTTCCGGTAGCCCTCATGTCTCGCGACGATCGTCGCGAGGACGCGCCAAGTCGAGCCCGCGCAAGGCGTTGCGGCGCGAGCGACCGGAGGCGGCCTCGTGGGGCCGCTGAGGATCGCTCGGGCCGCAACAACGCCGCCCGGGCCGGCTTGGCGCGGCCGCAGTAGATCGTCGCGATACATGAGGGCTAAAGTGCGGCCCCCATGGGTGCGCCCCATGACCCGCCACGCACGCTCGCCGGGGGTCTGGCCACCGAGGACCTCGTCCGCGCCGCGCTGGCGGAGGACCTGGGCGACCGCGGGGACATCACCTCCGCGCTCTCGCTGGGCGGACGCGGGCCTGCGGCCTCGGGGCGCATTCTGGCCAAGGCTCCGGGTTGCCTGTCGGGCGTCGAGGTGGCCGCGAGCGTCTTCCGCCTGGTGGACGAGGGCGTCGAGGTGTCCGTCCGTCAGAAGGACGGCGCCACGGTGCGGCCCGCCGACGAGGTGCTCGTGGTCGCGGGCCCCGCGGCCTCGCTGCTGGAGGCCGAGCGCACGGCGCTCAACTTTCTTGCGCGCCTCTCGGGCGTGGCCACGCTGACGGCGCGCTACGTCGCGGCCGTGGCCGGCACGCGCGCGCGCATCGTGGACACGCGCAAGACCACGCCCGGCCTGCGCCTGCTGGAGAAGGCCGCCGTGCGCCACGGCGGCGGCACCAACCATCGCATCGGCCTGTGGGACGAGGTGCTGCTCAAGGAGAACCACTTCGCGATGGGCGGCGCGGATCACGCGGGACTCGTGGCGCGCGTGAGGTCGGCGGCGCCCCCCGGCACGCGCATCACCGCCGAGGCGCGCACGCCGGACGAGGCCTGGGCGGCTGCCGACGGCGGCGCCGACATCATCCTGCTGGACAACTTCACCATCTCCGGGCTGGCGCAGTGCGTGGTGCGGCTCGCGGCCCACCCGCGGCGCACGGCCTTCCTGCTGGAGGCCTCGGGCGGCGTCAACCTGGAGACGGTGGGTGCCATCGCGCACACCGGCGTCGATCGCATCTCGATCGGCGCGCTGACGCACTCGGCCCCGGCGCTCGACCTGTCCATGCTCCTCGACGAGCGAGCGGCATGACGGCGCACACCGCCTCGCTGCACCGCCGCCTCGCGCTGGACGGCACGCCCGAGGCCGTGCGCGCCCTGCGCGGGCTGGTGGCCTCCTTCCTGCGCGACCGCGGCGTGCCCGAGGACGTGGTGCGCGCCGTCACGCTGGCCTTCGCCGAGGCACTGGACAACGCGGTGGAGCACGGCGGCTCGACCCACGGCGAGCTGAACCTCTGGCTGCGCTACACGGATCGCTTCATCGTGGTCTCGCTGCTCGACCCGGGCGGCGACACGGTGCCGCTCGGCCGGCCCATCGCCCCCGACCCCAGCGCCGAGCGCGGGCGCGGCTTCCAGCTCATGAACCGCATGATGGACGCCGTGCGCGTGCGCAGCTATCCGCGCGGCGGCACGCGCGTGTCCATGCTGCGCTACCTGCACCGCTGAGGGCTGGCGCGTGCTGGCGGGCCGTGACGTCGCCGCGCATCATGGCCGGGTGAACTCCGCCCGACTGCGCCTGCTCGCCGCGGTGCTGGCCTGCCTGTGGGCCGGGCTCATCTGGGAGCTGTGCACCAGCACGCGCGTCACGCACGGCCACTGGTACTGGTGGACGCCCTGGGCCTTCAACCTCGGCCACGCGCCGCTCTTCGGGATGCAGGCGGCGCTGCTGGGCCTCGCGCTCGCGCCCGGGGCCCTCGACGGCGGCTGGCGCAGCCTGCTGCGCGCGGTTCCGGAGCCGGACGGCTCGCGCCGCGCGGCCTTCCTCGGGGTCGCCGGGCTGGCCGTGGCCTACGGCGTCTTCCTCGAGTGGGTGCAGTCGCGCATCCCGGGGCGCACCGCGTCGGGGCTGGACGTGCTCATGGATGCGGTCGGCGCCTTCGGCGTTCCGTGGGCGCTGTCGACGGGCGTGCTCTTCGGGCGCCGCGCGTGGCTCGTCTTCGCGGTGGGCGCCGCGCTCGCCGCGTGGGAGACGTGGGGGCGCCGCTGACTCCGGGGCCGGCTGGTCGCTAGCATGGGACCGATGAGCAGCGACGGGGCCGCCCACGACCTCTGGTCCTCGCCCCTCGCGGGCCGCTACGCCAGCACGGCCATGCGCCGCAACTTCAGCGAGCGCGTGCGCATCGGCCACTGGCGGCGGCTGTGGCTGGTGCTGGCTCAGGCCGAGAAGGAGCTGGGCCTGTCCATCACGCAGGCGCAGGTGGACGAGCTGGCCGCGCACCAGGAGGACATCGACTTCGCGCGCGCGGCCGAGCACGAGCGCCGCCTGCGCCACGACGTCATGGCCCACGTGCACGCCCTGGGCGAGGTCGCGCCGGCGGCGCGGCCGATCATCCACCTCGGGGCCACGAGCTGCTACGTCACCGACAACTCCGAGCTGCTGCAGATGCGCGACGGGCTGGACCTGCTGGCGCCGCCGCTGCTGGCCACGATCGACGCCCTCGCCCGCTTCGCGCGCCGGCACGCCGCGCTGCCCACGCTGGCCTGGACGCACTTCCAGCCCGCGCAGCCCACCACCGTGGGCAAGCGCGCCTGCCTTTGGATCCAGGACCTGGTGGACGACGCCCAGCGCCTGCGCCGCGTGCGCGACGAGCTGCGCTTCCGCGGCGTCAAGGGCACCACCGGCACGCAGGCCAGCTTCCTCGAGCTCTTCGCCGGCGACCACGAGAAGGTCAAGGCGCTGGACCGGCTGGTGACGCAGCGCATGGGCTTCGCGCGCGCCTTCGCCGTCACGGGCCAGACCTACCCGCGCAAGCAGGACTTCACGGTGGTGGCCGCACTGGCGAGCCTGGCGCAGAGCGCCGCCAAGATGGCCACGGACCTGCGCCTGCTGCAGCACCTCAAGGAGGTCGAGGAGCCCTTCGGCGAGGAGCAGGTGGGCAGCTCGGCCATGGCTTACAAGCGCAACCCGATGCGCTGCGAGCGCGTCTGCGCGCTGGCGCGCTTCGTGCAGGGCCTGCTGCTGAACCCGGCCGAGACTGCCTCCACACAGTGGATGGAGCGCACGCTGGACGACTCGGCCAACCGGCGCCTCGCCATCGCGGAGGCCTTCCTCGCCGTGGACGCGATCCTGCAGCTGCTGCTGGACGTCTCGCGCGGGCTCGTGGTGCACGAGAAGGTCATCGCGCGGCACCTGCAGGACGAGCTGCCCTTCATGGCCACCGAGACCGTGCTCATGGCGGCCGTCGCGGCGGGCGGCGACCGGCAGGCGCTGCACGAGGCCATCCGCCGTCACAGCCTGGCCGCCGCGGCGCGCGTCAAGGACGAGGGCCTCGACAACGACCTGCTCGCGCGCCTCGCCGCCGAGCCGGCGCTGGCCGCGGTGCGCGCGCGCCTGCCCGAGCTGTGCGACGCGCGCCGCTTCACGGGCCGCGCGTCCGAGCAGGTGGCGGAGTTCCTCGCGGCGGAGGTGGACCCGCTGCTGGCGGCGGGTCGGGACCTCATCGCGCGCGCCACCACCGACGTGCGCGTCTAGGAGCCCGTCGAAGAAGTCATTCGGCGCGGCCCGCTCCCTCGCCGGGCCGCCGGCGCTTCTCCACGGCGCCTCCACACGCGCGTCAGCCGGTGATTCGGGGGCGCCCGCGGCGTCACGTCGCGCGTGGGGCACGCCTCCTTCGACCGACTCTCCGACCCCCGCGCCTGGACCCGCGCCGCCGTGGAGGCCTGCCTGCAGCACTGGCTGGAGGACGGCGCGCGCTACGCCCGGCGTCTCGCGGCGCGCGAGCTGCTGCGCGACGCGGCCGACGATCTGCTGGCGCTCGCCGCGCGACGCGCGCTGCCGCTGCGCCGCCGGGTGCAGCGCCCGCTGCCGGACGACGGCCTGCCGGCGCTGGCCGCGGCCTTCAACCGCCTCGACCGCGCCGACCGCCGCGTGCTCCTGGCGTGGGGCCGGCGCGAGCCGCTGCCGGACGGCGTGGACCGGCGCGCGCTGGCCGAGCACCGCGCCTCGGCGCTGCAGCGGCTGGTGTCGCGTGCCGCCGCCTACGAAAGACACCGCCCGCCGCCGGATCCCGGCGACGGGCGGTGATCCCGTTCGTGTGTGTCTGCCTCGAGGGGCGCCTCAGGCGCCGTGCGACTC
>DASUFI010000090.1:0-4440 GCA_036274635.1 Planctomycetota bacterium
GCCGCAGGTTGGGGCCGCTCGCGCTGCCGGCGGATGACGGCGAGCCGGCGGTGACGCTGGTGCTCGAACTCGACCGCAGCGAGCTGCCAGGCGGCCGCGTCGACCACGAGGTGGAGGCCGAGGTGCCCGCCGAGCTGGCGCCCGCCGCGGAGCGCGCGCTGCGGGCGCTGTGCGCGCGCGCCGGCGTGCCGTGGCGCAGCGCGCCGAGCAAGGCCGCGAGGTTGTTCGCCGCGCTGGAGGAAGGGACCGTCGGCCCGACAGCTGCGTCACGCGCGAAAGGCATTGCTTCGCCGCCCGCGACTTGACCCCGAGCAGCCCCCGCTTCGAGCGGCCCACGCGAACCCAGCGCCGGATACAATTCCCGCCACTCTCGAGAGGCGGAGGCGCATGCGTCGCCTGAGGTGGATCGCGGTTCTCGCGGTGGTCATGGCGGTGATCCTCGCAACGTTGTGGCGACTCGGGCTGACGGATTCGCCAGCGGTGACAGATCGGGCTCGTCCTCAGCGCGATGTGGCAGGCGATGCCCAGCCTGAACCCTCGGCGCCGGTCAGCGCGAGCTCGTTCGAGATCGCAGCTCCGGACGGCGACGCGCACGTCGCCAGCGAACTCCAGCCACCCGACATGTCGACCCTCATCGCGGGCCGCGTAGACTTCACGACGGGCGAGTCGGCGCCCGGCCTGCGCGTCGTCGCGTGGCCGCCCATGGAGCCGCCGACGAGTGCTGAACTGGCCCTCGATCCTCCGCCCCGCTCGGCGCTGACCGACGAGGCCGGCCGCTTCTGGATCAGTGGCCTCGAAAAGGGCGCGCTGTACACGGTAGGCGCCGCCGGACTGGGCGTTTACGTCGTCGGAAGCGACAACGTCGCTCGTGTGTCCGCCGGCACGATCGATCTGGTCGTCACTGTCGGGCGTGTCTACGGCGTGCACGTCGTGATCCGCGACGAGCACGGCGAGCGGCTGACGACCAACCCCGCCCTGCGCGGCCGCGGCCCTAACTGGTCGCAGCCGAAGGGCTGCCTGCAGGAGCTCCCGCAGAGCCTGCCGCTCATGGACCTCATCGGGCTCGGCGAGGCGGAGCATAGCGATCAGGTTCCGGATGGCGTGATCCTGCTCTGTCTCGGCGGCGCCGCGCCACCCGAGCCGGCCAGCGTGGGCGGCCAGGTGGCTGGCTACGACGCCTACCATGAACAGATTGCGCTCGGGCCGCTGAGCGCGGGGCTGCCGACCTACGTGATCCGCGTGCGCCGGCTGTGCGACGGCTTCGGCAAGCTGACGGTGCAGTGCTTCGGCACGGGCCCGACAGTCGCGTCGAGGACGGGTCCGAAGTGCGGCCGCGATCGCGTCTGGGTCGAGATGACGCCCAAGGACGAAGAGCACCGTTACATGGGCTTCGAGCTGGATCTCGGCGCGATCCCCTGGCGCGGCGCGACCTTCGACCAGATCCCCATGGGCCGCTACGACGTCCGTCTCTGGACGGAGCATCGCTTCCTCTCCGTCCCGTTCGAGGACCAGGCCGCGCAGGACTTTGAGGTCTTTGCGGGCGGCAACGTGCTGCAGTTCGACGTCGGCGCGCTGGGCGCCGTGGAGCTGGACGTCCGCCGCCCGGACGGCAGCGCGTGGCAGAGGCACATGAACGTCGAGCTGTACAGCGAGTCGTGGGGCAACATCCGGCAAGTCGCCATGTTCGAGGCCCCGCCCTACACGATCGATGCGCTGCCGGTCGGGCGCTACCGCTTCCACGTCCAGTACCCGTTCGCGGCCGAATCCGTGGGCGAGGCGGACGGCTACGTCACGGTGGACGGCTCACGCGTCCAGAACGTCACCGCGCGACCCTAGCCCAGCGGCCGCGTCACGAGCGAAAGGAAGCGCATCCCCGCCCGCGACTTGACGGAGAGCAGTCCCGGCTTCCAGCGGCCGCGCTTCTCGAGCAGCCAGTCCACCAGCGAGTCCTCGAGGCCCTCGTCCAGGGGCCAGGCGCCGCGGCCGGCGTGCACGTCGCGCAGCAGGCGCAGCAGGCCCACGCGCTTGGCATCCTCGGTGCGCGCGGTCACCGACTCGCCGGGCTGCAGCGGACCGAAGAGCCAGCGCTCGGCCGCGTCCAGGGGCGCGAAGGCGTCGCCGCAGGCGAAGCCCGCGCACGCGCCCCGCTCGGACACGGGCGCCAGCAGCGTGGCGCCCGCGATGCGCGCGTCGTCGCTCACGACGCCGAAGGGGCCGCGCAGCTCGAGGTGACCCGCGCGGTAGTCGCGCGGCTCGAGGATCGTGGCGCGCGCGCCGTTGGCCAGCTCCAGCTCCACGCGCGCGCCGCCCTTCACCGGCGTGCGACGCGCCGCGACGAGGGTGCGGCAGCCGAGCACTGTCTTCGCCAGCGCGAGCCCGTGGTAGCGCCAGGCGGAGCGGTCGAAGAGCGCCTCGGTGGGCGTGGCGCCGGCCGCGCGCAGCGCGTCCAGCCACGGCAGCGCGACGCAGTCCTCCGCCACCCACACGTTGCGGAAGGCCTGGAGGCGCCGGCGCTGCGCCAGGTGCTTGGGCAGCAGCACGGGCGTGTCGATGAGCAGGTCCAGGCGCGAGACGTCGTGGCGCGTCAGGCGCGCCAGCGCCGCGGGCACGGCGTCCTTGGACACCGCGAGGTAGAGCAGCTGGCAGGCGTCGAGGTCGGCCTGCGTGAGCGAGTCGAGCGGCGCGACGTCGAAGCGGCTGCCCGCCACCTCCAGCCGGCGCGCGCCGCGCGCGAGGACGCGCTGCACCTGCCAGCTGCCGCCGGCGGCCAGCAGCGCGGGCAGCACGTCCGTCTCCACGCGCTTGCCCGCGCCCACGACCAGCACGCGGCGCGGGGGCCCGGCGCCGGGCGGAGCGGGCGGCGGCGGACCGCGGCGCGGCGCGGCCGCCGCGGGCGGCAGCCCGAAGACCGCCGTGCGCAGGTGCTGCGCGAGCCGGATGGACAGCGCCACGATGGTGTAGGTGGGGTTCGCGCAGCCCGAGGTGGGGAAGACCGAGCCGCCCGCGCAGAAGACGTTGGGCGCGGCGTGCAGGGCGAGGTTGCTGTCCACCACCGACGTGCGCGGGTCCTCCCCCATGCGCGTGGTGCCCAGGTGGTGGCTGGCGTCCTGGTCTATGGGCCAGGGCTGCGCGCTGGCGAGGTCGCTCTCCAGCTCGCCGAGGCCCGAGCGGCGCAGCTCTTCGCCGAGGACGCGCTGCAGCTCGAGCAGCGAGCGACGGTCGAGCGGGCCGCTGTCGTGGGCCACCACCGTCACGGGCAGGCCGGCGGGGTCGCGCGCGTCGCCCAGGGTCACGCGGTTCTCCGCGCGGGGCTGCATCTCGAGGAAGTTGCGCAGACGCACCGCGCGGATGGGCGGCGCGCGGCCGTGCGAGACGCGCGCCACGGCGTAGCGCGTCACGGTGGGCAGGTGCAGCAGCACCAGGCCCAGCAGGCGCAGCACGTGCACGACGCCCGTGCGCTCGGCCTGCAGCTCGCTCTCGTCGCCGGTCTCGGACCAGTCGCGCAGCGCCACCACCTCCTCGGCGCGCGCGGCCTTCCAGCGCGCGAGCAGCCCGCGGCTGCGCTTGACCAGCGAGACCAGCGCCTCGACGCCGCGGCTGTCGGTCCACGGGTACAGCGGCTCGAGGCGCACGTAGCAGTTGAGCAGGCCGCGCTCGCGCTGCAGCTCCTCGCGCAGGCGCAGGCCCGCGTAGCCCGCGTAGCCGCGGTGCAGGCAGCCGAGGTAGTAGGGCAGCTCGCGCAGCGGCCGCTGCAGACGGATCGTGCCGCGGTAGTTCTTGGGGTGGTTCATGAGCCAGCGGCCCACCTGGTCGTGCTCGTTCCCCAAGCCCGCGGGCGACAGGTCGCGCGAGAGCAGCAGCAGGCGCGCGTTCTCGAGGCCGCCCGTGGCCAGCACGAAGACGCGCGCGCGCAGCTGCAGCTCGCGGCCCGCGGCGTTGCGCAGCAGGGCGTGCGTCACGCGGCCTTCCGCGCCGGACAGCCGCAGCACCGTCGCGTCGAGGTACAGGTCGACCGCCGGGCCCTCCCACAGCGCGCGCTGCTCGCGTCCGAAGTCCTGCGGCTCGCTGGCTGCGAGGAAGACCTTCTCCTCCACCTCGCGCCAGTCGCCCTGCCAGTCGCCGCGGGCCCGCAGCGCGCCGAAGCCGTCCGGCCCGAACAGGGCCGGCGGCGCGAAGCGGTAGCGCTCGGCGGCGGCGGCCCAGAAGGGCACGAGCTCGTCGCGCGTCAGCGGCCAGCCCTGCGTGCCCAGCCACGGGCGCGGCTGCAGGTCGATGGGATCCAGCGGCGCGGAGAGCCCGGCCCACGTGGTGGAGGCGCCACCGAGCACGCGCTCGCGCGAGTGGTCCTTGACCAGGATGCCCTCCGAGCGCACCGGCCGCAGCGCGTCGTGCGCGCGGTCGGGGCGGCGGCGGCCGGACTCGAGCGCGCACAGCCGCAGG
>DASUFI010000091.1:0-7156 GCA_036274635.1 Planctomycetota bacterium
GGTGCAGGCGGACAGCCAGCTTGCCTGGAGCAGCCCGTTCTTCGTGCGCTGAGCTTGACCACGCGCCGCGCGGCCCGCAGACTCGCGGCATGAGCGCGCACGCGGAACTCGCCGATCGCGCCCGGCCGGTGCTCGGGCGCCTGGCCGAGCTGTACGGCGAGCCGCGCGTGCTGGCCATCGAGCTGCGCGCCAGCTCGCGCCTGCGCGCCAGCCTGGCGCGCGCCTACCTGGTCGAGGGCCGCATCACCGTGGCGGTGCAGCTGCTCGCGAGCCGGCACCTCGAGGAGGTGCTGGTGCACGAGGTGGCGCACCTCGTCTGCTTCTGGCGCCACGGCCGCGTGCGGCCGCACGGGCGCGAGTGGCGCGCGCTCATGCAGGAGGCCGGGCACCGCGGGCGCGTGCGGCTCGATCCGCTCGACGTGCGCCTGCCCCCGCGCCGCCGCCGTCGCCGCAGCCCCCGGATGCGCGTGGCCGCCTTCCTCCGCGGCCTGCTGTGACGCCGGGCGCCGAGCTGGTCACGGTCTACGTCACCTGCGCCTCGCCCTCGGAGGCCGCCGCGCTCGGCCGCACCCTCGTCGAGGAGCGCCTGGCGGCCTGCGCCAACGTGCTGCCGGGCGTCACGTCGATCTACCAGTGGCAAGGCGCAGTGCAGCAGGACGCGGAGACGGCGCTGCTGCTCAAGACCCGCGCCAGCCTCTTTCGAGCCGTGGAGCGGCGCCTGAGGGAGCAGCACGGCTACGAGGTGCCTTGCATCGTGGCCTGGCCGCTGGAGGCGGTTTCCGAGCCCTACGCCCGCTGGGTCCGCGAGCAGACTCGCGACGCCTGACGCGTGCGCGCCGCTCGATGTGTCGCGCCCGGTCCGCGGCCGGGGCTTGACCCGGCCCGGCCCACATCGGCATACCCCCCTGCGTAGACGCCCGCCCCGCGGTGGCGGGCCGGCACCGGTGCCGGCAGCCGCAGTGGGGGGCGTCGGCCGAGGCTGACCACACGCACCGCCGTAGCCGGCTCGCCGGTTTCGCGGGGCCGGACGCCCGGGCCAGCCCGCAGGACTCGTTGGGAGCAGTTGCCAGTCCATGACCGCCAGCATCGAGATCCAGGGGCTGACCAAGCGCTTCGGCCCGTTCACGGCCGTCGACAACGTGTCCTTCCGCGTGGAGAGCGGCGAGGTGCTGGGCTTCCTCGGGCCCAACGGCGCGGGCAAGTCCACCACGATGAAGATGATCACCGGCTTCCTCACGCCCTCGGCCGGCAAGGTCAGCGTGTGCGGGAACGACGTCGAGCAGCAGCCGCGCGCGGCGAAGCGGCTCATCGGCTACCTGCCCGAGGGGGCGCCGGCGTATCCGGACATGACGCCCGACGGCTTCCTGTCCTTCGTCGCCGGCATCCGCGGCTTCCGCGGCGCGGACGTCCGGCAGCGCGTGCAGCGCGCGGGGGAGATGGCCGACCTGCGCGGCGTCATGCACCAGCGCATCGAGACGCTGTCGAAGGGCTACAAGCGCCGCGTGGGCCTGGCGCAGGCCATCCTGCACGATCCGCCCGTGCTCATCATGGACGAGCCGACCGACGGCCTCGATCCCAACCAGAAGCACGAGGTGCGCCAGCTCATCCGCAACATGGCCAGGGACAAGGTCATCGTGCTGTCCACGCACATCCTCGAGGAGGTGCAGGCGGTGTGCACGCGCGCGATCATCATCGCCGCGGGGCGCGTGCTCCTGGACGGCACGCCGGCCGAGCTCGAGGCGCGCAGCCCGCTGCACAACGCGGTGTCGGTGGAGCTGGCCGTCGGGAGCGCGCCGCGCGCGCGCGAGGAGCTGGCCGCGCTCCCGGGCGTGCAGCGCGTGGACGTGCTCGAGGGCCAGGACGGCCTGCTGCGCCTGCGCGTCGTGCCCGCGCGCGGCACCAACCTCACGGTGGAGATCGCGCGCCTGGCGCAGGGCCAGGGCTGGCAGGTGCAGGGCCTGACGCTGGAGCGCGGGCGGCTGGAGGAGGTGTTCAGGCAGGTGACCACCGCCGTCGCGGTGGGGGAGGCTGCGCCATGAGCAACGTCTGGTGCATCCTGCGCCGCGAGCTCGCGGGCTACTTCGCCACGCCGGTGGCTTACGTGTTCCTGGTCATCTTCCTCGTGCTGGCCGGCGTGCTCACCTTCCAGCTCGGCGGCCTGCTCGACACGAACCAGGCCGACCTGCAGCCCTTCTTCGCCTTCCACCCGTGGCTGTACATGTTCCTCGTGCCGGCCATCTCCATGCGGCTGTGGGCCGAGGAGCGCAAGCAGGGCACGATCGAGGTGCTGCTCACGCTGCCGCTCTCCATGGGCGAGGCGGTGCTGGGCAAGTTCCTGGCGGCCTGGGTCTTCACCGGCATCGCGCTGGCGCTCACCGTGCCGCTGTGGATCACGGTCGCCTGGCTGGGCCACCCGGACAACGGCGTCATCCTGGCCAGCTACGTGGGCAGCCTGCTCATGGCGGGCGGCTACCTCGCGGTGGGCGCGTGCTTCTCCGCGCTGACGCGCAACCAGGTCATCGCCTTCGTGCTCACGGTCATGGTGTGCTTCCTGTTCGTGCTGGCCGGCATGCCGCCGGTGCTGGGCGCCTTCAAGGGCTGGGCGCCGCAGGGGCTGGTGCAGGCCATCGCCTCGATCAGCTTCCTCACGCACTTCGACGCGATCACCAAGGGCATCATCGACCTGCGCGACCTGGTGTTCTTCCTGTCCATGATCGCCTTCTGGCTGCTCGCGAACGCGATCGTCATCGACCTGCGCAAGGCGGAGTGATGTCCAAGACCCTGCTGACCACCACCGGCCTCGTCGCGGGCCTGGCCGCCTTCCTCGCGGTCAACCTGCTGGCCGACCGCACGCTGACCAGCGCGCGCGCCGACCTCACCGAGAACCACCTGTACACGGTGTCCGACGGCGCCAAGCGCGTCATGGCCGGGCTGAGCGAGCCGGTCACGCTGCGGTACTACTACTCCGAGGCCGTGGCCAACGACATCCCCAGCATCCGCGCCTACGCGCAGCGCGTGCGCGGGCTGCTGGAGGAGTTCGCGGCCAGCTCGGGCGGCAAGGTGACGCTCGAGATCATCGACCCCGAGCCCTTCACCGACACCGAGGACGCGGCCGTCGCGGCCGGCATCGCCGGCCAGCGGGTCAACGACGCGGGCGACCTGCTCTACTTCGGCCTGCAGGCCACCGGCTCCACCGACCAGCACGAGGAGATCGCCTTCCTCGACCCGCGCCGCGAGCAGTCGCTGGAGTACGACGTCACGCGCATCATCTCGCGCCTCGGCCATCCCGACCGCAAGGTGCTCACGGTGGTGTCCGCGCTGCCGCTGGCCGGCCGCCAGGCCAACCCCTTCGAGAGCGGCGAGGAGTCCTACTACCTCTACGACGAGATGCAGCAGGAGTACGACGTGCACCTCGTGCAGCCCGGCGCCACCGAGCTGCCCAAGGACACCGAGCTGCTGGTCGTGGCGCATCCCAAGGGCATCTCGGACGAGATGCTCTACGCCGTGGACCAGTTCGTGCTGAAGGGCGGCCACGCGCTCTTCTTCGTGGACCCCTTCTGCGAGACCGACCGCCCGCCGTCCGATCCCAACGACCCGATGTCGCAGTACACGGCCGACCGCTCCAGCAACCTGGCGCGCCTCTTCGATGCCTGGGGCCTGGAGATGAAGGCGGGCGTCTTCGCCGCCGACCGCACCACGGGGATCGAGCAGCCCGCGGGCGAGCGCAAGCAGCTCATCACCTACGTCTGGTACGAGGAGCTCAAGCCGGAGAACTTCAACTCCGAGGACGTCGTCACCGCCGGCGTCCAGTCCATCCTGCTCAGCACGCCGGGCATCCTGTCGCTCAAGGACGGCGCCACGATCCAGCTGGACCCGCTGGTCCAGACCTCGCCCGACGCGCAGGAGCTGCAGACCAGCTCGCTGCAGTTCATGCCGGACCCCGCCAAGATGCTGGCCGACTTCGTGCCCGCGGGGAAGCCCTTCACGATCGCGGCGCGCGTGCACGGCACGGTGAAGACCGGCTTCCCCGAGGGCCGGCCCGCGCCGGCGAAGAAGCAGCCCGGCGAGGACGCGGACGCGCCGCCCGCCGCCACGCCCGACCCGGACTTCGTGGCGGAGAGCAAGGAGCCCATCAACGTGGTCGTGGTGGCCGACGCGGACCTGCTGCACGACATGTTCTGGGTGCGCAAGCAGCGCCTCTTCGGCAACTCGGGCCCTGAGATGGTGGCGGTGCACCACGGCAACGGCGACTTCGTCCTCGCCGCGCTGGACAACCTGTCCGGCAGCAACGACCTCATCTCGGTGCGGCCCCGCGCGTCCTTCGACCGGCCCTTCGAGCGCATCGACGCCATCCAGAAGGACGCCCAGCAGAAGTTCGCCGCCAACGAGCAGGCGCTGCAGGCGCAGCTGCACGACCTGGAGCAGAAGCTCAACGACCTGCAGGGCGCCAAGCAGGGCGGCGACGAGCTGATCCTGTCGCCCGAGCAGCGCGCGGAGATCGACCAGTTCGAGCAGCAGCGCCTGCAGACGCGCAAGGCGCTGCGGGACGTGCAGTTCGACCTGCGCCGCGACATCGACCACCTGGAGACGGTGATCAAGATCGTGAACATCGGGCTGGTGCCGGCGCTGCTGTGCGTCGCGGCGCTCGCCCTGCTGGGCTGGCGCCGCCAGCGGAGGGCCTGAGGTGAGCAGCCGCACCGTCGTCGCGCTCGTGCTGGTGGCCGTGCTGGGCGGCGTGGCCGCCTGGCTCGCCGGGGGCAGCCGCGCGACGCCCGACGCCGCCACGGGCGTGGATGCGCCACTGATCGCCGGCCTGTCCGAGCGCGTCAACGACGTGGCCTCGATCTCGGTGCTCGCCAAGGACGAGCACTTCACCGTGCGCAAGGACGGTGGCACCTGGAAGGTCGTCGAGCACGGCAACTACCCGGCCAACTTCGAGCTGGTCAAGAAGACGCTGATGGGCCTGGTCGCCATGAAGACCCTCGAAGCCAAGACCGGCAACCCGGACCTGTACAAGAAGATCGGCGTCGAGGATCCCGAGCAGCCCGGCGCCGACTCGGCGCTGGTGACGCTGCTGGACGCCAACGGCCAGGCCATGGGCGCGGTGATCCTCGGCCACAACGGCACGCTGCCGAACACGCTGTACGCGCGCCGCCCCTCCGAGTCCCAGAGCTGGCTCGTGCACGGCGACCTCTTCCTCGAGAAGCGCTCGTCGCAGTGGATCGACAAGGAGGGCTGGAAGCTGCCGGCCGACCGGGTCAAGTCCGTGACCACCGACCACGCCGACGGCGAGACGCTGCACTCGGCGCGCGACGCCGAGACCGACGCGGCGATCACCGTGCGTGACGTGCCCGAGGGCATGCAGCCCAAGTCCACCTCGGTCGGGCGCATGCAGCAGTCGGCGCTCGACCCGCTGCCCTTCGACGATGTCGCTCCCGCCGCAAGCTTCACGCTCCCCGCCAACGACCGCTGCACGACCACCTTCGACACCTTCGACGGCCTGCACGTCGTCGTGACCAGCGCCGTCGAGGACATGGCCTCGGCGCCCGTGCCCGAGGGCGGCGAGACGCCCAAGCCGCGCATCTGGGCCACGGTCGAGGTGACCGCCGCCGCCGACGCGAGCGACGCGGTGAAGGCCGAGGCCGAGAAGGCCGCCGCGGAGCTGTCGCCCTGGGTCTTCGCGCTGCAGGAGTGGCGCGCGGGCGGCCTGCGCCGGCGCATGAACGAGCTGGTGCAGCCCATCCCGCCGCCCAAGGCCGACGAGACCCCCGCGGCGCCCACGGAGGGCGCAGCGCCGGCCGCGCCGGAGCCAGGATCGACCGCCGATCAGCCGCCGGCCGAGCCGCCGCCGGCCGATCAGCCACCCGCCGAGACGCCGCCCGCCGAGACGCCGCCCGCGACCGAGCCGCCCGCGACCGAGCCGCCCAAGGGCGACGGAAACTAGGGCGAGCGTTCCGGTGCGCGCAGCGTCCGCACGACGCGCGCGGGCACGCCGGCCACCAGCGCGTAGGGCGGCACGTCGCTGACCACGACGGCGCCCGCGGCCACGACCGCGCCGCGACCGATGCGCACGCCCTTGAGCACCGTGGAGCGCACGGCCAGCCACACGTCGTCCTCGATCACGATGGGGGCGGGCGGCTCGGGCTGGTCGCGCTCGATGAGGCCGTGGAAGTCGCTGTCCATGATCGCCACGTGGTTGGCGATCTGGCAGCGTCGCCCGATGTCCACCGAGGCGCGCGCCGAGATGGACGCGCCCGTGTTGACGAAGGTGCCGGCCCCGAGCCGCAGCGTGGCGCCGGGCCCGGCCGAGAGCTGCGTGCGAGCGAGGTGGCTCCAGATGGCCACGTCGTCCTCGATCACGAAGGTGCCGAGGCCCTCGAGCAGCGGCCGGCCGCGCACGCGCACGCGCCGCCCCAGCCGCGCGCGACGCAGCCACAGACGCGCGGCGACCAGCCGGCTGGCGCCCGTGGCGAGCCGCGCCAGCAGCGCGGGGCCAAGCGCGAGCGTGCCGGGCCGGCGGCCGGTCGCCACTTCGCGCTCGCGCGCGAGCGCCTCCAGCTCGGTGGCGACTCGGCCGCTCATGCGGCGGCCCCCGCCGGCGCCGCCGCGCGCTGCACCAGCCCCGCCAGCGCGTCGATGAGCCGCGGGTGATCGTTGGCGCAGGGCGCCAGCACCAGCTCCTCGCCGCCCGCGGCGCGGAAGCGTTGCGCGAGCAGGTGCCCGATCTCGTCCAGCGTCTCGAGGCAGTCGGCGAGGAAGCCCGGGCAGGCCACGAGCAGGCGCGGGAAGCGCGCGGCCAGCGCCGGAACGGCCACGTCCGCGTAGGGCTGCAGCCACGCGACCGGCCCGAAGCGCGACTGCCACACCAGCGACCAGGCGTCGTCGGCCAGCGCGAGCGCGGCGGCCAGCGCGCGCGCGGTGGCCTCGCACTCGCCTGCGTAGCGGTCGCGCCGCGCCTGGCGCACGGGCAGGCCGTGGAAGCTGAAGACGTGGTGCTGGATGCCATGCCCCGCGGCGGCCGCGCGGCAGCGCTCGGCCACGGCCTGCAGGTAGAGCGGGTCGACGGGGAAGCTGTCCACCTCCAGCAGCCTGACGTCCGGCGCGCGCCGGGCCAAGGCCGCGCGCACGGCGGCGCGCACCGAGCCGCTGGTGGCCT
>DASUFI010000092.1:0-2396 GCA_036274635.1 Planctomycetota bacterium
GCGAGGTCGGCCGCCTTGCGCCGCAGGTTCTCGCGCTGCGGCTCCTGCAGCAGCGGCTCCTGCGCGAAGTAGGCCTCCATGTAGGCCCACGGATCGGCGATGGAGTCGGGCGCGCCCATGGGCCACCAACTTACCCGGCGCGCGCGGCGGTGGGCGATCAGCCCCTTGGCACGAACGCGCCCGTGCCCCCGCGGTGGGCGCGGCGGGATACGCTGTGTGTGCCTGTCGCAGGGGACCCGCACGACCCGAGGAGTCATGGCCTCGCCGCCCACCATCGATCTGTCACGCTCGCTGGGCATCATGGAGCGCGCGCTGGCGGAGGCGCACATCCTGCGCGACAGCCAGCGCGAGAACGTGCGCCTCAAGGCCGAGGACCTGCGCCAGCGGCGCGACGTGTGGCAGTCGGTGCCCTTCCGCCTCATGCTGGAGGCGAATCGTCGCTGCAATGTGAAGTGCCTGCACTGCGACATCGAGCGCGGCGGCACGGGCGACCTGCCGCTGCCCCTCATCGAGGGCCTCATGCAGGACGTCGGCTGGGGCAGCATGGAGATCATGCCCTTCGTCGGCGGCGAGCCGACGCTCGCGCCGATGGAGGAGCTGGCCGCACTCGCGCGCCGGCACAACAACTACCTCAACTTCATCACCAACGGCCTGCTCTTCACGCGCCGCTACCACGCGGCCATCGCCGACGTCACGGCGCGCGTGCACTTCTCCTGCCACAGCCACCGGCCCGAGCTGCACCGGCGCATCATGCCGGGCGTGGACTTCGCGACCGTCACGCGCAACATCCGCGACGCGGCCGAGCTGGGCGACGAGCACGGCACGCAGGTGCTGCTGGGCGCGGTGGTCATGGCCAGCAACCTGCCCGACCTCGCCGACTACGTGCGCTTCGCGGCAGGCCTCGGCGTGCGGCGCATCATCCTGCAGAAGCTGTACCCGTGGACGAAGGCCTTCGCGGAGGAGGGCGTGGACGGCCGGCTGCCCCCCGACGAGGTGCGCGGCCACGTGCGGCGCGCGCTCGACGCGGCGCTGGAGCTGGGCGTCTTCCTCGAGACCAACGTGGACGAGGCCTTCGGCGACCCGCGCATCGTCAACCCGCACGACAGTCCCTTCGACATCCTGCAGGAGAACTCGCACGTCGTGGAGCTCTTCCACCCCGGCTTCTGCATCTCGACGGCGGTGACCGTCCGCGTCGAGTGGGACGGCACGGTGCTGCCCTGCTGCCGCGACCAGATCGTGATCGGCAACCTGCACGAGCGGCCCTTCCTCGAGATCTGGAACGGGCCCGAGATGCAGCAGCTGCGGCGCACCTTCTTCGAGCGCCAGCTGCGCCCCTACTGCGCCCGCTGCATGGCCTTCTACAACGGGCACGCCTGATGCGGCACTTCACCCTCGGCGGCCGCGAGCTCTCGCGCGTCGCGCTGGGCACCTTCCCCTTCGACGGGCGCGAGTGGGGCCCGGCCGACGACCCGCGCGCCGTGAGCACGATCCACGCAGCGCTCGACGCGGGCATAGCCGTCTTCGACACCGCGCCCGCCTACGGCCCCGAGCACGCCGAGGTCGTGCTGGGCCGCGCGCTGCACGACCGCCGCGACCGCGCCTTCATCGCCACCAAGGTCGGTGTCCGCTGGAACACCGTGCGCTACTACCAGGACCTCACCGCCGCCTCCGTGCGCGAGGAGTGCGAGGCCAGCCTGCGGCGTCTGCGCACCGACCGCATCGACCTGCTGCAGATCCACTGGCCGCACGCCGAGACGCCGCTGGCCGAGACCATGGATGCGCTGGCCGCGCTGAAGGCCGCGGGCAAGGTGCGGCACGTGGGCGTGAGCAACTTCACTCCCGAGCAGCTGGAGGAGGCGCGCCGCCACAGCCCGGTGGAGACGCTGCAGCCGCTGCACTCGCTGCTGGCGCGCGGCGCCGAGGAGACGCTGCTGCCCTGGTGCGCGGCGCACGGCGTCCCGGTGCTGAGCTACGGCGTGCTGTGCCGCGGCCTGCTCGCGGGACGCTTCGCGGAAGGCGCCGTGCCCGACGACTTCCGGCGCAAGGATCCCTTCTTCAGCGACGAGGTGCTGCCGCGCATCAGGCCCTTCGTCGCGCGCTTCAACGATCTGGCACGGCGGCTGGGCAAGCCGCCGGGGCAGCTGGCGATCGCGTGGGCACTCACGCGGCCCGGTCTCTCGGCCGTGATCGTCGGCGCACGCAGCCCGGAGCAGGCGCGCGCCAACGCGGCGGCGGCGGACGTCACGCTGGACGCAGCCACGCTGGCCGCGATCGACGAGTGCTTCGCCGACGCCCCGCGGGTCGTCTAAGCCGCCTCGACCCGCGCCTCGTACCGCACGCCGCGCTTCTCCAGCTCCTGCAGCATGGCCGCCACCAGCGCCGGCTCGCGGCCCAGC
>DASUFI010000093.1:0-12276 GCA_036274635.1 Planctomycetota bacterium
AACACGCAGGGCAACCGCGAGCAGCTGCTCACGAGCTTCCCGTGGCTGCCGCCCGAGCGCGTGCGCGTCCTGCCCAACGGCTACGACCCCGCGCTGCGCGAGGCGCTGGCCGCGGTGCGACGCCTGCCGCGCGCCGACGGCCGACGCGAGGTGCTCTACGCCGGGCACGTCTACGCCGGCGGCGCCGGCATCATGGACGCGCTGGCCGCGCTGCTGGCGCTCGACCCGTCCCTGCCGCGGCGCGTGCTGTTCCGCTTCGTGGGCAGCCTCGACGCGCCCGCGGCCGAGCGCGCGCGCCCGCTGCAGGCGGCGGGCCTCGTGAGCTGCGAGCCGCCCGTGCCGGCGCACGCCGTGCCGGCGCTGCTGGCGCGGGCCGACGCGCTGCTCTACTGCGTGCCGCCCGCCGGCCGCCACTGGATCCCGAGCAAGCTCTACGACGAGCTCGTCGCGCGCCGGCCGGTGCTGGCGGTGCTGCCGCGCGGCGACGCCTGGGACGTGCTCGCGCGCGCGGGCGTCAGCACGCTCATCGAGGACCTTGGCCCCACGCGCGTGGCGCACGAGCTGCGCGACGCGCTGGCGCGGCTGCTCGACGGCACCCTGCTCATGCGCCCGGACGAGGTCTTCATCGCACGCTTCGACGCGCGCGCGCAGACGGCGCAGCTGGCCGCCTGGCTGCGCGAGCTCGCCGTGCGCGCCGCGCCGGCCGAGCCGGAGCTGGTGCCGCCGGGCGGAGCGGCGTGAGCCGCGCGCCGGAGGCCGTCGCGGGCGCCGACCCGGTGGCCGAGGAGGCGCTCGTCGCGCGCCTGGTCGAGCGCACGACGGCCGCGCTGGCGGAGCAGGTCGACGCCGAGGGCGCGCTGCACGACCCCATCGACGGCCGCGAGTCGCCCGCCGACCACTACGGTGCGCTCTTCGCGGCGCTGGCGCTGGGGACGCGCCCGGAGCCCGACCTGCGCTGGCGCCTGCTGCTGGACCGCTGGCTCTCGCGCCCGGCCGCCGAGCGCGGCCACGCGCCCTTCAATCGCCTCGCCCTGCTGCTGCTGCGCGACCGGCTGCAGCGCCTCGGCGCGCTGGCCGAGGAGGATCGCCTGCGCGTGACGCGCGGCCTGTCGGCCTGCCCGATCGCGGCGCGCTACCCGAGCAACAACTGGGTGCTCCTGGCCGCGGCCTGCCGGCTGCTGGAGGCGCAGGCCGGGCGTCCGCGGCGGGCGGCGACGGCACGCTTCCGTCGCCTGGCCTCGCGCTGGTTCACGCTGGCGGGGGCCTTCATCGATGCGCCGGCGCTGCCTGCGCGCCGGCCGCCGAGCACGCCGCTCGGCTACCAGGCCAAGGCGCTGCTCGTGCTGCGCCTCGCGCAGCTCGGCGCGCCTGCGGCGGTGCCTGAGGGACTCCTGGCCCGCGGCCTGGCCTTCCTGCTGGCCATGACCGACGGCCAAGGCGCGTGCGGGGGCTTCGGGCGCAGCAGCCACGCGCTCTTCGGCAACGCCTGCACGCTGGCGCTGTGCCTCGAAGGCCTGCGCGCCGCGGGCGACGAGCGCGCGCGTCGCGGCTGGGCGCTGGGCGCGCGGCGGCTGCGGCTGCTGCTGGAGGTGTCGCGCCGCGCCGATGGCCTGCTCTCGCTGACGCCCAACCCGACCGCCGGCGCCGACGGCGGCTGGGACGAGTACATGCACCTGTCGGTCTACAACGCATGGTTCGCGGGGCTGCTGGGCTTCTGGCTGTCGCGGCCGGCGGCGCCCGACGACCCGCCGCTGCCCGAGCCGGACTTCTCCACCCTGGGTCCGCTGCCGGAGCTGCGCGCGCTGGACGGCCGCGCCGGGCTGGCCGCCGTGCGCGGGCCGCGCGGCGCGGGCTGGCTCTCGCTGGCCGGCCAACCCCCACAGGGCTACGGCCCGCTCGCCGCCGACCTGCGCTGGGGCGGAGCGCAGCCCTTCCACGTGGTGCTGGAGGGCCGGCCCGTGGTGGCGCCGCCGGTTCGCGTGCCGGCCACGCGCCTGCTGGCCGAGCCGGCGCTCGCGGGCTGGACGCCGCTCGTCGAGTCGGGCGGCCGGCTGTGGGCCCTGCAGCGCTTCGACGCCTGCGACGTTCACGCCGACGGTCCGCGCGTGCTGCTCGTGGCGCGTGGCACGCCGAGCGCCGTGTGCAGCGCGCCCCCCGCCCGCGGCTCGCCCGGCTGGCTGCTGGAGAACGTGGACCACGTGCTGCTGGGCGACCGCCGTCGGCGGCGCCTCGGCGAGCGGCCTGACGAGCTGACGGGCCGACGGGCCACGGTGGCCTTCCTGCTCGACGCCCTGGAAGGCTGGTGCGCCGCGGTGCTGCTGCTCGACGGCGCGCCGGCGCCCGCGGCGCGCCTGCTGAACCCGCACGGCCGCGCGCTGCTGCCGGCCGGCCGCGCGCTGCCGCTGCGCGCCGCGCGCTGGACCTTCGAGGACGCCCCGGCGCCCGTGGCCGTGGGCGGCCTGCTCGCTGCGGGCGGGGCGAGCGCCCGCGCCGCAGGCCTGCCCGCAAGCCTGCCCGATGGCCAGGGCGCCTGCGCCGCGCCGCTCGACTGGCCCGCACGCGACCTGCTGCTGGTCACGCTGCTGGGCCCTGCCGGCGCCGGCGAGCGCGACGAGCTGCCGCTGCGGGTGGAGGCCGAGGAGCGCCGCCTGGTCACGTCCTGGGCGGCGATCCCCCTGCGCTAGAGGCTCCCGAGTTCAGGCCTTCTTCGCGGCCTGGTACTCGGTGAGCCGGGTCTTGAGCTCGTCCTTGGCCTCGTCGGGCGCGCTGTCGACGGCCTTCTGCTGCAGCATGATGGCCTTGTCGACGTCGCCCTGCAGGAAGCACACGCGGGCCAGCGTGTCGAGCACGCTGAAATCGTTGGCCGAGGTGAGCTCGTTGGCGCGGTCGGCGGCGAGGCGCGCCAGCGGCAGGTCCGTGCTCTCGCGCGGGTTCTTGGGGTCCACGATGGACCAGGCCAGCGAGTTCAGGGCATTGGCGTTGTCCTTGAACGTGGCCTTCACCAGGTCCTGGCCGTACTTGGCGGCATCGTCGGCCTTCTGGCCGCGCACCAGGGCGTCGTACTTGATGAGCGCGGCCTGCCCGTAGTTCTCCGGATCGAGCGCGAAGAGCTGGCCCGCGAGGTCGGCGACCTTGGTGAAGTCCTTGGCCTTGGCGGCCTCGGCGAGGGCCTTCTGCAGCTCGTTGGCCTTGGCCTCGTTGGCCTGCTCGGCCGCGATCTTCTGCGCGAAGGCCGCGGTGTCCCACGTGCCCGCCACGACCGCGTCGACGGTGCTCTCGAGCTGGCCGCCCAGCGGGTTGCCCAGCCACGCGAGCTTGCCGGCCTTGTCGATGACCATGCAGGTGGGGATGCCGTTCTGCGCGGCGGCCTCCATGAAGGCCGTGGCGGTCTTCCTGTCGATGTCCTCGCAGATGCCGTAGGACATCGCCTCGCCCTTCTCCTTCACGAAGTCGGCCGTGGGGACCATGCCCTCGTGGGGCGAGATCGCCACGCCGATGACGTGCACGTTGTCATTGGTGTGCTTGTCGGCGAACTTGTCGAGGTCCGGGATGGAGCGCTTGCACGGGCCGCACCAGGTGGCCCAGAAGTCGAGCACGTACACGTTGCCGGGCTCCCAGCTGGCCACGGGCTTGCCCTGCAGCCAGTTGACGTCCTTGAGCACCGGCGCGGGGTCGCCCGGCTTGAGCGTGGGCGCGTCGCCGGCGGACGCAAGGGGCGCGACGACGAGCAGCGTGGCCAGGGCCAGGACCTTCATGGCAGGACTCCGGGGGTTACGGCCCGCGGATGCGGGCGGGGAGACATCATAGGCACAAGGCGGGCGAGCGTGCGACCGGGGCAGGCTGCGACGGGACGCGGTTGTCACCGCGGGCGCCGCTCAGGGGCGGCCGCTGGCGGTGTCGCTCTTGTCGGCGGCCGCGTCGGCGGCCTGCTCGTACTGATCGAGGCGGTCGGACAGGTCCTTCCGCAGCATGTCGGCCATCGGGTCGCCCTTCAGGCGCGAGGCGCGCTCCACGGCCCGCAGCTGCAGGCGCAGGGCCTCCGCGAGCTCGCCGCGCACGAACTGCACGCGCGCCAGCGTGTCGAGGATGTAGGGGTCGTTGTGGTCCTTCAACTCGTCCGCGCGCGTCGCGGCGCGCAGGGCCAGGTCGAGGTCGATCTGCTCCTTGGGGATGGCGCCCTTGGGGTCCACCACGTACCAGGCCAGCGAGTTGAGGCCGCTGGCCCTGGCGGCGAAGTCCACGTTGAGCAGGCGCTCGCCCCAGGCGCGGGCCTGCTCCTTCTCGCCCAGCATCACCAGCGAGATGTAGTAGTAGACGGCCTCGTCGGCGAGCAGCAGCTTGTTCTTCTCGTAGTTGTACTTGCTCTGCTCGGCCGCGGCCTTCCAGTCGCCGCGCAGGCGGGCCGCCTTGGCAGCCTCGATCTCGCCCGCGTAGGCCATGCGCTGGCGCATGATGACCGCGTACGGCGTGTCATCCGACTGCGCCCAGCCGATCTGCTTGACCAGGGCCTTGTCCAGGCCCTGCCGCGGGTCCCCGATCCAGGCGATCTTGCCCGCGCCGTCCACCACGAAGGCCGTGGGGATGAGCACGTCGGCCGCATCCAGCCAGGCCTTGGCTGTCTTGTCAGCGCGGTCCTCGCCGACCGGATAGGGGAAGGACTCGTCGGAGTCCGTCACGAAGTCACGCGCCATCGCGGGCGACGAGCGCTTGGGCCAGACGGCCACGCCGACCACCTGGACGCGGCGGTCGGCGAAGCGCCTGGACAGGTCGGCATACAGCGGCAGGGCCTCGCGGCACCAGGGGCACCACGGCGCCCAGAACTCGACCACGTAGGTGGTGCCGGGCGCGAAGTCCTTCACCGGCTCGCCCGCCAGCCAGTCCACGTCCAGCTTCGGCGCGGGATCGCCCACCTCCAGCTTGTCGGGGACCTTGGGCGGAACGGGCGGAACCGGCGGGACGGGCGCCACCTGCACCGGCGGCGTGGGGGCAGGTGTCCGCGCGGGGGCGGCACCGGGCACCAGCGACTGCGCGCTGGCCGACGCAGCGAGGAGCAGCGTCATGGGCCAAAGGTGCGCGGTCAGTGCGGCGGAAGGGCGCATCACACGGTGCAGTCCGGTCGGGAACGAGCCAGGCAGTCGATCGTCCAGGCCCGGGGGGAGGGGCCCGCGCCGGACGGGTCGGGGAGAGACGTCCGGCTGGATGTTCCTGCGGGTGCATTCTAGCCAGCACGCTGTCAGCAGTGCGGCGTGGACCCCGCTGGCAAGAGTGTGGCGAGCCCGGCAAGCTGGCGCGATGCACACGTCCGTGCCGCCGCCCGACCACGCGCTTTCCGGTTTCCTGCCCGTCGTCGCGCGCTGGTTCCGCGAGGAGCTGGGCGCGCCGACGGCGCCGCAGCAGCTCGGCTGGCCAGCCATCCGCGCCGGCCGTCACGTGCTGGTGGCCGCGCCCACGGGCACGGGCAAGACGCTGGCCGCCTTCCTCTGGGCCATCGACGGCCTGCTGCGCCAGGGCGCCGCGCTGCGCGACGAGACGCAGGTGCTGTACGTCTCGCCGCTGCGCGCCCTCTCCAACGACGTGCAGAAGAACCTGCAGCGGCCGCTGGATGCCCTGGTGGCGCGCGACCCGACGCTGCCCGCGGTGCGCGTGCTGGTGCGCACGGGGGACACCCCGGCCGGTGCGCGCGCCGCCATGACGCGCAAGCCGCCCCACGTGCTGGTCACCACGCCCGAGTCGCTGTACATCCTGCTCACCTCCGACGGCGGCCGGCGCCTGCTCTCCACCGTGCGCACCGTGATCGTGGACGAGATCCACGCCCTCGCACGCGACAAGCGCGGCAGCCACCTGTCGCTGTCGCTCGAGCGTCTCGCGGCGCTGTGCGGCGAGGGCCTGCAGCGCATCGGCCTCTCGGCCACGCAGAAGCCGCTCGACGCCGTCGCGCACCTGCTCGTGGGTGCGGGCCGGCAGTGCGAGCTGGTGGACATCGGCCACCTGCGCGAGCTGGACCTGGACGTGCTGCTGCCGGACACGCCGCTCTCCTCGGTGTGCAGCCACGAGCAGTGGGGCGAGCTGTACCGCAAGATGGCGGAGGCCATCCGCGCGCACCGCACCACGCTGGTCTTCGTGGGCACGCGCAAGCTGGCCGAGCGCCTCTCGGCGCGGCTGTCCGAGCACCTCGGGGCCGAGCGCGTGGGCTGCCACCACGGGAGCCTCTCGCGCGAGATGCGCGAGCAGGCCGAGCGGCGCCTCAAGGCCGGCGAGCTGTCCGTGCTGGTGGCCACGGCCAGCCTCGAGCTGGGCCTCGACATCGGCGACATCGACCTCGTGATCCAGGTCGGCGCCGCGCGCTCCATCGCCACGCTGCTGCAGCGCGTCGGGCGCGCGGGCCACGGCGTGACGCGCGTGCCCAAGGGGCGCCTCGTGCCGCTCACCCTGGACGAGGCCTTCGAGGCCGCCGCGCTGCTGGCCGCCGTGCAGGATGGCCTGCTCGACCGCACGCCGCAGCCGCCCGCGGCGCTGGACATCCTGATCCAGCAGATCGTGGCCGCCTGCGTCGCGCAGGACTGGAGCGAGGACGAGCTCTTCGCCGCGCTGCGCCGCGCCTGGCCCTACCGCGAGCTGACGCGTGCGGATTTCGACGCCTGCGTCGCGCTGCACGCCGGCGGCCGCATCGCCCTGCTGCACCGCGACGGCGTCGGCGGCCGGCTGCGCGCGACGAAGCGCGCGCGCATGCCGGCCATCACCAGCGGCGGCGCCATCCCGGACAACGCCGACTACCGCGTGCTGCTCGAGCCCGAGGGCACCTTCGTCGGCACGCTGAACGAGGACTTCGCCGTCGAGGCCAACGCGCGCGACGTCTTCCAGCTGGGCAACGCCAGCTGGCAGATCGTCAAGGTCGAGCCAGGCGTGGTGCGCGTGGTGGACGCCCGCGGCCAGCCGCCGACGCTCCCGTTCTGGCTGGGCGAGGCGCCGGCGCGCACCTCGGAGCTCTCGGCGCTCATCGGCGAGGTGCGCGAGGGCCTCGCCGCGGCGCTCACGGAGCACGCCGGCGACCCGCCGCGCGGCGGGCTGCCGGGCGACGTCGCGGCTGCCGCGGACTGGCTGCGCGCGCGCACCGCGGTGGGGCGCGGCGCCGGCGTGCCGCTCGAGCTGGCCGTGCAGCTGGCCAGCCACGTGGCCGAGGGTCTCGCCGCGCTGGGCGCGGTGCCCACGCAGCGGCGCGTCATCCTCGAGCGCTTCTTCGACGAGAGCGGCGGCCAGCAGCTCGTGCTGCACGCGCCCTTCGGCGGGCGCATCAACCGCGCCTGGGGCCTCGCGCTGCGCAAGTGCTTCTGCCGCGGCTTCGGCTTCGAGCTGCAGGCGGCGGCCAACGAGGAGGCCATCATCATCTCGCTCGGGCCGCACCACAGCTTTCCCCTGGCGGACGCGGCGAAGTTCCTGCACCCCAACTCCGCGCGCGAGATCCTCGTGCAGGCGCTGCTGGCCGCGCCCGCCTTCACCACGCGCTGGCGCTGGAACGTCGTGCGCTCGCTGCTCCTGCCGCGCCTGCGCGACGGCCGCCCCGTGCCGCCGGCCCTGCAGCGCATGCGCGCCGACGACCTCCTGGTCTCCGCCTTCCCGCAGGCCATGGCCTGCGCCGAGACGCTGCCCGCCGGCGACCTGCCCGTGCCCATGGAGCACCCCGTCGTGCGCCAGACGGTGGAGGATGGCCTGCACGAGGCCATGGACGTGGACGGCCTGCTCGCGCTGCTGGCCGGCATCCACGAGGGCACGATCGAGGTGCGCGCCGTGGACACGCCCGCGCCCTCGGCCTTCGCGCACGGCATCCTCTCGGCGCAGCCCTGGGCCTTCCTCGACGACGCGCCGCTCGAGGAGCGTCGCGTGCAGGCCGTGCAGCGCCGCCACGCCCGGCCCGGCGGCGGCGACGAGTCGCTGAGCGACCTCGACCCCGCCGCCATCGAGCTGGTGCGCGCGCAGGCCTTCCCCGACCCGCAGGGCCTCGAGGAGCTGCACGAGGCGCTGCTGTGGATGGGCTTCCTCTCCGACGCCGAGGCGCGCGAGCACGGCTGGCGCACCTGGCTGGACGAGCTGGAGCGTGCGGGCCGCGCGTCGGCGGTGGCCGGCCCGCAGGGTCCGCGCTGGTTCGCGACGGAGGCGCCGCGCGACAGCAAGGAGGTGCTGCGCGGCCGGCTCGAGGCGCTGGGCCCGATCGGCGACGACGACCCGCTGGCGCAGGAATTCCGCGACGCGCTGCTGGCGCTGGAGGCCGAAGGCGCCGTGCTGCGCACGCGCCTGTCGAGCCGGCCGGCCTGGTGCATCCGCCGGCTGCTCGCGCGCATCCACAAGCTGACGCTGGAGCGGCTGCGCGCCGAGATCGAGCCGGTCTCGGCCAACGACTGCCTGCGCTTCCTGGCCGAGTGGCAGCGCGTGGCCGGCGAGCCGCGGCCCTCGGGCCCGCGCGCGGTGCTCGACGTCGTGCGCCAGCTCGCCGGCTGGCAGGCGCCCGCCGCGCAGTGGGAGGCGCGCATCCTGCCGGCGCGCGTGCCCGGCTACCGCAAGGCCTGGCTGGACGAGCTCTCGCTCTCGGGCGAGGTGGCCTGGGGCCGGCTGTGGGGCGCGGGCGTGCTGCCCATCCGCAACGCGCCGGTGACGCTCTTCCCGCGCGAGGACGCGGAGGCCTGGCTGGGCCTCTCGACGCCCGGCGACGTCTGGAGCGTGAAGGGCCCCGGCAAGGTGGTGCTCGAGACGCTGGGCCAGCGCGGCCCGAGCTTCCAGCAGGAGCTGCTGCGCGCCACGCGCCTGCTGCCGGCGCAGCTCGAGCAGGGCCTCGCGGACCTCGTGGGCCTCGGGCTCGTGACCTGCGACGCCTTCTCCGGGCTGCGCGCGCTGCATGGCGGACGGCGCGTGCACGGCGAGCGCGCGCGGCGCGGCGCGCCGCCGGCGCCGGCCGGGCGCTGGGCCGTCTTCCGCGGCGCGGCGCTGCCGACCGCGCCGAGCGCGGATTTCGTGGCGCGGCAGCTGCTGCGGCGCACGGGTGTGGTCTTCCGCCGCAGCGTCGAGCGCGAGAAGCTGCCGGTGGCGTGGGGCGCGGTGCTGCGCGCGCTGCGCACGCTCGAGGCGCGCGGCGAGGTGCGCGGCGGCCGCTTCGTCGGTGGGTTCCCAGGAGAGCAGTACGCGCTGCCCGAGGCCGTGCCGCGCCTGCGCGAGGCGCGGCGGCGCGGGGGCGAAGTGCCGGCGGCGATTGGGCCGGGCGATCCGTGGGACGCGCTGCGCGAGGCGCTGACGACGGAGTTCAAGGGGGCGCGGCCGGAGCGGGTGGGAGGGCCATGACCGGCCGACACGGTCGGTGCCTGGCCGCGGGTCTTCCTGCCATCGCGCTCTTGTTGCAGCTGGGCGCCTGCGAGCCAGCAGCGCGCGACCCACGGCTGCCCCTCAGCCCGCTCGCAGTGCCGGCCACCCCGATCGAGCAAGCGCTTGGCTCGATCTACGGCGTGCCGGTCGCATCGGCCGACGATCTGCGCCAATTGCTCAAGCTGCCGGAGCACGTCGCTGCCGACCGGATCATCGCGTACGCGCCGTACCGTCGAGACTCGGATTTCACCGATGCCGGCGTCCTCGATCCCGTGCTGCGAGTCCGCATGGGACGGATGTCGCGAGACAGCCTCGAAGTTGCCCAGGCCGTCGTCGTGACGCAGCAGGGCGAGATCCTGGATCGCTTCGTCATCTCGTCGATCCCTCAGTCGACCGCCACGGGAGTGCTGGTCGTCACGCGCTAGCCGCCTCGCGCGCGGGCCGGTCGCGTGGCACCATCGGGCGCATGGCCCATCGCCCTGCTCCAAGCCGCCCGCCCGTCCTGCGTCCCATCGCGCCGCGCGACGACCCGGCCGTCGCCTCCATCATCCGCACCGTCATGCCGGAGTTCGGCGCCTGCGGCCCGGGCTTCGCGATCCACGATGCCGAGGTGGACGTCATGCACGCCACGTACACGCAGCCGCGCAGCGTCTACCTCGTGTGGGAGATGGACGGCCGCGTCGTGGGCGGTGGCGGCGTGGCGCCGCTGGCGGGCGCGGCGCCGGACACCTGCGAGCTGCGCAAGATGTACTTCCTGCGCGAGGTGCGCGGCCGCGGCTGGGGCGAGGTGCTGCTGCGCCGGCTGCTGGGCGCGGCGCGCGAGTTCGAGTTCGGCACCTGCTACCTCGAGACGCTCACCGGCATGGACGCGGCGCAGAAGCTGTACGAGCGCATGGGCTTCCAGCGGCTGCCCGCGGCGATGGGGGACACCGGCCACTTCGCCTGCAACTCGTTCTACGCCCTCGACCTGCGGAGCGGCCCGCGCGGCGACGGCGACCTCTGATCACTTGGGGCTGTCGGGAGGCGGCGGAGGCGGCGCGGTCGGCACGGGGACGTCCGGCGCGGCGGGCTCGGCCGCGGGCTGCTGCGCCGCCGCAGCAGCCGCCGCCGCGCGCCGATCGCGCTCGCGGTGCTCGCGGCGCCACGGCTGCGCGTAGAACATCCAGCGCTCCTCGAGATCCTGCTCGGGCAGCGCATCCCACTCTTCCTTGCTCAGCAGGGGCTCGAGCTCGACGCGCACGAGCTGCTCGGCGCCGCCGCGCTCGATGAGCAGGGCCAGCACGCCGCCGGGCGCGCGCTCCGTGATGGCTGCCTGCAGCGCGGCCTCCAGCTCGGCGGAGGTGGCGGGCCGCTGGTCCTCGACGCCCACGATGACGTCGCCCACACGCACGCCCGCGCGGGCCGCGGCGTCCTTCGCGCCGACGCGCGCGACGCGCAGGCCAGGCGGCTCGCCCTCGGGGCGCGGGTGTACGCGCATCTGCATCCGCCAGCGCGGGTTGCGCACCTGCTCGCGCACCTCGTCGTTCCAGTTCAGGGGGATGTGCCAGTACATGAGCTCGCCGTCGTCGTACTTGAGCGAGTTCACGGTCAGGTAGTTCTTGTCGTCGAGCACGAAGTCCTCGGGCGGCAGCACCTTGCCGTCGTGCAGCACGCGCCGGATCTTGTCTTGGCGGTCGAACTCCACGCGCAGCGTCCCGCGCTCGTCGCGGATCTCGGTGCTGGAGTGATTGAAGGTCTCGTCGAGGCGGTCGGCGATGCGCTCGCCCACGGCGTGCATGTCCACGCCGCCGGCCCAGGCGGCGAAGACCAGGCCCGCGGTGCCGACGGCCAGCCACAGCAGCGGCGTCCACCAGCGGATGGCGCCGGCCACGGAGCGCTTCGGGGACTTCATCACGGACCTCCCGGATGCCGCTGCTTGGGAGCGGCGCGCGAGTCCTTTCACGCTGTCTCCGGCCGTGGCCGGAGGGGCATGGCGGCTCGGTGTCGCGCGCCCCCGGCGGCGCGGGACGAAACCCTACCCTCCCCGGTTGGGCGATGGGCCCCCGGTGCCGGCCCACGCCCCGCGCGGAGTCCGTCATGCCCGCCAGCTCGACGGCCTGCAGCACGCTGGCAGCCGCACTGCTCCTCGTGTCCTCCGCCTCGGCCCACCCGTGGCAGGACGACGCGGCGGCCTCCCTTCCGGTCGCGTCGGCGGGCCTTGCGCCCTACGTGACCTTCGAGGCCGGCCCGGTGCAGGCGCTTCTGATGACGCCGGATGGCCGCCAGCTCCTCGCCCTCAACACCCAGGATGACCGCATCGAGGTGTACGGGGTGGAGCTGTCGGTGGCCGCCGGACGTGCGCCGCAGCCGGGCTTCGTCTCGGTGGGCAGCAAGCCGGCACCGGGTGGCCCCCTCGTCCCGCCGGCGGCCGCCTCGCCGGCGGGCGAGCTGCCCGCGCCCGCGCCGGCGCTGGCCTGGCGCGGCTCGGTCTTCACCGGCCTCTCGCCGGTGGCCATGGCCCTCGATCCCGCCGACAGTAACCGGCTCTTCGTGAGCAACCACGTCTCGGACAGCGTCTCGGTCGTCGACCTGGCCAAGCTGAATGTCGTCGCCACGCTCGATGTCGGCGACGAGCCGCAGGGCCTGGTGGTGAGCGGCGGCAAGCTTTTCGTGACCTGCGCGCGCGCGCCGCTGGTCGCGCCCGCGCCGGGCCAGGTGGACCCGGGCGAGCTGGTGGACAACGTCGTGGCCGTGCACGGCGCCGCGCCGCCGTGGGAGCGCCTCGCGCTGCTGCCGCTGGGCGCCGTGCGGCCGCGCGACATCGTGCAGGCGGGCAAGCTGCTCTACGCCATCCCGCAGGACAGCGGCAACCACACGACGCTGCTGGACGAGACCGCCGCCACGAAGCTCGGCCTCACGCAGCTGACGCTGGATGCCTTCGACGTGCCG
>DASUFI010000094.1:0-26839 GCA_036274635.1 Planctomycetota bacterium
GATGTCCCGGCAGAACCTGCAGCACCCGACCAACATCCTCGGCCTGGCCTGCGAGCTGCGCGCGCGCGGCCACGAGGCCACGCTGCTGGACCTCGAGGTCACGGCCGGCGGCCTGCAGGCCTTCGCGACGGTGCTGCGCGAGCGGCGGCCGGACGTGGTGGGGGTCTCGGTGGTCACGCCCCACGTGCCGGGGGCGAAGGAGTTGCTGACCGTCGCCCGCCTGACGCGGCCGGAGATCTTCCTCATCGCCGGCGGCCCGCACGCGACGGCGCTGCCGGCCGACCTGCTGGCCGAGATCCGCGCCCTCGACGCGGTGTGCGTGGGCGAGGGCGACGAGACGCTGCCCGAGGTCTGCGACGCGCTCGAGCGCGCCGGCTGGCACGCCTGGGACGGCGAGCCGCCGCGCTTCGTGGGCGAGATGCTCGCCGCGCGCGGAGGCGTGCACGACAGCACGCACGGGCTGACGGCCGGCTTCGCGCCGCACCCGCGCCGCGCGCCCACGCCGGGCCCGCGCGACACCAGCGACCGCGAGGCCGTGCTGGGCGGCATCCCGGGTCTGCACCTGCGCCAGCGCGGCTACACCGGCCCGCGCGAGCCGCTGGCCGACCTCGACCGGCTGCAGCCCCTCGACCGCACGCTGCTCGACTGGCCCGCCTACGAGCGCCTCGCCGGCTCGCGCGGCATCGCGTCGCCGGGCATCATCCGCAGCGGCTTGCGCGCCGCGCAGGTGCACCTCTCGCGCGGCTGTTACGCCAACTGCGTCTTCTGCTCGACCAACGCCGTGTGGGGCGAGCGCGCGCGGCCCGGCATCCGGCGCCGCAGCGTCGCCTGCGTGCTGGAGGAGATCGACCGCCTCGTCGCCGACCACGGCGTGAACCACCTGAACTTCGAGGACGACATCTTCCCGCCCACGCTGCGCTACCTCGAGGAGCTGGGCGAGGCGCTGGTGCAGCGGCCGGTCACCTGGAGCTGCAACGCGCGCGTGGACGGCCTGCGGCGCGAGCACTTCGAACTCATGGCGCGCAGCGGCTGCCTCAAGATCGACTTCGGCGTGGAGTCCGGCAGCGATCGCATCCTGCAGCTGAACCGCAAGCTCGTGCGGCGCGAGCAGGTGGTGCATGTCTTCGCCGAGGCGAAGCGCGTGGGCATCCTGCGCACGGCCTACCTCATGCTGTGCAGCCACGTCGACGAGACGCCCGACGAGGTGCGCGAGACGGAGCGCCTGGCGCGCGAGATCGAGCCGGACTACATCACGTTCACGGTCGGCTGCCCGTATCCCGGCACGGCGATGTGGGAGGACTGCAAGCAGCGCGGGTATCTCGAGCTGCTGCCGAGCGGGCGGCCGGACTGGAAGAAGTACGGGTACTACCCGGGGCTGCCGCCGTGGAGGTTCACCCACTTCACGCCGGCGGAGATGCTCGCGACGCAGAGGAGGGTGCTGCGGGGGTTCTACCTGCGGCCGGGGTTCATGCTGCGGATGGCGGGGCGGGTGCGGAGCTTGCAGCAGATGAAGGCGCTGGCGAGCGCGGGGATGGACGTGACGCGGTTCATCGTGCGGGGGATGAGCGGGAAGGGCTGAGGGCTGGTCTGGATGATCACGCCCGCCGAAAGTGCGCGACGAACGGGCTGCGGATCGAGATCGAGTAGGGCCGCGCCCGCCCGCTGTTCCTCGCGGCCAGCGGATGGTCGGGCAGCGCCGGAATAAATGTCCGGCCCCGCCGTCCGTTGACGCATGGAGGCGGGTCCGGGCTCATGCGGAGCTTGTTGCATGCTTCTGCCTCTGCTCGCGTCCGCGCTGCTCGTCGGCCCACAGCTCCAGCACCCGACGATCCAGCCGCGAACGTTCGTCTCCCCGTCTGGGGAGTGGAGCCTGTCGGTGGATCCGAGCGCCCCGACCGGCGCCGGGCCGGCGCACGTCGCCGTCTCGCACGCTGGGCAGCCTGCCTGGGAGGCGGACCTGCCTTTCACTTTCTGGGAAGCGCAGATCACGGATGCCGGCTTTGCGGTTGGCTACGCCTTCGCCGCGGGCTGGCAGGACATGCAGGGCGAAGGCGACTTCGTCGTCGGCATCCTCGCGCCCGACGGCCGGAGCCTGCGCGAGGAGCACGTGGCCCTCAGCTGGAGTCGATTCCTCCACTGTCCCCCGAATCCGAATCCGCGCGGGCTCTTCGTGCAGCCCGAGCTGGACCGCTTCGTGGTCCGCGTGGACGACGAGGACGTGAATCGGCAGGACGAGGAGTGGTGGTCCTACCGCATCTCGACCGGAGAGCCGCTCGAACGCGCGCGCCCGAAGAGCGGGCTGGGCGCGACGGACTCGCTGCGCATGACGCTCGACGCGCAGCCCGTGGCCGGCACACCGCTCACGCTGTCCGTGTGGCACGAGTACGACTGGCAACACAACGAACGAGGCCAGAGCTCGCGCTTCGTGCTCCTCGACGAGCAGTGGAAGCCGGTCTGGTCATTGAGCGTTCCGAAGCCGGACGATCGCAGGCCCGGCCACCCGGGCGATGAGCCGTCGATCCAGGCCACGGTCGGCGATCGACGCTTCGCCCTGTGGAACATGCACGAGCGTGTGACCTGCGAAGTCGCGCCCGATGCGCATGCCGTGGGCGGCTGGGCGGTCCATGAGGTCTCGCGCGAGGCGTGGACGCCGGTGGTGGAGGCGCCCGCGCTGCCGCTGGAGCTCGCCTTGCGATCGCTGCCCACAGTCCCCCTCGATGCCGTGTCGCCACCCGTCGGGCCGGTCCACGACGTGCTGGCTTTCGACTTCGACGGGCAGGGGCACATCCTCCTCGCGCGCGGCAAGCAGGATGCGCCGCAGGTGGACCTGCTGCGGATCGGGTTGGACGGCGAGATCCTCGGACAGGCGGCGTTCCCGGATCCGACGGCAGGTCTGGAAGGTCGGCGTGCGTGGCATGCCCTGCGGGGCGACCGCTGGCTCTTCTGCTTCTCGCCCTTCGGCGAGGACGTGAAATCCCGTGCCTGGCTTGTGGAGTCCGCGACCGGTGCGGCGCAGGAGCTCGAGGCCTTCGCAGGCCCGTTCGTCGATACGGCCTGCGCGACTCCCGATGGCGGCGTCGTCCTCCTGGGCGGCTACCACCGCAAGTCCACGATCGACGACTCGCTCCTGTGCCTCGATGCCGAAGGACAGCGGCGCTGGGAGATCGTCCAGCGCGCCTACTCCGGAAAGCCCTCGGAGCTCATGGCATGCCAGGACGTGGCTGTCGACGCCCGCGGCAGCATCCTCGTGCTGGACAGCACGCGCGACGCGGTGCTCGTCTTCAGCGCTGCGGGCGAGTATCAGCGCACGGTCGGGCTGCCGGAGGCGTGGGCCACCCAGCAGATCTATCCGGTGGCGCTGCGCGTGCTGCCCGATGGCGACTGGCTCGTGCACGACTTCGTCGCGCACACGTGGCACCGCATGAGCCCCGAAGGCGCGGACCGTGGCGGATTCGTCGGGCGGCGCGAGGACGGCGCGATCGAAGACTGGCAAGCGGTGCACGTGGATGCTGCCGGGACCCTGTGGGGCACGGACCGCAGCCGGATCTTCGCCTTCGATGCCAGCGGCGTGGCGTACACTCGGCTCGGCGCGCCGGCGGACGCCGAGGTGCTCAACGAGGTCGCGAACGTGCACGTGGACGCGCTCGGTCGTATCGCCGTCTCCGACCGGCGCACGCATGCGGTGCACCTGTTCGACGGCGACGGTCGACGGACGCTGGTGTTGCAGCCCGATCCCGGGGACTTCGAGGCAAGCTACTTCGCGCTGGAGCCTGTCATCTCCGATTCGCGCGGTCGCACTGCGATCCCGGTCGACTCGTTCCACGGGCGGTACCTCACCTTCGGAGCGGATGGCCGCCGCGGCGGCATCGCGGACCTCGGTGGCTCGTTCGTGAGCTTCGTGCCCGGCAGCAGCGACCGCTGGGCCGCATCGCGCTTGCCCGTGTCGACCGGCAGGGTGCGACGACTGACCGGCGAGGGGCGCGGACTGGTCAGCGTGGATCGCCGGCCCGACCACAGCTTCTTCCCGGACGTGAAAGCCCTCGCCTGCGTGCAGGACGGCTCGGTCTGGGTCCTGTCCGGCACGGACAACCGGGTGTCCTCGGCGGACCTCGAGCTCGACCTGTTTTCTCCCACGGGCGAGCCGCTGCGCAGTCTCCGCCTCTCGGCTGCACCATCGGGATACTGGGATCGAATCGCTGTCACGCCGCGATGGCTGCTCGTCAGTTCCTTCGAGGACACGGCGTTGCTCGTGTCACTCGAGCAGGGAACGGTCGCGCGCGTGCGGTGCGGCGGCGTGACGAAGCAAGGCTGCGGCTTCGGCTTCTCGCCGGATGGCAAGGAGCTGTGGTGTGTGCTGCCGGATCCGCTCGAACTGCATCGCTTCGCGATGCCGCAGTAGCGAGGCGTGCCGAAGGCTCGTGGAGGTCCCTTGGGGCGAGCGACGCAATCTGATCGGTGACACGCGTCTCGAATGGCTGGCCTTCTGCAACGCCGTCAATGGTGGCAGCGAGCGTGAGACGACGGTGGTGGAACTCGAAGTGCTGAACGTCGAGGCGCATCGCTGTCGGGTCAACATGCCCCACTATCGAGAATGGTCCGTGCCAGCCAACCTCATCGTCATGTCACGGGAGCCACCCGCATCGTGAGCGATCGTCCGGGAAGTCCATGAGGTGGGTCGCAAGCGCGGACGCAAAGCGTGATGCAGTTCCTACGAGCCCGCTACGGCCAACTGGGAGTGTGACGTGCCCGCGTACCATCTCTGGTTCCGTCTTGAGCGACCCGACGCTGGTCTCGAGGCGGCGCAGGGCGGCGAATCATCGTTCGGGGGCTGAGCTGGAAGGGGCTATTCGCCGGTGCGCGCAGCACGCTAAGCTCGCGCTCATGGAACGACGCGTGCAGGTCTTCCGCAGCTTCGAAGAGGCGGAGCACGCCGACGACGCCTACTACGCGTCGCTCACCCCGCAGCAGCGCGTCGATCTCCTGCTCGAGCTGGTCGCGGCCTGGAAGGAGGGTTTCGGTGACGCTGGCCAAGGACTTGCGAGAGTTCATCGAGTCGTTGAACTCTCACGGAGTTGAGTTCGTCGTCGTCGGCGCGCATGCCGTCGCGTTCCATGGGCATCCCCGGTTCACGGGCGACCTGGACCTCCTCGTGCGGCCGGCGCCGGAGAACGCCGAGCGTGTCATCGCCGCCCTGCGGGCGTTCGGCTTCACGAGCCCCGGGCTGTCCGCGGCCGACTTCCTTCGCCCGGACAGCGTGGTGCAGCTCGGCGTGGCGCCGAACCGGATCGATCTGCTGACCTCGATCACGGCCGTCGGCTTCGACGAGGCCTGGGCCGGGCGAGCCGCGGGTGCGCTCGGCGGCCCGCCCGTGAGCTTTCTGGGCTACGACGCGCTGCTGAAGAACAAGCTGGCGACCGGGCGCAGCAGGGACGCGGAGGACGTGGCGAGGCTGAAGGTCATCAGGTCGCGCGAGCGGCGGTGACGGCTCCGCCTCAGCCCGCGTCCTTGACCTTGTCCTTGCGGTCCTCGAGCGCCTTCTGGCGCAGCTCGACCTTCTTCTTCCAGGCGTCCGCGTCCACTTCGGCCATCTTGATGCGGGTCTCGTGGTCCTGGACCGACGCCTCGAAGTCGTTCAGCGGGAGGCCGTAGATCTCGGGGCGGTCCAGCTTGCTGACGGCCTTGGCCTTGGCGAGCTCGACCTTCGCGTTAGCGAGGTCCACGCGGAGCTTGGCCAGCGTCACGTCGGCCTTCAGCTGGTCGAGGTGGGCCTCGTGCCAGGCGACGTTGGCGGCCGCGGCATGCCAGCGCTGGCGCGCAGCATCGAGCCGCTTCTGCGCCTCATCGACCCTGTCGTCGTGGTCCTTCTGGGCGGTCTCCCGCGACAGCTCGTACTCGCGCCGGGCGGTGTCGACGCCGTCCTCGGCGTTGTTCAGCTCGGACCTCGCGACATCGAGCTGCTGGGCCTCCACGTCGACCTCATGCTGCGCCTGGGCCACGCTGTCCTGCATCTTCATGCTCTCGGTGCGCGCGTCGTTCACGTCGTCCCGGTCGGACTGCGGCACGTAGACGTAGACGTCGTCGCTCACCTTCGGATCCGTGCCGAAGTGATCGTGGTAGACGTGGTCGTGCGTCGTCGTTTCGCACGCGAAGAGCAGGGGCAGGGCGAGCAGGGGGAGGGTGGTGATCAGCTTCATGGCGGGCTCCGGTCCCGTCGCGCTGGCGGATCGTCAGGGCCTGACCCGTCGAGGGCGCTCCGGCAAGTAGGGGTTTCGCGATGGCCGAAGGCCGCAAGCGGCGTGCCGAGCGCCACGGAGCGGGCGGGCGCGAACGTGCCGTGCAGCCAGAGCGCGTTCGCGGCGCGAGACAGGGCTCGACGCGGCCGTTTTGCAGAAAGCGACGACGCCGCGAGGCCTCGGGGTGTCGAAGTGGGGGAGCGACCGTCGCGCGCATTGACCGGATCGGGCCGTCGCCCTGCAATGCGCACATGCTCACCACCCCGCGTCTCGCCGCTCTCGCCCTGCGCCTCCTCGCCGCCCGCGCGCCCGGCCTCGACACCTCGCGCACGCTCGAGCGCACGGTGACGCAGCTTGCTCCCTGCGAGTGGACCGACCTGCCCGTGCGCTACGTGCTCAACACGCACTGGCACCAGGACCACAATGGCGGCAACCACGAGTACGTGGCGGCCTTCCCGGGCGTGCAGATCCTGGCCACGAGCGAGACGAAGCGGCGCATGGATGCGATGGCGCCGGCGGTGGCGGAGCAGATCCTGGCCGACGCCGCGAAGAGCCGCAGCGAGCTCGGCCGGGCGCTGGCGAGCGGCCTCGGCCGCGACGGGCAGGCGCTGGACGAGGCCGGCCGGGCCCGGACGCGGCAGTCGCTGGCGGACGTCGCGCGCGTCGAGGACGGCGCGCGGCACTGGGTCTACCAGGCGCCCAGCTGCACCTTCGACGACGCGCTGACGCTCGACGCTGAGGCCCCGTGTGCGGCCGGCCAGGAGGCCTCGGAAGTTCCAGACCGTGCATACTCGCGCGTCCGCGTCACACGCTGCGCGGACCAGGCGTCAAGGGGCGCCCCCGGAGTCGATGCCCACCGAAACAGGCCCGGAAGGGCCTTGGGCGCGACAAAAGGCCGTTCTGCTTCCAGCCCGAGGTTGTCCGGGGCTGGGTGCCGACGGCACGATGAGTGTCCCCTGTCGTGGGCATATGCTGGATAATACATGTGTGGCCAGGCCCTCAGCTGACCTGCCACAGGAGGAGTCCATGAAGTCGTATCTCCTCGGATGGCTGGCTGCCGCCGTGCTGTGTGTCGCCGTCCCGAACCTGTCCGCGCAGCAGGACAAGCAGGCCCAGAAGGTGGTCAAGAAGACGCTTGCGGGGGCCGTGAAGACCCACGGCCAGGAGGTGAAGGCGCTGGTCAAGCCGGCCACCTCCACGCTCCAGGACACCAAGGCGGCGATGGCCGCGGGCGACTCAGCGCCCGGCGACGGCGTCTCGGTGCTGGCGGACGTGCTGACGTCGCTCGACCTCTCGCTCGCCGACACGACCACGGCCAGCATGGTGCAGGACGCCTGCGTGGCCATCGACACGGCCCTGGCCGCCGCCGGCCTGCCGCTCCCGAGCACGGCCCTGGTGGCCACCGGCAGCGTATTCGACAAGAAGCTGGCCAGGATGTGGAAGCAGCACGCCCGCGCGGTCAAGAAGGGTCGCAAGTCCGCGCAGTCCGTGCTGAAGACGATGACCAAGCTGGGCGAGCCCGCAGCGCTGCGCACGCCGGACACGCAGCTGCCGGCATGGGCTCCGGGCTTCTTCGATGCGGGCCCGCCGCTCGACGTCGTGGCGCAGCTGGTCGCGCCGCCCACGCTGCAGCTCACGGCGCTGGTCGGGCACAGCGATGGCGACGACCCCGGCGACGGATCGCTGGAGATCGCGGGCTTCACGCTGCTGACCGATGACGTGCAGCTGAGCGGCAAGGGCCCCGACGGCGCCTACTTCGAGCCCATGGCCGTCACGCCCGCCGCCGACGGCACCTTCGAGGCGACGATCACGGGCCTGGTCGAGGGCAACTGGCGCGTGCAGGCGATCCAGCCCTGGGCGATCGCGACGGACTTCGTCGGCATCCCCGGCGCGCCGGACCCCGGCACCGACTCCGTGACGCCCGCACAGGCGGCCAAGGAAGCGCGCAAGGCGTGGAAGCAGCTGAACAAGCAGCACGCGGCCGCGCTGAAGCAGGCCTTCAAGAGCTACAAGGCCGCGATCAAGGCCGCGCGCAAGGCGCTGAAGGGCGGCGCGGACCCGGCCGAACTGCTCGAGGACGTCTACGCCGCGCTCGAGACCCTGCAGCTGTCCATCGAGGCGGCCACCAACGGCGCCGCCGGCATCGGTCCCACGGCCACCGCGACCTTCGGCTCCACGCTCGACGGCCTCGACCAGCTCGTGACCGAGCAGCTCGTCGGCTTCGGCCAGAGCAACGACAAGGTCAGCGCGCGCGTCGACAAGCGCCTGGCGCAACGCGCGAGCCAGGCGGTCAAGGTGGCGCGCTCCTTCGCCCAGACCCTGGCCAAGACGTCGGACATGCGCATGGCGGTGGACGAGAAGGCCGTGCCCTTCTTCCGCGCCGCGCCGGTCAAGGGTGAGCAGCTGTCGGCGCCGAGCGCGCCGCTGCGCTTCGAGCTCCTCATGGGGAGCAGCGCGCAGGGCGTCGACGCCGATGGCGTCATCCGCATGCGCCTGAGCGGCGACGACACGCTCGGCCCGCGCGCCAACCTGGGCCTCTTCGGGCCGGACGGCTTCTTCCTCTTCTACGACATCCATGCCGCGGACCTCCTCGGCGGCCTGGACCTGAAGTTCCCTGCGGACGGTCCCGGCGACCTGGCGGAGGGCAACTACGTGGCCGTGCTGGAGCAGGGCAGCGAGGTGGTGAGCGCCGCGATCTCGGTGCCAGGCGGGGACTGAGCCGCCCAGCTTCGCGCGTTCACCCACGACCTGCAGACGATCGTCGGCAAGGTGGACTCGTGGCGCGGCCCCTTCGAGGCCGGGCGCTGGACGGCCGCGGACGGCGTGAATCCTGAGGGCCAGCCGGAGGGCTGGGTCGCGGCGCTGCGACACCGCCACTGACCGCATGGCGCAGCGCGCCGGCGCCTGCGAAGATCCGCGCATGCGACCCGCGCAGCTGCGCATCCTCGTGACCGGCGGAACCTTCGACAAGAGCTACGACGAGCTGGGGGGCAAGCTGCACTTCGCCGAGTCGCACGTGCCGGAGATGCTGCGCCTCGGACGCAGCCGGCTGGACGTGGTGGTCGAGACGCTGATGCTGGTGGACAGCCTGGAGATGACCGACGTGCACCGCGGGCGCGTGCTCGCGGCCTGCCGCTCGGCGCCCGAGGACCGGCTCGTCGTCACGCACGGCACGGACACGCTCGAGCTCACGGCCCGGACCGTCGGCGCGGCCGGGCTGCCCAAGACCATCGTGCTCACGGGGGCGATGGTGCCGTACACCTTCGGCAGCTCGGACGGCCTGTTCAACCTGGGCAGCGCGCTGGCCTTCGCGCAGACGCTGCCGGCGGGCACGTGGGTGGCCATGAACGGCCGGGCCTTCCCCTGGGACGACGTGCGCAAGAACCGCGGCTCGGGCGTGTTCGAGGAGTGCGGGCCGAGCGGGTGAGCTCCGCCGGAACCCCGCAGATCCCGCTCCTGGGGACCTGACGCCCTGCGGCAGTCGGTGGCATGCTGGCGCGCGCGGGGATGTCCCGAATCCCGTCCCCGCCTTTGCGGGAGGCACGCCCATGCGCCACGCGTCCGTCGTCCCCGGCCTGCTCCTCGCCAGCATGCTCGGCGCAGCCACTGCTCAAACCACGCTGCTCAGCCTGCACGGCGTTCCAGGCGACGACTTCGGGCGGTCCGTCGTCGCCGTCGGCGACGCGAACGGCGACGGCATCCCCGACGTCGCGATCGCGGCGCCGGCGCTGGCCTCGACGGGGGCGTCGGGGCCGCCGCCGTCGGTGCGCATCGTCTCGGGCATCGACGGCGCGACGCTGGTGACGATCACCGGTGCCGGTGATGACCAGCTCGGCGCGGCCCTCGCCGCCGCGGGCGACGTGGACCTCGACGGCATCGTCGACCTCGTGCTCGGAGCGCCGGGCAACCCGGACGACGTGGATTTCGTCCAGCTGCGCTCGGGTGCGGACGGCCACCTGCTGCACGCGTGGACGGGCTCGGCCGGCATCGGCAGCGTGGATCAGTTCGGCGCGGCGGTCGCCGGCGGCCGCGACGCGGACGGCGACGGCGTGCCTGACGTGCTCGTCGGCGCGCCCGGCACGAGCGCCCAGCCGCTGGTGCTCTACGCGTATGCGCAGTTGTTCAGCGGCGCGAGCGGCCAGCCGCTGCTCACCCTCACGGACACGTCGTGGCTCGAGGATTACGGCGCCGGCGTGAGCCTGGTGGACGACGCCGACGGCGATGGGCTGGCCGACGTGCTGCTCGGCGTGCCGTACGGCGTGTTCTCCGGCGACGACGGTCGCCTGGAGCTGCGCGCCGGCACGACGGGCGCGCTGCTGGCGAATGCGCCCGGCCAGCTGCATCAGGGCCTCGGCGCGTGGCTGCGCCCGATCGTCGACCTGTCCGGCGACCTCGTGCCCGAACTGCTCGTGGGCTGCTGGGGCGACCCGGCGATCGATCTCCTTGACGGCGCGACGTTTCAGGAGTGGTCCCCCATCGACTTCAACAGTCCGAAGCCGCACAGTGCGCATGCCTGCCTCTATGGCGTATTCAGCGGCTTTCCGACCATCTTCGCGGCCGACGATCACGCGTATGTCGGCGACGTGAACACGGGTCGGCTCGTCGGGTTCGCAGGCCTGGACTTCTTCCCCGATTACCAGTACCAGGGCGTCCCGGGCGACGCGATCGGAACCTCCGTCGAGACGCTCGGCGACCTGAACGGCGACGGCGTGGACGAGTACGCCGTCGGCAGCCGCACGGGGGCCGCGCCGGGCCCGTACGGCGGGACGGTCCGCGTGCAGTCGTTCAAGGACTTCACGCCGCCGCTGATCTACGGTTCGAGCTGCCCGGGATCGGGCGGTTTCGCGCCTCACCTGCTACCGATTCATGGAGGCTCGCCCGGCGAGGAACTGGAGCTGGTCACGGCCAACGGGCTGGGCGGCGCGCCGGCGCTGATGCTGTTCGGCCTCCAGCAAGCCAGCGTGCCGCTCCCGAACGGCTGCAAGCTGCTCGTCAGCCCGGTGCTGTCGTTCACCGTGCCGTTCGCGCTGCTCTCGAGCGGACCCGGCGCCGGCATTGCCTCGGTCGAGGGCGTCATCCCGTGGGACACGCCGCTGGGCCTGGTGTTCACCGTGCAGGTCTTCGTCGCCGACCCGGGCGCGCCGGGGCACAAGTGCGCGACCAACGGGGTGAGGATCGTGGTCGACTGACGCGCAGCGCAGCCGCGCTACGCCGCGGCGGCCGCCAGCTCGCGCGCCCGCCGCATGGCCGCTTGCGTGCTCGTCAGCCGCACCGGCTGCTCGAGGAAGACGTGGTCCTCGCGCAGCTTGGCCAGCAGGCCGCAGCGCTCGAGGCGGCGGTGCAGGTCGGGGCGCACGCCGCACAGCACCACGTGCACACCGCGTCCGTGCACGTCGTCCACCAGGCGCTCGAGCGCCAGCAGGCCCACGGCGTCCGGCGTGCGCGCCCGCTTCATGCGCAGCACGACGACGCGCGTCCGCGGCGTGACGCGCGCGCGCATCGCGTCGAGATGCCGGTCCAGGCTCACCGACGATCCGAAGAACATCTCGCCCTCGAGGCCGAAGACGAGGATCTCCTCGGGCGTCCCGTCCTCGGGCAGGCGCTCGCGCACGTGGTCGCCGCCCGCGTCCACGAACTCCGTGAGCAGCATGTGGCCCGCGCGCGGCACGGTGAGCAGGCAGGACATGATGACCCCGATGAGCACGCAGAACTCGATCGAGATGGCGAAGGCGGCGATGGCCGTGGTGAGCACGATCGCGGCGTCGAAGCGCGAGGCGCGCAGGTGGTAGCGCAGCTCCTTGAAGTTGACCATGCGCGCGGCGGTCAGCATGAGCAGCGCGGCCAGGGCCGAGCGCGGGATGAAGCGCGCGTAGGCGCCCAGCGTGGCCATGGTGAGCGCCACCGCCGCGGCCGAGATCACGCCGGCCCACTGCGTGCGCGCGCCGGCCTGCTGGTTGATGGCCGAGCGCGTGAGCGAGCCCGAGCCGGGCATGCACGAGAAGAAGCTGCCGGTGAGGTTCGCGACCGCCTCCGAGAGGCACTGCTGGTTCACGTCCAGCCGCTGGCGCGTGACCGCGGCGATGGACTTGGCCATGGAGATGGCCTCGAGCAGCCCGAGCAGGGCGATGGCCAGCGCGCTGCTGGCGAAGTCGTGGATCCAGTCGGCGTCGAAGTGCGGCAGGGCGAAGCGCGGCAGGCTGGTGGGGATGTCGCCCACGACCTTGACGCCCCGCTGGTCGAGCCCGAGGCGCGCGGTGGCGGCGGCCATCACGACCACCGTGATCAGGAACTCCGGCAGCAGCGGCCAGCCGGCGAGGCGCTTGACCAGGCGCAGCAGGGCCACCAGCGCGATCGACGCCAGCCCGACCCACAGCGTGGGCCCGTGCACGGGGCCGCCCTCCGTGAGCGAGCGCCAGAAGCGCAGCACGAAGTGCGCGTGCACGTCGCCCACGCCCGACTGCCCGAGCAGGTTCTTGAGCTGGTCGAGCACCAGCAGCACGCTGGCGCCCAGCGTGAAGCCCACGATGACCGAGTGCGAGATGTAGCGCGTCAGGTCGCCGAGGCGCGCGAGGCTGATGGCCAGCTGGATCGCGCCCATGAGGAAGGCCAGCAGCACCGCCGCCTGCACCGCGAGCTGCGGGTCCTTGATGGAGCCGATGGCCCCGAGCAGCGCGATCGAGATCGCATTCGTCGGGCCGTTGATGAGCTGGCGCGACGAATCGAAGAGCGCCCCCACGGCGGTCATCACGATGGCCGTGTACAGGCCGTAGACCGCCGGCAGGCCGGCGATCATCGCGTAGGCCATGGCCTGCGGCACGGCCACGGCCGCCACCGAGAGCCCGCCGACGAGGTCCGCCCGCGCGTCGCGTCCCGAGTAATGCCGCAGGGCGTCCAGCGCGGGCACGCGCCGGTACAGGGCCGCGAGGCCTGGGGATGGGGGGGAGCCTGCAGCCACGCGCTGGCAGACTACTGCGCGCGGGCCGCCCGTTCACCCGCGGGCTGGCGAGGAGGGGTGCGCGACTGACAGGATGTCGCGCCATGAAGATCGCTGCCCGCTGTGCCGCCGTGCTCGCCTGCGCCTCCGCCGCGCTGGCCCAGTCGCCCCCGCCCGCCCCGCCGGCGCCGCCCGCCGCTGCGGATGCCGCTCCGCCCGGCCCGCCACCGTGGTCGGAGGCCGAAGCTTCCAGCGACGGCCTGCGCGTGCACGAGCCCGGCGTGCAGCCCGGCTGGACGCTCGTCGCGCCCATCAACAGCAAGTCCATCCACCTCATCGACCTGGATGGCAACGTCGTGCACACGTGGGAGACCGCGCATACGCCCGGCGCCTCGACCGCGCTGCTCCCCAACGGCCACCTGCTGCGCGCCGGCCAGGAGCCGGACAACCCGCGCTTCCACGGCGGCGGCATCGGCGGCCGCATCCAGGAGCTCGACTGGGACGGCCAGGCCGTGTGGGACTGGAAGCTGGCCGGCGCGGATCTCACGCAGCACCACGAGGTGCTGCCGCTGCCCAACGGCAACGTGCTCGTGATCGCGTGGGTGTATCACTCGCGCGACGAGGCCATCGCGCAGGGGCGCGATCCCGAGGAGGTGGGGGACGAGGGCCTGTGGTCCGACGCCCTGCTCGAGGTGCACCCGCTGCCGCCGAGCGACGGCGAGATCGTGTGGGAGTGGCACACCTGGGACCACCTCGTGCAGGACCGCGACGCCCACCTGCCCAACTATGGCCGGCCGGCCGACGCGCCCGGCCGCATCGACATCAACGCCGACCACCGCTTCGAGCCCAAGGACGTCCCCGAGACCGAGGAGGCGCGCGCGGCCCGCGAGGCGCAGGAGGCGCAGCTGCGCGCGCTCGGCTACGTCGGTGGCAACGAGCCCCCGCCGCCGGCCGACCCGCAGGCGAAGAAGCTGCCCGGCGACTGGCTGCACACCAACGGCGTCAGCTACGAGCCCGCGCTGGACCTCATCGTGATGAGCACGCCGCACCTCTCCGAGCTGTGGATCATCGATCACTCGACCACCACCGCGCAGGCCGGCACCGAGTCCGGAGGGCGCCGCGGGCACGGCGGCGCGCTGCTGTGGCGCTGGGGCAACCCGCGCAACTACGGCGCGGGCGGCGCGGAGGACCAGCGCCTCTTCGGCCAGCACAATCCCAGCTGGCTGCCCGGGCCCGCGCCGCGGCTGCTGGTCTTCGACAACGGCGGCGACCGGCCCGGCGACGACTACTCCGAGGTGCTGGAGCTGGCGCTGCCCTTCGACGACGCGCACGGCTTCGCGCGCGAGGCGGGTAAGCCCTTCGGCCCCGCCCAGCCGGCCTGGAGCTACTCGGACCGCGGCACTTTCTTCTCCGGCTTCATCTCGGGCGCGCAGCGCCTGCCCAACGGCGACACGCTCATCTGCTCCGGCGCGCCCGGCCGCATCTTCGAGGTGACGCCCGCGGGCCACGTGGTGTGGGACTGGCGCAACACGCTGGGTGGCGAGGTGGAGCCCAGCGAGCAGGGCGGCAAGGCGCCGCCCAAGGCGCTGTTCCGTGCGTGGCGGGTGCCCGCCAACGACGCGGTGGTGGCGGCCCGGCTGGCGCGCTGAAGGCGGAGTCGTGTCATCGAGTCGCGCGTCGCCGGCGGCCTGAACCGGCCCGCGCGCGGCTGATATCATCCTCGCCGCGAGCGGCGCGCCGGCGGGACGGCTCGCGCAGCTCAACGCCCCTCAGGCGTGAGGTCCCCATGATCGCCCACCTGCTCCTGCTCGCACTCGTCGCCGTGCCGGCCCTTCAGGCGGCCCCCGCGCAAAGCGCTCCCGCGCAGCCTCCGGCCGCGCAGCCAGCGTCTGCCGACGAGGCCGCCTTCGATGCCAAGCTCACCGCGGCGGGCCAGGACGTGGCCAAGCTGCTCGACCTGGCCACCGCCTGCACCACCGCCGGCCAGGGTGCGTCCGCGCGCAAGGCTTTCGCGAAGGTGCTCGAGATCGACCCCGCCAACGAGGCGGCGCACAAGGGCCTCAACCACCAGCTCTACGCGGGCAAGTGGTTCGAGAGCTTCGCCGAGCTCTCGAAGTTCAAGCGCGACGAGGACGCGCAGATGAAGGCCAAGGGCCTGGCGCGCTTCAAGGACAGCTTCGTGCCCATCGCCGACGTGTCCTACCTGAAGATGGGCTGGACCAAGGGCGAGGACGGCACGTGGGTGAACCCGGTCGACGCCGCGTTCGCCGCCGAGGTCGCGAAGCGCCAGGCCGACGGCTTCCAGTTCCGCGCGGACGACAGCTCCTGGGTCGCGCCCGACGAGCAGAAGCTGTGGAAGCAGGTGCTCTGGAAATGCGGCGACGAGTGGGTCGAGATGCGCGTGGCCAACGCCTACCACGCCGACATCGCCAAGTGCTGGAAGCTGACCGGCGACCATTTCGTCGTGTGGACCACGTGCGACTGGGACAAGGGCAACAGCGCGCGCTGGTACGCCGAGCAGGCCTGGCCCGACCTCGTGCGACTCTTCGGCGTCGAGCCGGCGGGCAGGCCACGCTTCGTCGTGCTCAACAGCCTCGCGCAGTACAACCAGGCCTCCGGCGGCAACACGCCGCTCATCCCCGAGTCCGCGGGCGAGTCCTCGGTCTACGGCGCGTACTTCGCCGACCTGGCCGTCGACCGCAACGTCACGCCGCCCCAGTACGCCGGCTGCGGCGTGAGCTTCTGGGACAGTGACCGCAACCTGATGGCGTGGGGCCCGTACTGGCTGCGCTGGGCCGCGGCGCAGAGCTTCGTCGACGCGATCGACCCGTCGTGGGACGCGATCGGCGAGGTCATGGCCTCCGGCGGCCAACCCGGTCAGACCGGCATCCCCGGCTTCTGGACGGAGAAGAAGGTGCCCAAGTGGCTGCGCTACGGCGCCGCCGCCTACGCCGACCGCTTCCTCAAGAACCCCGAGGCCGCGGCGGGCGCCGACCCCTGGGACATCCGCGCCTTCGCCTTCAAGGAGCTCAAGCAGGCGGGCGGCCTGCGCCCGCTCGACCAGGTCTTCGCCTTCAAGGTGGACCTGACCAAGCCCGAGGACTCCGCGAAGCTCTATCACGAGGCAGGCCTGCTCGTGTCCTACGTGCTCGACGGCGCGGAGAAGGACCAGGCCGTGGCCGATGCGCACGCGGCCTTCTGCAAGGCCATGGCCTCCGGCAGCAAGGACGACGTGACCGCGGCCGTCACGGCTCTGACCGCCGCGCTCACGAAGAGCGAGAAGGAGATCCGCGCCTGGGCGGAGCTCTGAGCCTCACTTCGCGAGCGTGGCGCGGGCGGCGGCCCAGTCGCCGAGGTGGACGCTGGGTTCGCGAGCGCGGCCAGCAGCTCGTCCTTGTGTGCGCGCCCGGTCCAGGAGCGCGCGGTCAGCAGGTCGCTGTGCCAGTCGGCATTGTCCTCGATCGAGAGGGCCTTGGTGAGTCCGACACCCGCACGGGCCACGCGGCAGGATAGGCCTTGTGGCGCTTGCCGCGGCAGCCCTCGCGACCCTTGCACTGTGGGGTCGGGTGCGTAGAAGCCCCCGTCCGTCACCCTCTCCCGCAGCAGGATGTGTCCCCATGGTCGGCCGACTCTCCCTCGCCGTCTCGATCCCCGTGCTGGCCGTCCTGATCGCCGCGCCGCTCCGGGCGCAGGATCCGGGCGGCGGGACGCCGACGCACGCCGCCGGCAAGGGCGCCAAGGCCAAGGCCGACAAGCCGAAGGACGGCAAGGTCGCACAACACGAGCTGCCGACCGACGGCAACCGGGCGGCCGGCATCCACCGCGCGAATCGAATGTTCGAGTCGCGGGTCATGACCGCCGACGGCAAGGACGTCGGCAAGGTCGCCGACCTGGTGCTCGACCCGTCGGACGGCCGCGTCCAGTACGCGGTGCTCGACGCGGGCAGCTTCCTGGACGCGAGGGGCAAGCTCTTCGCCGTGCCGGTCGACGCGCTGGTCGGCGACACGGGGTCCGCGCACCTCAGGCTCGTCGGCATCGACAGGGCCGCGCTCGCCGCCGCGCCGGCCTTCGCCAAGACCGAGTGGCCCAAGGACGGCGACCGCGACTTCGTGGCCAAGGTCTGGAAGCAGTTCGGGCGCAAGCCTTACTGGGACGACAAGGCCACCGGCTTCACCACGATGCGCCTCGGCACGCTGCTGCACGCGCCGCTGACCAACGCCAAGGGCGAGGAGCTGGGCAAGATCGACAACTTCGCCGTCGACGTGCTGCACGGCAAGCTGCTCTACGCGATCGTGCACCCGTCGGCTTCGACGCAGGCCGGCGAGAAGGCGGGCGAGAAGGGCAGCGACCCGAACAAGGGCGCCAGCGCGCAGACCGATCGGCGCGTCGCGGTGCCGTGGGCCGCGCTGGCCAAGGGCGCCACGGGCCGCGAGCTCGTGCTCGACATGGATGCGGCCCACTTCATGACCGCGCCCGGCTTCGAGACCGGCAAGTGGCCCGAGATGTCCGACGCCAAGTGGGTGGCGGACAACGCCGACTTCTTCACCGGAGCGGGCGCGGCCAGGTAGGCCCGCCTCAGGGCAGGAGGCCGGCCAGGATTCCGTCGGCGATGATGCGCGCCTTGATCTCGGACCCGCGCGGGTTGTTGTGCACGATGTCCACGAACAGCCCGCCCTCGGGCACGTCGGCGCCCTTGGGGAACTTCGCGTCGAGATCGACGAACAGCGCGCCGTGCTCGCTGCAGACCTTGCGGATGACCTCGTTGTGCTCGCGGATGCCCGGCAGGAAGCTCGCGTCCTCCCGCAGGTACGGGTTGGCCTCGTCGATGGTGTTGCTGACCATCACGACGGCGACGCCGTGCTCCTTCGCGATGCCCGCCATGCTGACCAGGTTGCGCTCGAAGGCGGCGGGGCCGGCGGCTCGCGCGTTGGCCGCGGTGTCCTGGCCGGGCGGGCTGTTGTACTGGATGAACGGGTTGATGCCGCCGGCCATCTCCGTGCCGGGCGGGCCCGCCTCGTAGTGCCGCGCCGAGCCGTCCCACACCTTGCGGTAGTGGAAGTACGCGCTGTCGAAGTCCGGATAGGTGCGCGGCCGCCAGTCGTTGATGCCCTCGTAGAGCACGATGGCGTCGGGCTGCAGGTCGAGCAGGCGCAGCGAGAGGTTGGCCAGGTTCTCGGCCGTGGTGTAGCTGTTCACGCCGGCGTTGATGACCTCGATGTCGCGGTCGGGCCGCGCCTCGCGCAGGAACTGCTGCAGTCGCAGCGGATAGGTCTCGTCGTCGTTCACGCCGTCGTCGTAGGTGGTGGAGCCGCCGAGGCAGATGATGCGGTAGCGGCCGGCGGGCTTGGGCTGCTGCACTTCCGGACCGCGGTAGCCGAGGCTGTTGGTGTGGGCCTCGCGCGTGCGCGTCTTGACGGGCGGCCGCGTCCAGTCGGGCTTGAAGCCATAGTTCAGGTAGGGCAGCGGACGGAAGGCCATCTTGGCCATCTCCTCGTCCGACGGCGCGCCGGCGCCGGCCACCGAGCCGCCACGGGCCACCGCCCACGCGGCGCTCACGAACTCGAGTGGCGTCACGACGCCCGGCGCGGCGACGCGGCCCACGACCTCCCACGCCGCGAGCGCGAGCACGCAGAGGAAGAAGACCAGTCCGACTCTGGAGCGACGTGGACGCATTGCGGTCGCGGGCATGGGCGTCCGAGGATACGGATGGACGGCGGATGCAGGAAGGATGCCGCGGTGGGCGGCTCGCGGCCGCCCGAGTCGTCGCCCGGGACCGCGGGCGGGCGCGGTGTCATCCTCGGCGTCGGCGGGTCGGGCGCTCCCGAAGCGGGTCGGCGCCGCGCGCGGTGGGAGCGCGGCGAACCGGCGGGTCACCGGCCGGCGGTGCGATCGTGCAGCACGCTGGCCAGCAAGCCGCTGGCGATGATGCGCGCCTTGACCTCGGAGCCCCGCGCGTTGTTGTGGATGGGATCGCCGAAGAGCCCACCCGGTGGCACGTTCGCGCCCTTGGGGTACAGGGCGTCGAGATCGATGAAGATCGCGCCATGCGCGGCGCAGACGCTGCGGATGACGTCGTTGTGCTCGGCGATGCCGGCCAGGAAGCCCGGGTTGTCGATGTTCTTGGGGCTGGACTCGTCGACGGTGATGCTCACCATGACGACGGACACGCCGTGGGCCTTCGCGATGCCTGCCATGCTGATGAGGTTGCGCTCGAACGCGGCGTGACCGGCGGCGCGCGCGCAGGCGACGGAGTCCTGGCCGGGCGGGTTGGAGTACTGGGCTTGAGGCCGTACATCACGCACGGCAGCGGGCGATAGGCCATCGCCATCTCCGCCTCCGTCGGCGCGTCGACGGTCGAGCCGCCCGAGGCCACGATCCAGGCGGAACGCGCCAGGCGCAGCGGCGTCACGACGCTCGGCGCGGAGACACGCCCGACGATCTCCCACGCTGCGAGCGCGAGCCCGCACAGGAAGGCGACCAGTCCGACACCGGAGCGGCGTGGCCGAGCTGCGGTCGAGGCCATGGCCACCCGAGGATACGCCTGGCCGTCGGATGCAGGAAGGACCCCGCGGGTCCGCGCCGGCCCGCGCCGGCCCGCGCGGGCCGCCCGCGCGGCGGCAGGCCGTCAGCCCACGGCGTCCCGGTGCACGCCCTTCACCGCGCGCCCGCTGGGGTCGGCGTTGCCGGCGAAGGACGGGTCCCACGCCAGCGCGGCCGGCGACGAGCAGGCCACGCTCGGCCCGCAGGGCACGCAGGCGGCGGCCGACGGGTGCGGGAACAGCTCCTCGAAGAGCGCGCGGTAGAGGTAGCTCTCCTTCGTGAGCGGCGTGCCGACGGGGAAGCGCTCGCCGGCCTCCGCGAGGTGGCGGTCACTGACGCGCGCCTCCGCGTGCGCCTTGAGCGAGTCTATCCACGAGTAGCCGACGCCGTCGGAGAACTGCTCCTTCTGGCGCCAGAGGATCTCGTCCGGCAGCGCGCCGCGGAAGGCCTCGCGCAGGATCTGCTTCTCCATGCCGCCCGGCGCCACCATCTTCTGCCGCGCCGGCATGCGCATGGCGACGTCCAGGAAGCGCGTGTCGAGGAAGGGCACGCGCGCCTCGATGCCCCAGGCCGCCATGGACTTGTTCGCGCGCAGGCAGTCGTACAGGTGCAGCAGCTGCAGCTTGCGCACCAGCTCCTCGTGGAAGGCGCGCGCGCTGGGCGCCTTGTGGAAGTAGAGGTAGCCGCCGAAGATCTCGTCGCTGCCCTCGCCCGAGAGCACCATCTTCACGCCGGTGGCCCGGATGCGGCGCGCCATGAGGTACATGGGCGTGCTGGCGCGCACCGTGGTCGTGTCGAAGGACTCGATGTGCCAGATCACGTCGCGCAGGGCATCCAGGCCCTCCTGCACCGTGAACTCGAAGCCGTGGTGCACGGTGCCGATGGCCTGCGCCGCGCGCTGCGCGGCCGCCAGGTCGGGCGAGCCCGACAGGCCGATGGCGTAGGAGTGCAGGCGCGGCCACCAGGCCGCCTCCGCGTCGCCCGACTCGATGCGCCGGCTCGCGTAGCGTGCGGCCAGGACGCCGATGACCGAGGAATCGAGGCCGCCCGAGAGAAGCACGCCGTAGGGCACGTCGGTCATGAGGTGGCTGTGCACAGACTCGGACAGCGCGTCGCGGATCGTGCCCGAGCTCACGGCGCGGTCCGGCACCCCGTCGAAGTCGAACCAGTCGCGCGTCCAGTAGCGCACCGGCGCCGCGTCGCGGCGGGTCATGACGTGGCCCGGCGGGAACTCCTCGATGCTCTCGCACGCCGCGAGCAGGGCCTTCATCTCGGAGGCCACGGCCAGCGAGCCGTCGGCGCGGCGGCCCATGTAGAGCGGGATGATGCCCACCGGGTCGCGCGCGACCAGCCAGTCTCCGCTCGCGGCGTCGAAGAGCGCGAAGGCGAACATGCCGCGCAGCCGGTGCACGAGCCGCGGCCCGTCGCTCGCGTACAGCGGCAGGATGACCTCGCAGTCCGAGTCGGTCTGGAAGGTGGCGTGCGGCCCGAGCTCGCGGCGCAGCTCGAGGTGGTTGTAGATCTCGCCGTTGACGGCCAGCACCAGCTGGCCATCGGCCGAGCGCAGCGGCTGCGCGCCGTGCAGCACGTCGACGATCGAGAGGCGCTCGTGCGCCATGACCGCACGCTCGCCGGCCCACAGGCCGCTCCAGTCCGGGCCGCGGTGGCGCAGCAGCCGCGCCTGCTGCAGGGCGAGGTCGCGCGCCGCGCCGGACTGGCCGGCGGGCAGGTCGAAGAGGCAGAAGATGCCGCACATGGGCTGCGTCGCTCCGGCCGCGCGGTGGCGGCTGCCAGAGGGGAAAGGCGCCGGACGGACCGGGCCGCGCATTATGGCAACCCGACGCGCGTCCGCGGCAGCCGGCCCGGCCTCCACACGAGCCTGTCGTTCACGGCCGGCTCTTCATGGTCTGATGGGCAGGCCGGACCAAAACCCCGTTCGAGGGTGATGCATGGGCAGCGTGCGGGTCAGCGATGCGGGCGTGGCTCCCAATGCCAGGCGGCTCCTGTGGGCCGGCTTCATGGCGATCCTCGCGGCGGGCATGGGCTTCGCGCTGCGCGGGGGCATCCTCGACAACTGGGGCAAGGCCTTCGGATTCACGGCCACGCAGCTGGGCGCCATCGGCGGGGCCGGCTTCACCGGCTTCACCTTCGGCATCATCAGCGGCGGCGTCGTGTGCGACAAGATCGGCTACGGCAAGCTGGTCATCGCGGCCTTCGCACTGCACGTCATCTCCGCCTTCGTGACGCTGGGCGCCACGACGCCGGACAACGCCTACCGCATGCTGTCCATCGGCATGTTCCTGTTCGCCTTCGCGAACGGCACGCTCGAGGCCGTGGCCAACCCGCTGGTCGCGACGCTCTTCCCCAACGACCGCACGCACTTCCTCAACCTGCTGCACGCGGCGTGGCCCGCGGGCCTGATCCTCGGCACCGTGGCCGGCTGGGTGCTCGACGACATGCTGCAGGTGGACTGGAAGGTGCAGATCACGCTCTACCTCGTCCCGACCGCGGCCTACGGCCTGATGTTCCTCGGCCAGCACATGCCGCGCTCGGAGGCGTCGGAGAAGGGCAGCAGCCTCGGGGACATGTTCAAGGACGTCGGCCTGCTCGGCGCGGCGGTCGTGTGCTACCTGCTCTCGCTGTTCTTCGCGCAGGACCTCGGGCTGCCGGATCGCTGGTCGTACGGGCTCTCGGGCGTGCTGCTGGTCTGCGTGGGCTTCCTCACGCACGGGTCGCTCGGCTCCTTCCTGCTCTTCGTGCTGTTCGTGGCCCACATGCTGGTGGGCACGGTGGAGCTGGGCACGGACGGCTGGATCCAGAACATCACCGGCAACCTGTTCACGTCCGAGGAGGGTCGCTTCCTGTTCCTGTGGACCTCCGTGATCATGTGCGCGCTGCGCTTCGGCGGGAACCTCATCGAGCGCACGCTGCGCCTCTCCCCGGTGGGGCTGCTGCTGATGTGCGCCGTGCTGGCCTTCCTCGGGCTGCACCTCGCCAGCGGCATGCAGACCTTCGGCATGGCGCTGGTCGCGCTGGGCATCTACGCCGTGGGCAAGACCTTCTTCTGGCCCACGATGCTGGCCGTGGCCTCCGACCGCTTCCCGCGCACGGGCGCGGTGGCCATCTCCATCATGGGCGGCATCGGCTTCCTCGGGGCCGGCCTCATCGGCGGCCCGGGCCTCGGCTACGGCAAGGACCGCTACGCCGCCGAGGCCTTGCGCGCCAGCGACGCCGCGGTCTACGCGCAGGTGCAGGCCGCCGAGCCGTCGAAGTTCCTGTTCCTCGAGCCCGTCCACGCCATCGACGGCAAGGTGCTGGCCGAGTCGCGCGAGGCCGAGCCGCGCAGCGCGGCGCAGGAGGCCATCGTGGCCGCCGACCACGTCGGCGACCGCCGCACGCTCCAGGCCGACGCCTTCGTCCCGGCGGCGATGGCCGTCATCTACCTGGGGCTGCTGCTGTGGTTCAAGGCGATCGGTGGCTACAGGTCCGTGCACCTCGAGGGCACGAGCGCTGCCGGGGCCGCGCCGGGCTGAGCCGGGCGCGCTTCAGCCGCCCTCGGGCGGCTCGATCCAGTAGCGGGCCATCTGCAGGAAGGTGAAGGAGGCCGACCAGGCCACCAGCACCAGGCCCGTCAGCGCCTCGACGCCGATGAGCAGGCGGATCGCGCCGACGGGCGTGATCTGCTCGAAGCCCAGCGTCGTGTAGGCCATCGCCGAGACGTACAGGTAGTCCGGCGCGAAGCCGACGGTCGCTCCCTGCAGGTCGCCGACCTCCCACGACGCCGGCAGCTGGTGCAGGAAGGCCATGGCCGCGGCGAACACCGCGATCTCGACCATGTGCGCCGCGAGGATGGCCACGACGCCGAACGTCACCCGCCGCCGTGACATCGTGCGCTGCCCCCGCGCCCGCGGGCTGAGCAGCCCGAAGGCCTGGAAGTGCACGCCGATGCACACCAGCAGGCAGATCAGCGACAGGGTCAGGACGCTGAGCATCGGCCGGCGCTAGCCGTCGAGGAAGCTCACCATCCCCGTGTCGAGGTCGTAGTAGGCGCCCACGACCTTCAGCTGGCCCGACCCGGTCATCCCCTGCAGCACGGGCTGCGAGTCGCGCAGCGCCTGCTCCACGTCGTGCACGTTGGCCTTGCAGGTGGCCTCGACGTCCTGGTCCCTGGTGGCGAGGACCGCCGGCCGGATAGCCTCCACGAGCGAGGCGATGTGGTCGTGCGGCATGCTCCCGGAGGCGATCACCTCCTTGGCCGCCTTCACGGCGCCGCAGCGCTGGTGGCCGAGCACGACGAGGAGCCGCGTGCCGAGGTGCTCGGCCGCGTACTCGATGCTGCCCAGGGCGTGGTCGTCGAGCACGTTGCCGGCGACGCGCACCACGAACAGGTCTCCGAGGCCCTGGTCGAAGAGGACCTCCGGCGTCGTGCGCGAATCGGAGCAGCTGACGATGATGGCCGACGGCGACTGGCCGCTGGCCAGCTCCGTGCGCCGCGCGGGATCCTGGCGCGGGTGCTGCAGGTGGCCCGACACGAAGCGCTGGTTGCCCTCGGTCAGCAGGGCCATGGCGTCCGCGGGAGCCAGGCCGCTCGGGTGCTCTGTCGCCGCGGCATGCATGTCGTGCGCGTCGTGCGCGTCGTGTGCGGCCGGCGGGTGGCTGCTCGTGCAGCCACACAGGCCGCTGGCGAGGACGAGGGCTGCGATGGCGCTGCGCTGCATGGACGAACCTCCGTGGCCCGGTGTCGAGCAGACGTCGCTCCTCGGGGCGCGCGGCAATGTAGGCCGGCCCGGACCGGCTTGTCCAACGTGCCGGCGTCGGCCGGTCGCGCGCTCCCCTCGCACGCACGCCGCGCCATGTGAAGACGCGAGCGCCCGTCGACGTGCGCGCTGGAACTCGGCGGGCCAAAGTCCTATCACTCGGGCGCAATGAATGCCGCCGCGCGTCACGACGTCCCCCGCATCGTCCTGGTGCTCGCGCTGCTGGGCGGGCTCATCCTGCTCAGCCTGTGGCTCATCCGGCCGTTCCTGCCGGCCATCGTCTGGGCCACCATGATCACGGTGGCCACCTGGCCGATCATGGTCGGCCTGCAGCGCCGGCTGGGCGGGCAGCGCTGGGCGGCGGTCACCGTGATGACCATCGCGCAGCTGCTGGTCTTCGTGGTGCCGCTCTCGCTGGCCATCGGCACCATCGTCACGCACGTGGACGACATCACGGGCTGGGCCAGGTCGCTCGAGACGATGGACCTCGGGGCGCCGCCCGACTGGCTGCACAAGGTGCCGCTCGCGGGCGAGCGGCTCGACCAGGGTTGGCGCGACCTCGCCGCCGACGGCAACCTGCGCGGCAGGATCACGCCCTACGCGGGCGAGCTCGTGAAGTGGTTCGTGGCGCAGATGGGCGGCCTCGGCACCATCGTGGGCCAGTTCCTGCTCACCGTGATCGTCTCGGGCATCCTCTTCGCGCAGGGGGAGGCGGCGGCCCGCGGGCTGCTGCTCTTCGCGCACCGGCTCGGCGACGACCGCGGCGAGGCCTCGGTGCGGCTCGCGGGCCAGGCCATCCGCGGCGTGGCGCTGGGCGTGGTCGTCACGGCGCTCGTCCAGTCCGTGCTGGGCGGCATCGGTCTCGCCGTCGTCGGCATGCCCTTCGTCGGCGTGCTCACCGCGGTCATGTTCATGCTCGCGGTCGCGCAGATCGGCGTCATTCCAGTCCTCGCCTGCGCCGTGATCTACGAGTACATGCACGCCGGCTCGGCGTGGGGCACGGCGCTGCTGGTGTGGTCGGTGTTCGTGGGGCTCATCGACAACTTCATCCGGCCCGTGCTCATCAAGCGCGGCGCCGACCTCCCGCTGCTGCTCATCTTCGCGGGCGTGGTGGGCGGGCTCATCAGCTTCGGGCTGGTGGGGATCTTCGTCGGGCCGGTGGTGCTGGCCGTCACCTGGACGCTCGTCTCGGCGTGGGTGCGGCCGGCGCCGGAGGTGGTGGCGGAAGCGGAAGCCGTGGCGCTGGAGCCCGAGACGGACACCAAGCCGCCGCCCGCCTAGTCCTTGCAGGGCGTGGCCGCGGGCGCGACGGGGCTCAAGACAACGACCCGCGATGCCGACCGCGGTTGTAACCGACCTGCCGTCCGGGCTCACAGGGGGCGGCATTCCGATCCAGGACTCGTGGAGACGACCGCATGATCCGCAACACGCTCATTCCCTGCGCGCTGCTCGCCGCGACTTTCATCGCTCCGGCGGCGCTCGCCGGCCCCGGCGCCGACAGCCTGCAGTTCGCGCAGGAGATCAAGGCGCGCCTCGACACGCTCAAGGACGGCCTCAAGGCGCTCGACACGCAATTCGCGAGCGACATCGGCGTCATCCAGGACGACTACCTGGCCGGCACCAGCGATCCGCCCGCGACGCACCTCGCCGTCTTCGAGCTGGTGAATGCGCTCGACGGCGACGTGGCCGCCCTGCTGCGCGGCTTCACCGACGGCGTCGAGGCGGACGCCTCCGCCCACCTGCAGGGCATGCTCGCCTTCCCCAATGCCTTCGCCGTGGGCGACGGCGGCCTCATCGACGGCGCCGCGGTCAAGGCCAGCAAGGCGCGCGTCAAGAGCACCGTCGCCAACTTCAAGAAGGTCCACAAGCTGGCCCTGCTCATGAAGGTGCTCAGCAACTACGACCTGATCTTCGATCGCCGCGGCCAGGTGGTGGAGCCCATGACCCCCAGCGAGGTGGTGGGCGAGGGCGCCGACGCGCCGTTGCGGATGCTGCGCGTGGACCTGCTCATGGCGGGCAGCGGCAAGCCGGTGGAGGGCGACGGTCTGCTGTGCCTCGCCGGCACCGCGGACCCGGGCGTTGCCGATCACGTCACCGTGTCGGCCTCGCTGCCCGGCGGCATCACGGTCTCGGACGACGCGGGCGTCGACCCCGTCTCGGGCCGCTGGTCCCTCGAGCTGCCCGGCACGCTGCCGGAGGGCAACTGGGCCATCACGGTGACGCTCGACACGGTGTCCGTGAGCGACTCGCTGGCCATCCAGTAGGCCGCGCTCCGGCTCTCCAGAGCGAGGGCCCGTCCGGCTCCCGAGTTCCTCGGGGATCGGGGGATGGGGCGCCTTCGGCGCCGCATCCCCGACCCCTGCGCACGTCCGCCG
>DASUFI010000095.1:0-8280 GCA_036274635.1 Planctomycetota bacterium
CGGACTTCGGGGGGTGAGGCCGAAGCGCCCGCGGGCCCGGGTGACGCAACGCGCTCCGCCAGGGCCCGTCGAGCTCCGGTCGCCGTCTACTCCGTCAGCACCGTCTCCGCCGCCGTCGTCGCCGTGAAGGGCAGCGGCTTGTCGGTCACCGTCATCGTGGCCGACTGCACCGACGGCGCGAGCAGCGTCGCGAACACCAGGTTGCCGACGGGGAAGCCCCAGTCGACCTTCTCGGACGTGGTGGTGAAGCCGGTGCTGGGCTTGAAGTGCAGCACGCCGTCCACGCTGGTGTGCAGCAGCCACTGGTCGGTTCCGGTGCCCGAGCCCAGCGCGTCGGGCGAGCTCGTCGAGCCCCAGGCGATCATGCCGAAGGGGACGAGACGCAGGCCGAGCGGCGCGTCGTCGCCGGGGCCGCCGATCGTCGTCCACGTCATCGGCAGGCCGTTGCTGGCGATGAGGGCCAGCCAGGCGTCGCGCCCCGTGCCCAGCCCGCGCTCGCCGAAGAGCTGCAGGCCGAGGCTCGTCGGCACGACCGTGTGCACCGAGTTGGTGAAGATGCTGGTCGGGTCGTTGCCGTGCAGCTTGATCGTGGAGCCGAGGCCGCCGTTCGCGGCGAAGGAGGACACCCACGCGTAGGTCGACGGCCCTTCGGTGAGCGCGCCGCCCACCCACAGCGTGCCGTTCAGCCCCTCGGTCACGCAGCGGCCTTCCTCGCCGGAGGTCGTGCCGAGGACCTCCGCGAAGACGAGATCGCCATCCGCGTCGAGGCGCGCCAGCAGCAGGTTGTTGACGCTCAGCACGGGCGTGCCGACGAAGCTCTCGAAGTAGCTGCAGCCGCCCGTGAGCACCACGCCACCGTCGGCGGTGGGCGCGAGGTCGTGCGGCTGGACGCCGGGATCCGTGCCGCCGAGGAACAGGTCGCGCACCCACAGCACCTGCCCGTCGGCATCGAGGCGCATGACGAAGGCCCGCGCGATCGACGTGGAGGCCAGGATCATCCGCCCGAGGCAGGCGAAGCCGCCATCGTCCATGGCCACCACGTCGATGAAGGCCGGCAGGATGGCGCCGTCGTGCGAGAACACCTTGCTCCACACCATCGTGCCGCCGGCATCCAGGCGATCGAGGCGCAGGCCGCCCGCGCCGTTGCCGCCCAGCAGCACGCCGCCGTCCAGGGTCGGCTCGCTGCAGATCACCTGCTCGCCGCCGCCGCTGGTGATCGTGCTCGCGATGTCAGCCGACAGCAGCGCACCGTCGGGCCCCAGCCGCGCGAGGAAGGGGTCGGCGAGGTCGTGCAGCGCGGTGACCAGGTAGCCGTCCTGCGTCGCCAGCAGGCCCTTGGCCCCCTCGATCCCGCCGGTGTCGAGCGTCACGGCCCAGCGCGAGGTGGGCGCCCCGGGCGGCGCCGGCCCGTCGGCCGCGCCGAGGTTCACCGGCGCCTGCGGGAAGACCAGCGGCGCGATCCCGAGGCCGAAGTAGCCGGCCAGCAGCGTGCTCTGGCCGTCCACGCTCCACCAGGGATCGGCGGCCGTGTCGACGTGCGAATCGACGTCCATCGTGATGCCGGCCAGCGGGCCGCCGAGCGGCAGCCCGCCCTTGGCGAGCAGGTAGACCACGGCCACCGTGGTCGAGACGTGGATGTCGGCCGCGCCCCCGGCCGCGATGTCGGGCTCGCCGGCGAGCTGCACCGCGGGCCCCTCGGTGGCCGTGACGTGGAAGCCCGGCCCCACCGCGACGCTAGCCTCGAGCGTGAAGGCCTGCACCCAGCTCGTGCGCAGCCCGGCCGCGGCGCAGCCCGTGACCGTGACGCTCACCACGGCCCACGGTTCGACGTCGACGCCGCTGCCCGCGGTGAAGGCCTGCAGCGGCACGGCCGCGAGCGGCAGCGTCTCGGACACGGAGCCCGAGGCCTCGGCCGAGACCTCGAGCGTCACCGAGCCCTGCATCGTGATCGCGGCCGTCACGCCCTTCACGGCGCCGCTGCCGCTCTGGGTGACGCCGATCGTGGAGACGGGCGCGGCCAGCGTCACGCTGCCGTCCAGCGTGACGTGGGCGAAGCCCGAGGAGAGCAGCTCGACGTGGTCGAAGGGGACGAAGACGTCGTCGTCGCCGGACTGGGCGGCGAGGGGCGCGGAGAGCAGGGCGAGGAACAGCAGGGCGGGCTTCATGGCGGGACTCACGGCAGAAAGGCGACGGCGCCCCCGCACGGGGGCGACCTGCGCCGATTGCGGAATCCGCCGCATCGAGCCGCCAGAGATTCCTGCTCAGCCCCTCGCCGGCCGCCCCCGCAGGCCCGCCAGGAGCCCCTTCAGGCCCTCCCGCTCCTCGCCCGTCATCCACGAGAACCACGTCCAGCCCGCCCAGACGGCGAGCAGGCCCAGCTTGATCGCCATCGTCCCGAGGGGCAGGCCGCCGACGACGCGCAGGTCCGCGGGCAGCAGGCCGAGGTCCGCCGGCAGGACCCACAAGCCGACGGCCAGCAGCACGCCCGCCGCCCCCGCGCAGGCGAGCGTGCGCCCCCACAGGAAGTTCACCGGGAACACCGGCCGCACCGCGCGCAGGGTGAGCACGAGCAGCAGCAGGAACGTCGCGACCGTGATCCACGCCGCGGCCATCCAGCCGTAGCGCGGGATGAGCACGAGGTTCGCGACGATGTTGAAGGCCGCGGCCGTGCCCGTCAGCCACGGCAGCGTGGAGGTGCGCTTGCGGATGAAGAAGCCCGTCTGCGCCAGCTGGAAGGCGGCCCACAGCCAGTAGCCGGCGCACACCCAGGGCACGGCGGGCCAGGCGACCAGGTACTCCGGCTTGCCGGCCATGAGCCGCACCAGCTCGGGCGCGAAGATCGAGATGAGCAGCACGGCACCGGTGACGACCGCCAGGAAGTAGGCCGCGATGCGCGCGATGAGCTCCTTCTGCCGCTCCGCGTCGCCCACCGAGAAGATGAACGGGTACCACACCATGAGGAAGGGCGTGAGCAGCAGGAAGTTGGGGATGAGGCCGAGCTTGTAGGCGAAGCCGTACAGGCCCACGTCCCCCTCGCCGCGCAGGCCGTTGAGCACGTAGCGGTCGGCGTTGTGCAGGCAGAACTGCAGCACGCCGTTGGGCACCAGCGGCAACGTGTACACCGCGAGCTGCCGGAACAGCGTCTTGCTGAAGCCGAGGCCCACCTGCGGCAGCAGCGCGATGGCCAGCGCCGTGACGGCCAGCACCTCGCTGATCAGCACCGCCTCGAACAGCCCGATGAGCCCGCGCCCCAGCCCGCGCACGAACCAGATCTGCAGCACCAGCACGACCACCGTCATGCTCACGGCCGAGAGCGCGAAGGCCGTGCTGCGCTCCTCGGTCTGCAGGTAGCGCCAGAACACCTCGCGCAGCAGCTGCAGCACGAGGATGCCGAGGGTCAGGTAGACCAGCTCGCGCATCCCGTCGCGGTCCGAGATGAGCGCGCCCAGCGGCCCGGCCCCCAGCGCCAGCAGCCCGGCCAGCGTGATCGAGGCGGCCAGCGCCGTCCACAGCGTGGTGCTCACGACCAGGCGGCGATGCCCCGGCTCGGCGCTGTCGAAGTAGTGCCGCGCCATGGCCGTGGTCATGTTGATGCCCGCGATGTACCCGAGCACCGAGATGGCCTGCGAGAGCAGCTCGTTGACGCCGTAGTCCGCCTTGGTGAGGTAGGCGGTGTAGAAGGGCAGCAGCGCGAAGCCCACGAGCTTGGACAGCTGCCCCGCGGCCGCATACACGACCGTGTGGCGCGAGAGGCGCGCGAGGGCGTCCTTCAGCAAGCGCGCGGATCCTCCCGGGGGACGCCCGCGATGCTAACCGCGCGCCCCTCCCGCCGGAGGCCTCGGCTCAGAGCGCCTGGCCGCAGGCGCCGCAGCGCTCCTGCGCGCGCTTGAGCGGCTGCTCGCACCAGGGGCAGGCGGCCCCGTGCGGGTCGTGCGTGGCGGCGCCGGAGTCGTCGCGCAGCATGGTGAAGCGCGGATCGACGGCGTCGTGCAGGTCGGCCGGGTCGTGCAGGCTGGCGACCTCGCCCGACAGCGTGCCCACCAGGTGCACCACGCAGCGCGCCGCGAAGGAGAGCGCGACGAGCACCACGAGGGCCGCGGAGGCCAGGTGGTTCAGCGGCTGGCCGGTGGCCAGCGCCCACCACAGCCACGCGGCGCCCACGCAGGCGACCAGCGCGGCGATGAGCGCTCCGAGCAAGGAAAGTCCGCGACGGGCAGCCATGGTGCGGGTCCGGGGTGCGTCCGCCGGCGTCGCACACGCAGGCGGGCGACGAAGCCTACACCAGGATTCGCGATCGTGCAGGCCGGAGGCCCGCCCGCGCGATCAGTGGTAGGCCGCCAGGAGCTTCTCGAACTCCGCCTTGCCCGGCCGCAGCTCGGCCTCGCCCAGCTGGGCCAGGGGCTTGTCGCCGAGGTGCGAGATGTCCTCGAGCGGCGGGTGATCGGCCGCTTCCCTCACGTAGACGAGGCCCGTGAGCACATGGCCGGTGTCCTCCCGGTCCTTGGCCAGGACGGCCTCGGCGGCCTTGCGGTCGCGGGGGTCGTGCTCGTGGTCGGCCAGCTTGTGCACCAGCAGGTGGCTGCCGTCGGGCAGGTCCACGCTGACCGTGGTGCCGGGGGCCTGGTCCACCTGGGGGGCCTCGTAGGGGGCCACGAAGCCCAGCTCGTGCAGGGTGAGGTTGTGGTCCCTCAGCCACTGGAAGCCCTTGGTGCTGTCCGGGAGGTTGTTGAAGGTGACGCAGGGGGAGATGGCGTCGATGAGGGCGAAGCCGCGGTGGGCGATGGCTGCCCGCAGCAGGGCCACCATCTGCTTGCCGTCGCCGCTGAAGGAGCGCGCCACGAAGCCGCAGCCGAGGTCCATGGCGATCTGGCACAGGTCGATGTCGGCGTAGTCGTTGACCTCGCCGCTCTTCACCCGCGCGCCCTTGTCCGAGGTGGCCGAGAACTGGCCCTTGGTGAGGCCGTACACGCCGTTGTTCTCCACCACGTAGACCATGTCGGTGTTCCGCCGCACCGCGTGCACGAACTGGCCCATGCCGATGGAGGCCGTGTCGCCGTCGCCCGAGACGCCCACCACCACGAGGTGGCGGTTGGCGAGGCTGGCGCCGGTGGCCACGGACGGCATGCGTCCGTGGCAGCTGTTGATGCCCCAGCCCTTGTTCACGAAGTAGGCCGGCGTCTTGCTGCTGCAGCCGATGCCCGAGGTCTTGGCCACCATGTACGGGTCGACGCCCGAGTCGTAGGTGGCCTGGATGATCCAGCGCGTGATCTGGTCGTGGCCGCAGCCTAGGCACAGGGTGGACTTGCTGCCGCGATAGTCGTCCAGCGTCAGGCCGGCGTGGTTGGTGGCGGGCTTGGTCTCAGACATGGACGGGCTCCCGCTTGCCGACCGAGAGGGCTTCGACGATGGGCGTGGCGGGCATGGGCAGCCCGCCGTAGTCGAGGATGCTCTTCACCTTCGTGGCCGCGTCCAGGGCCTTGAGGCGCACGATGTCGGTGAGCTGGCCGTCGCGGTTCTGCTCGACGACGTAGACCGCCTTGCAGCTGCGCACGAAGTCGGCCACCTCGTCGTGCAGCGGCAGCGCACGCACGCGGCAGCTGCGCGTGCGCAGCCCCTGCTTGCCCAGGATGTCGCGCGCCTCCTCCACCGCGAAGGCCGTGCTGCCGAAGTGGATGAGGCCGATGTCGCCCTCGCCCTCGATGACGGGCCTGGGCGTCAGCTTCACGCTGCCCGCGATCTTCTTCTTGAGGCGGTCGAGCACCGTCTTGTACTCGGCGGCCTCCTCGGTGTAGGTCGCGCTCTCGGTGTGGCCGCTGCCGCGCGTGAAGTACGGGGCCTTGGGGTGGTGCGTGCCCGGCACCGTGCGATACGGGATGCCGTCGCCGTCCACGTCCTTGTAGCGGGCGAACTGCTCCACCTGCTTGAGCTGCTCCTTGTCCAGCACCTTGCCGCGGTCGAAGGGCCGCTCGGGGTACTTGAAGGGCTGGCTCATCCAGATGTTCATGCCCATGTCCAGCTCGGTGAGCACGAAGACCAGGGTCTGCAGGCGCTCGGCGAGGTCCAGCGAGAGCTGCGTGAACTCGTAGATCTCCTCCGGGCCCGACGGCATGAGCACCACGTGCTCGGTGTCGCCGTGCGAGAGGCGGTAGCAGCTCTTCACGTCGCTCTGCTGGTTGCGCGTGGGCATGCCCGTGCTGGGGCCCACGCGCTGCACGTCGACGATGACCGCCGGGATCTCGGCGTAGTACGCGAAGCCGGCCAGCTCGCCCATGAGCGAGACGCCCGGGCCCGCGGTGCTGGTGAAGGCGCGCGCGCCGGCCCAGCCCGCGCCGATGACGAGGCCGATGCTCGCCAGCTCGTCCTCGGCCTGCACCTGCGCGTAGCGCGCCTCGCCGGTGGCCTTGTCGACGCGGTGCTCCTTGCACAGGTCGATGAAGGACTCGCACAGCGAGGAGCTGGGCGTGATGGGGTACCACGCGCAGAACGTGGCCCCGCCCATGAGCGCGCCGATGGCCGCGGCCGTGTTGCCCTCGATGAGCATCTTGCCGGCCGTCAGGTTGCGGCGCTGCACGCGGAACGGGCACTTGGCCTTGTCCAGCTTCTCCTGCGCGTACTTCTGCCCGGCCATGACCACGTCGAGGTTCAGCTTGACGACCTTCTCCTTGCCCGCGAACTGGTCGTGCACGGCCTGCTTGAGCACCTCGGCGTCCAGCCCCAGCAGCTCGGCCACCACGCCCACGTAGACCATGTTGGCCAGCAGCTTGCGCAGCCGCGGATCGGGGCCGAAGGGCTTGGCGAGGGCGGCCATGGGCACGCCGTAGACCGTGATGTCGTTCCGCCCGACCTTGTCCGGCGCGAGGATCTCGTCGTCCAGGATGAGGACGCCGCCCGGGGGCACCAGCCGGATGTCCTGCTCGATGGTGGCCTCGTTGAAGGCCACCGTCATGTCGCGCCGACCGGAGGCGCACTTCCAGCCCCGCTCCGTGACCCGCACGAGGTACCACGTGGGCAGCCCGGCGATGTTGCTGGGGAACAGGTTCTTGGGCGCCACCGGCACCCCCATCCGGAAGATGGTCTTGGCCAGGATGGTGTTGCTGGAGGCGCTGCCGGAGCCGTTGACGGTGGCGACGGCGAGGGTGAAGTCGTTGACGACGTTGGCGGCGGTCATGTCCGGATCATTAGCCGCCGCGGGAGGGCTGCGGCGGCTCGGGTTGGCGGCCGGGCGCGGCCTGTCTGGGGCGGCGCGAGGCAAGCGGAACACTCTAGCAGCCGCCCCGCGCGCCCGAAAAGGCCTGCCGCCGCACGGCGCTGCCGCGCGGTCCGCCTCAGTCCGGAAGCTGCGCCATGAGCTCGCGGATCTCGGCCCACGGCTCGTCGTGGCCCTGCTTCTGCGCCAGGTCGCCGGCCAGCTCCAGCGAGGCGCGCGCCTCGTCCCAGCGGCGCAGCTCGATGAGGCAGCGCCCGCGCTTGATGGCCGCCACCATCCAGTCCGGCTTGAGCTGCAGGCAGCGCGCGAAGGCCTCCTCGGCCGCCGCGAAATCGCCCGCCGCGAGGCAGGCCTGCGCCAGCGCGAAGCGGTGCAGCGGGTTGGCCGGGTCCTTCTCAGCCAGGGCGCGGAAGCGCGCGATCTTCTCGGCACTCATGCGGCCATCGTCGCGTGCCGCGGCCGGCGAGACAACGGCCGAGCTTGCCGCGCCGGCTCGGCGCCGGCTAGCGTGTGCGCGTGAGCACGGCCCCCTTCGCCGACGAAGTCGCGGCCGAGCTGCGCCCCCACCTGCCGCCCGGCACGTCGCCCGCCGCGGCCGCCGGGCTCGGCCGCTTCTGCGAGCTGCTGCGCTCCGCCAACGAGCACCTCAACCTCACACGCATCACGGACGCACGCGGCATGGCGCTGCTGCACGTGGTCGACGCGCTCACCGTGCTGCCCCTGCTGCGCGACGCGCACACGCTGGCCGACCTCGGCAGCGGCGGCGGCGTGCCGGGCCTGCCGCTGGCCCTCGTGCGCCCCGACCTGCGCGTCACGCTGCTGGAGTCGCGCGGCCGCAAGGCGGCGGCGCTGGGGGGCATCGTGCGCGAGCTGGGCCTCGCCGGCCGCGTCGCCGTCGCGCCCGTGCGCGGCGAAGCCTGGCTGGCCGAGAACAAGATGGAGGTGGTCGTGGCCCGCGCCGTCGGCCGCGCGCCGGCCGTGCTCGAGCTGCTCTCGCCCGTGCGCAAGGGCTTCCGGCGCCTCATCCTGATGAAGGGCCCGACCGTGGACGCGGAGCTGGCCGAGCTGAACCC
>DASUFI010000096.1:0-19276 GCA_036274635.1 Planctomycetota bacterium
CACGCGCCTCTCGCGCGAGGAGGCGCTGGCCGACGCGCTGGACGAGTACGGCACACCGGGCCAGCCGGCGGCCGTGCCACCGCCTCCCGCGCACGTCGACCCGGAGCGCGGGCGCGAGCTCTACCTCAAGAACTGCGCGGCGTGCCACGGCGAGGACGGCCGCGCGCGCGTGCCGGTGGAGAAGGTGGACAACGAGGGCTGGCCCATCGGCGCGCGCGACTTCACGCGCGGCATCTTCAAGGGCGGCAGCCGCGGCGAGGACATCGCCCGCCGCATCTGGCTGGGCATGCCCGGCACGCCCATGCCCGCGCTGCCGCTGAAGCAGGACGACCTGTGGTCCATCGTGCGCCACGTCGAGAGCCTGGTGGACCACGAGGCGGAGAGCCGCGTGCTGCAGACGCGCCGCGTGCTGACGGCACGGCGCGTTCCGGGCCCGCTGGGCAACGACCCCGACGACGCCGCGTGGGCGCAGGCGCCCGTCGCATGGATCGCGGTCATGCCGCTGTGGTGGCGCCACGACCGCATCGAGGGCCTCGGCGTGCAGGCGCTGCACGACGGCCGCCGCCTCGCGCTGCGGCTCACGTGGACGGACGCGACGCGCGACGACGAGCTGCTGGGGCAGCAGGAGTTCGCGGACGCCGTGGCCGTGGAGCTGTCGGCGGACGCCGACCCGCCCTTCTTCGGCATGGGCGACGCGGCCAGCCCGGTGACCATCTGGCAGTGGAAGGCCGCCTGGCAGCGCGACGCGCTCGGCCGGCCCGCGCTGGGCGACGTCTTCCCCGACATGCCGCGCGGCGAGCTGGCCGAGCGCGGACGACCGCAGGGCGAAGTCTTCGCCACGGCGCTCGCGGCCGGCAACCCGCTCTCGCAGCCGAAGCACGGCTGCCCGGTGGAGAACGCCGTCGCCAGCGGCCAGGGCACGCTCGCGACCCAGCCCGAGGCGCAGGGCGCGCTGGACGGCGGCGGTCGCTGGGGGGACGGCGGCTGGTCGGTCGTCCTGCTGCGCGACCTGCAGCGGCCCGCGGCGGGCGACGTGCTGCCGCAGCCGGGTCGCACGGTCTCCATCGCCTTCGCGGTGTGGGACGGCGCGGCCGGCGACCGCAACGGAAGCAAGTCCGTGACCATCTGGCACGCGCTGGAGCTGGAGGACTGAGATGAGCACCGTGCAACCGACGCGCCGCGAGCTGCTGGCCTCGCTGGGCGCCGGCTCGCTGCTGCTGGCCGGGCCGCTGGACGTCCTCGGCGCTCTCGCGCCGCGCGGCGACATCGGCAACCCGCTCGACCACTATCCCAACCGCGGCTGGGAGCAGGTCTACCGCGACCAGTACCGCTACGACCGCAGCTTCACCTGGGTCTGCGCGCCCAACGACACGCACATGTGCCGCATGCGCGCCTTCGTGCGCAACGGCGTGATGATCCGCAGCGAGCAGAACTACGACCACCAGCGCTGCGGGGACCTGTACGGCAACCGCGCCAGCGTCGCCTGGAACCCGCGCGGCTGTCCCAAGGGCTTCACCTTCCAGCGCCGGCTCTACGGGCCGTTCCGGCTCAAGGGGCCGGTGCTGCGCAAGGGCTGGAAGGAGTGGGCCGACGCGGGCTTCCCCTCGCTCTCGGACGAGCCTTCTCTGCGCAGCAAGTACCGCTTCGACGACCGCGGCAACGACGGCTACGTGCGGATGTCGTGGGACGAGGCGTCGGACTACGTCGCGCGCGGGCTCATGGCCGTGGGGCGGACCTACAGCGGCGACGACGGCCGGCGGCGGCTGGTCGCCGACGGCTACGCGCCCGAGATGCTCGAGCCCTGGCAGGGCGCCGGCACGCGCACCATGAAGATCGGCAGCAACCTCCCGATCCATGGCCTCGTCGGCAAGTTCGGGCTGTTCCGCTTCGCCAACCAGATGGCGCTCGTCGACCACCACGTGCGCGGCGTGCCCGAGGAGCAGGCGCTCGGGGCGCGCGAGTGGACCGAGTACACCTGGCGCGGCGACCAGGCGCCGGGCCAGCCCTTCGTGCACGGGCTGCAGGCGTCGGACTGCGACATGAACGACGTGCGGCACAGCAAGCTCACGATCCACATCGGCAAGAACCTGGTCGAGAACAAGATGCCGGAGAGCCACTGGGTCAACGAGCTCATGGAGCGCGGGGGCCGCATCGTGTGCATCACGCCGGACTACAGCGCGCCGTCGGCCAAGGCGGACTACTGGATCGGCGTTCGGCCGGGCCTGTCGGACACTGCGGTGGTGCTGGCGGTGACGAAGCTGCTGATGGACAACGAGTGGATCGACGCCGACTTCATCCGGCGCTTCACGGACTTCCCGCTGCTGGTGCGCACGGACACGCTGCAGCGGCTGCGGCCGCAGGACGTCTTCCCCGGCTACCAGCCGAAGGACATCAGCGGCGGCCCGTCCTTCCGCGAGCAGGCGCTCACCGCTGCGCAGCGCGAGCGCATCGGCGACTTCACGGCGTGGGACGCCAAGGCTGGCCAGGTCGTGGCGCTGACGCGCGACGACGTCGGCGTGCACGCCAACATGGACGTGGCGCTGACCGGCAGCTTCACGGTGACGACCGTCGACGGCCGCGCGGTCGAGGTCATGCCCGTGTACGAGATGTACAAGCGGCACCTGGCCGACTACGACGTGCGCACGGTCGAGGAGATCAGCGGCGCGAAGGCCGAGCTGGTCGAGCGCCTGGCGCGGGACATCTGGGAGACGACGAGGGCCGGCCACAGCGTCGCCATCCACCACGGCGAGGGCGTGAACCACTACTTCCACGCCACGCTGCACAACCGCGCCTGCCACCTGCCGCTGATGCTGACGGGCAACTTCGGCAAGCACGGCGCGGGCGTCTTCACCTGGGCCGGCAACTACAAGGGCGCGCTGCTGCAGGGCAGCCCCTGGTCCGGCCCCGGCGCCGGCACCTACACGCACGAGGACCCCTTCCGCCCGATCCTGGACGAGACCGCGCGCCTCACGCACGAGCACCTGCGCGACACGACGCTGGGCGAGGACGTCGCCTTCTGGGGCCACGGCGAGACGCCGCTCATCGTGCAGACGAAGCAGGGCCGGCGCGTGTTCACCGGCAAGAGCCACATGCCCTCGCCGACCAAGCTCATGTGGTACAGCAACGCCAACTTCATCAACCAGGCGAAGTGGGTCTACCACCTCATCGTCAACGTCCTGCCGAAGATCGACATGATCGTCGACCAGCAGGTGGAGTGGACCGGCTCGGCCGAGTACGCGGACGTGGTGCTGCCGGCCAACTCGTGGGTGGAGGCGCAGGACCTCGAGCTGGGCGGCTCCTGCAGCAACCCATTCCTGCAGGTGTGGGGCGGTGACGGCGTGCCGCCGGTGCACGACAGCCGCGACGACGCCGAGATCTTCGCCGGCGTCGGCCGCGCGCTGGCGCGCCTCACCGGCGACGGCCGCTTCGCCGACCACTGGAAGTACATCACCGAGAAGAAGGCGCGCGTCTACATCCAGCGCGTGCTGGACAACAGCACCACGACGCGGGGGCCGCAGGGCGCCTACCAGCTGGACGGCATCCTCACCGGCGGCTACGGCGGCGAGCCGGGCACGGCGCTCATGCTCTTCCGCACCTATCCGCGCGTGCCCTTCTGGGAGCAGGTGCACGACAGCGTGCCCTTCTACACCGATTGCGGCCGCCTCGCCGGCTACTGCGACCTGCCCGAGGCCATCGAGTACGGCGAGAACCTCGTCGTGCACCGCGAGGCGGTCGAGGCCACGCCCTACCTGCCCAACGTCATCGTCTCGTCCAGCCCGTACCTGCGGCCCGCGGACTACGGCATCGCGCTGGACGACCTCGACCCCGACCGCCGCACCGTGCGCAACGTGAAGCTGCCCTGGAGCGAGGTGAAGCAGACCGTGAACCCGCTGTGGGCGCAGGGCTTCCGCTTCTTCTGCTCCACGCCCAAGAGCCGGCACACCACGCACAGCAGCTGGTCCACGGTGGACTGGCACTGGCTGTGGAGCACGAACTTCGGCGACCCGCTGCGCCGCGACAAGCGTGACCCGGGCACGGGCGACCGCCAGATCCAGATGAACCCGCAGGCCGCCGCCGAGGCCGGGCTGAAGGAGGGCGACTACGTGTGGGTGGACGCCAACCCCACCGACCGGCCCTTCGTGGGCGCGCGCGCCGGCGACCCGCGGAGCCGCGCCTTCCGCTGCATGGTGCGCCTCAAGCTCAACCCGTCGCTGCCTTACGCGATGACCATCATGAAGCACACCGGCTGGATCGCGACCGAGCGCACCGTGAAGGCGCACGAGACGCGCGCCGACGGCATGGCCCTCTCGCCCGAGACCGGATACCAGAGCAACTACCGCTACGGCAGCCACCAGAGCATCACGCGCAGCTGGCTGCCGCCCATGCACCAGACGGACACGCTCTTCCACAAGACGACCGGCGCCATGGGCTTCACCTTCGGTTTCGCCGTGGACAACCACGGCGTGAACACCGTGCCCAAGGAGACGCTCGTGCGCATCACGAAGGCCGAGCCGGGCGGTCCGGGCGGCCGCGGCACGTGGGAGCCCGCGACCACCGGCCGCACGCCGGGCGCCGAGTCCGACACCATGCTCGCCTACCTGCGCGGCGAGCTCACGGAGGTCAAGGCATGAGCACGCACGACGATCCGTACCAGGGCCGGCACCCGCGCGACCGCGCCATCGAGGCCGAGGACCCGATGCTGCTCACGGCCGAGAGGGCGCCGGGCGACCCGCTCGCCATGCTCGACGGCCTCATCGAGGAGTACGCCGGCCTCGGTTGGGACGGGCCCCACATCCAGCGCCTCTTCGACTCGCCGTTCTTCCAGGGCACCTGGGGCCTGCGCCAGCGGCTGGGACCGGAGCTGATCGGGAGCCGCATCGACGCGGTGCTCGCGCGCCGCGGCGTGGCCCGCTTCTGCACCGAGTGGAACATGGAGGTGCTGCGCGCCAGCGCCTGCGCGCCGGACACGTGCGCGCCCCCGGGAGGGTCCCATGCCTAAGGTCTGGAACTGGCAGCTCGGCCGCGAGATGGACTACCCCTACGAGGCCAGCTTCCCCGAGTGGCAGTTCGCCTTCGTCTTCAACATCAACCGCTGCATCGCGTGCCAGACCTGCACCATGGCGTGCAAGTCCACCTGGACCTTCAGCGAGGGCCAGGAGCACATGTGGTGGAACAACGTCGAGACCAAGCCCTACGGCGGCTACCCGCAGGGCTGGGACGTCAAGCTCCTCTCGCTGCTCGAGCAGGCCAACCCGGGCGCCCAGGCGTGGACGGCGCAGCCCGGCCCCGAGACGGCGCCGTGGGGCCGCTTCGACGGCCGGACGATCTTCGAGTCGGCCGGCCACGCGCCCGGCGCGGCGCCCGGCCAGCGCGTGCTCGGCTACCTGCCCACCGACGCCGAGTGGAGCTCGCCCAACATCCACGAGGAGGTGGCCACCGGCACGGTGCGCGGCCCCGGCGACTACTCCGGCAGCGCGCAGCTGCCCGAGCACCAGGTGTGGTTCTTCTACATGCAGCGCCTGTGCAACCACTGCACCTATCCGGGCTGCCTCGCCGCCTGCCCGCGCAAGGCCATCTACAAGCGGCCCGAGGACGGCGTGGTGCTCATCGACCAGGAGCGCTGCCGCGGCTACCGCAAGTGCGTCGAGGGCTGCCCCTACAAGAAGGCCATGTACAGGCCCACGACGCGCGTCTCCGAGAAGTGCGTCGCGTGCTTCCCGCGCCTCGAGGGCGGCGACCCGCTGCTCTCGCCGCACGGCGCGCCGCTGGAGACGCGCTGCATGTCGGCCTGCGTCGGCAAGATCCGCCTGCAGGGCCTGGTGCACATGGAGCGCGACGGCCGCTGGACGCCCGCGCCCGACAGCCCGCTGTACTTCCTGGTGCGCGAGCGGCGCGTGGCGCTGCCGCTCTATCCGCAGTTCGGCACGGCGCCCAACGGCTTCTACATCCCGCCGCGCTGGGTGCCGCGCGGCTACCTGGCCCAGATGTTCGGGCCCGGCGTGGACCACGCGCTCGAGCAGTACGGCTGCCCCGACCGCGAGCTGCTCGCCGTGCTGCAGCTCTTCCGCGCGCAGCAGCAGGTGCTCTTCCGCTACGCGATCGAGAAGGGGCCCAAGGTGGCCGAGATCGAGGTCACGCTGCCCGACGGCAGCCGCCGCACGCAGGAGATCTGGAACGACACCGTGATCGGCTTCAACAAGCTGGGCGAGGAGGTCGTGCGCACCACGATCGAGGAGCCCACCTTCACCCGGCCGCGCGAGCACCTCAACTCCATCTGAAGAGGCCCGCTGGAGGATCGCCATGACCATCGCGCATCAGCCCGGGGCCTTAGCCGAGGCGCGGGCCTGGACGGAGATCGACGAGGCGCGTCTGGTGCTCTACCACGTGCTGTCGCTGGTCGCGTCGGACCCCGCGAGCCAGCGAAGCGCGCGCCTCTCGGTGCCGGGGCTGCTCGAGCGGGCGGCCGCCGCGGCGGCGCTCCTCGCCCGCGACGCCGCGGCCCGGCCGGAGAGCCTCGCGCCCGGTGAGCTGCCGCCGGCCTCGCTGGCGGACTTCGCGCTGACGCGCTTCCTCGCGGCGCCGCAGGACGAGCTGCGCGCGCAGCACGAGCGCGTCTTCGGCCTGGTGGTGAGCAAGGAGTGTCCGCCCTACGAGACGGACTGGTGCCCGCAGACCTTCTCGGTCTTCCGCAGCCAGCAGCTGGCCGACGTGGCCGGCTTCTACCGCGCCTTCGGCCTGCAGCCGTCGCGCGACGCGCCCGAGCGTCCGGATCACGTGGCGCTGGAGCTGGAGTTCATGGCCTGGCTGCTGGCCAAGGAGTGCCACGCGCTGCAGGCCGGCGGGCCGGAGGCCGCCGAGCGCGCGGCCACGTGCCGCGAGGCGCAGCGGCACTTCGTGCGGGACCACCTGGCCTGGTGGCTGCCGGCTTTCGCCCTGGCCCTGCGCCGCAAGGCCGATGGGCTGCGCGACGCGCGCGAGCTGCACGAGCCGCCGCGCAGCGCGCTGGGCGCGCTCGGCGCCGCGCTGGCCGCGCTCGTGGCCGTCGAGCGCGCGCTGCTGGAGCTGCCGGCGCCCACGGGCCGGCTCGAGCCGCGGCCGGCGCAGGAGGAGGAGCCCGGCTGCGCGAGCTGCGCCGCTGCGCTCGAAGAATCCGGCGCACGCTCCGCGAAGGTCGGGTGAAGCCGGGCGAGTCGCGCTGAAGCGGCGCGCCGCGGGCGCGCGTGACGGCTCGCGCTTCACCGAGTTCTTCTTCACGGAGACCGGTGACACCAATGCGCAGACGCAGGCGGGCTCGGCCCTCGGCGGCTTCGGCGGCCTGCTGAAGCGCGCGCAGCGCCTGCTCAACTGAGCGGACATTCGGTTGCTGGCTGCGGCCCCGGGCGTCTGCCGCGGACGCCCGGGGTCGCGGCGTTTCCCGAGGACCGACCGCGGCATCGTGCGGCGCGCTGCCGCGGCGAGCGGGGCAGCGCGGTTTCAAACAACGGGCGAAACCGCGGCGCGACGGCGCGTGCTAGACGCGGGCCTTGCGGCCGGGGGCAGCGAGTCCAAGAATCGGGATTCCCGCCCCCGGGCTCGCAGGCCTGTCCTTGGAGACGTCTCGCCGTGCCGCCAGCCTGCCCCTCGACTGCCCGTCGCTTCCGCGTGCTGCTGCTCGCTGTCCTCGCCGGCTGCGGCGCCGAGGCCGCGCCGGCGTTCGAGCGTCCTCCGGCGCCCGTGCGGCTGGCCGTCGCGGAAACGCGCGACGTGCCCGTCTACCTCGACGAGATCGGCCGCTGCGTTGCGCGCGAGACGGTCTCGCTGCAGCCGCAGGTCTCGGGCCGCATCACGGGCGTGCACTTCGCGGACGGGGCGGACGTCAAGGCGGGCGAGGTCCTCTTCACCCTCGACGCGCGGCCCTTCGAGGCGCGCGTCGCGGCCGCGCAGGCCGCGCTGACGCAGGCGCAGGCCAAGCTGGACTGGTCGCGGCTGGAGCTGGACCGCGCCACGCAGCTGGGCGACACGCGCGCCATCGCGCAGTCCGACATCGACGCGCGCCGCAACGCGGTGGACGTGGCGCAGGCCGAGGTGCAGGGCGACGAGGCCGAGCTGCGGACGGCCCAGCTGGACCTCGAGTACTGCACGCTGCGCTCGCCGCTCGACGGCCGCGTGGGCCAGCGCCTCGCGGACCCCGGCAACGTGGTCAAGGAGAACGAGGGCACGCTGGTGGTCATCGAGCGCCTCGACCCGCTGTACGTCGACTTCACGGTGGCCGAGAACGACCTCTCGTCCGTGCAGCGCGAGATGGCCGCCGGCGCGCTCAGCGTCGAGGTGCGCCTGCCGGACGAGCCGACCGAGGCGCGCGGCGGCGAGCTGACCTTCCTGGACAACTCCGTGCAGGGATCCACCGGCACGGTCAAGCTGCGCGCCACCATCCCCAACGCGGACCGGCGCTTCTGGCCCGGCCGCTTCGTGAAGGTGCGGCTGGTGCTGTCCACGCTCCAGGGCGCGGTGCTGGTGCCGGCCGCCGCCACGCAGATGTCGGCCAACGGCCCCTTCGTCTACGTGGTCGGCAGCGATGAGACGGCCGAGCTGCGCCCGGTGCAGCCCGGCCAGCGGCAGGACGAGCTGCTGGTCATCGCGCAGGGCCTGCAGGCCGGCGAGCGCGTGGTGGTGGAGGGCCAGCTGGGCGTGACGCCGGGGGGCAAGGTGCACGAGGTGGACGCCGCGCCTCCCGCGGCCGCGGCGCCCGGGCCAGCCAGTCCGTGAACCTCTCCGAGCCCTTCATCCGGCGGCCGGTCATGACGGCCGTGTGCACGCTGTCCGTCGTCGTCTTCGGCGTCATCAGCTACTTCAAGCTGCCGGTGAACGACCTGCCCGCGGTGGACTACCCGGTCATCCAGGTCACCTGCGCGTACCCGGGCGCCAGCCCGGAGACGGTGGCGAACAACATCGCCACGCCGCTCGAGCGGCAGTTCATGCAGATCAACGGGCTCGAGCTGGTGACCAGCAAGAGCACGCAGGGCATCGCCAGCCTCACGCTGCAGTTCGCGCTGGACAAGAGCATCGACGCGGCGGCGACGGACGTGCAGACCGCCATCACGCAGGCCACGGGCAGCCTGCCCGTCGACCTGCCCTCGCCGCCCACGTTCAGCAAGACCAACCCCAACGACCAGCCCATCCTCTACATCGCGCTGACCAGCGACTCGGTGACGCGCGGGCAGCTGTACGACTACGCCAGCACGCAGGTGGGGCAGCGCATCAGCATCCTGCCCGGCGTGTCGCGCGTGAGCGTCTTCGGCACCAAGGCGGCCATCCGCATCAAGGCCGACCCATCGGCCATGGCGGCGCGCGGCATCACGCTGGACGACGTGGCGGCGGCGGTGAAGGCCGGCACCAGCTCGGTGGGCGCGGGGCAGCTCGACGGCGCGGCCGGCACGCTGCTGCTGCAGCCGCAGGGCCAGCTCGACAGCGGGGCGTCCTACGGCGACCTCATCGTGGCCAGCCGCGAAGGCGCGCCGGTGTACCTGCGCGACGTGGCGCAGGTGGAGGACTCGGTGCAGGACGAGCGCATCCGCATGCGCTTCTGGGTGCGCGGCTACGAGGTGCCGTCGGCCACGGTCGTGGTGGCGGTCAACCGGCAGGCCGGCAGCAACGCGGTCGAGGTGGCCAGGAGCGTGCGCGACATCCTGCCCGCCATCGGCGCCGAGCTGCCGGGCTCCATCCGCATCACGCCCATCTACGACCGCTCGGCCTCCATCGTGCGCTCGGTGGCCGACGTGCAGGAGACGCTGCTCATCGCCTTCGGGCTGGTCGTGCTGGTCATCTTCGTCTTCCTCGGGCGCGCGACGGACACCTTGATCCCGGCGGTGGCGCTGCCGCTCTCGCTGCTGCTCACCTTCGTGGCCATGTCGCTGCTGGGCTACAGCCTCGACAACTTGTCGCTCATGGCGCTGACGCTGGCCATCGGCTTCCTCGTGGACGACGCCATCGTCTTCCTCGAGAACACGGTGCGGCGCATGGAGCGCGGCGAGTCGGCCTTCGAGGCCGCGCTGCACGGCGCGCGCGAGATCAGCTTCACCATCCTGTCCATGACCATCTCGCTGGCGGCGGTGTTCATCCCGCTGGTGTTCATGTCGGGGCTCGTGGGGCGCATCTTCCGCGAGTTCGCGATCACCATCGTGGTGGCCATCCTCGTCTCGGGCCTCGTGTCGCTGACGCTGACGCCGCTCATGTGCGCGCGCCTGCTGGCCGGCCGCGGCGAGGGGCACAAGCGCACGTGGATGGAGCGCGTGGTGGGCGGCATCGAGCGGCGCGTGCTGGGCGTCTACGGCCGGTCGCTCACCTGGTTCCTGCGGCGGCGCGTGCTGGCCGGCGCCATCTGGCTGGCGTGCGTCGCGGGGACGGTGGCGCTCTTCGTCGTGGTGCCCAAGGCCTTCCTGCCGCCGGGCGACAGCAGCGTGGTCTTCGGCGTCTTCCTCGGCGCGCAGGGCAGCTCGCCCGAGCAGATGCGCGCCATCCAGGACAAGGTGGACGAGACGCTGCACGCCGACGCCAACGTGCTCACCGACTTCACGATGACCGGCAACGGCCAGTTCATCGCCAGCAACCAGGGCCTCACCTTCATCTTCCTGCGGCCGGCGGCCGAGCGCGGGCCCATCGCCGACGCGGCGGCGCAGCTCATGGGCAAGCTGGGCCAGATCCCGGGCGTGATGGCCTTCCTGCGCCCCTTCCCCGTGCTCGAGATCAGCACGGGCGCCACCAACCAGAACCAGGGCCAGTACGCCTTCTCGGTCTCGGGCGTGAACCCCGACGAGGTCTACGAGGTGGGCGACCGCCTCATGCAGCGCCTGCAGGGCTGGCCGGGCTTCCTGTCGCTGTCGTCCGATCGCTACGACAAGACGCCGGGCCTCGACATCGACATCCGCCGCGAGCAGGCGCGCACCTACGGCGTGTCCGAGGCGCGCATCCTCGAGCTGCTGCGCAACGCCTACTCTCAGAACTACCTCTACCTCATCAAGAAGCCGGACGACCAGTACCAGGTCATCCTCGAGGCGGCCGACGCGGCGCGCGCGGAGGCGAGCGACCTGTCGCTGCTCTACATCCGCTCCGACGACGGCCAGCGCCTCGTGCCGCTCGACGCGCTGGTGAGCTGGCGCGAGACCATCGGCCCGCAGGCCGTGAACCACCTGAACCAGTTCACGAGCGTGACGCTGTTCTTCAACCTCAAGCCCGGCGTCGCGCTGGGCGACGCGACCGACCAGATCGCGCGCGCCGCCGCCGAGGTCGTGCCGCCGGGCGTGCGCGCTGGCCTGCAGGGCGAGGCGCTGACCTTCAGCGACACCGTGCGCGACCTCACGATCCTCATGGGCCTGGCCGTGTTCGTGATGTACGTGATCCTGGCCATCCTCTACGAGAGCTACGTGCACCCCCTCACCGTGCTCTCGACGCTGCCCACGGCCCTCGTCGGCGGCCTGCTCTTCCTGTGGGTCTGCCGCGAGGAGGCCTCGCTCTACGCCTTCGTGGGCATGTTCATGCTCATGGGCATCGTCAAGAAGAACGGCATCATGATCGTGGACTTCGCGCGCCAGCGCGTGGAGCGCGGCGAGGAGGCGACCGTCGCCATCCACGACGCGAGCATGGACCGCTTCCGCCCGATCCTCATGACCACGCTGGCGGCGATCTTCGGCGCACTGCCCATCGCGCTGGGCTTCGGCGCCGATGGCGCCAGCCGCCGGCCGCTGGGCCTGGTCGTGGTGGGCGGGCTGGTCGTGTCGCAGTTCATCACGCTCTACGTCACGCCGGTCATCTACCTGGTGCTCGAGGACTTCCAGGAGAAGGTGCTGGACCGCTCGTCCTTCTTCCGCTCGGCGCGGGCGGCGCGGCTGGCGTCGGGCGCGGAGGCGCCCACCGAGCTGGCCGCGGGCTGACCGGCGCCCGCCGCCGCGGCGGCGGCCGCCGGCGGTAGACTCGGGGCTCGTCTCGCGGGAGATAAGGCATGCTCCGGACCAAGGCAGGGTCCGTCACCGTCGCGCTCGTGCTGCTGGCGGCGCAGGCCGCCGCCGGCGACGAGATCCTCGGCCGCAAGGTCGAGCTGCCGGACGAGTCGGGCGCCTTCTTCCAGCGCGAGGGGCAGCAGCACCTCGGTGCGCTCACCTACCACCGGCCGCTGCTGCTGCTCTTCTGGCGCGCCGACGACGCGGCCTGCCGCGAGAAGGCCGTGCCCCTCGCGCTGCAGCTGCAGGCGGAGTACCCGGACGACCTCGTGGTCGTGTTCCTCGAGCGCAGCGGCCTGCCGCAGCGCGACATGCTGCGCGTCGCGTGCCGCGAGCGCTGGCTGGACACGCCGGCGCTGTGGAGCTGCGCGGCCATCCCCGGCATCGAGCCCGAGACGCAGCCGGCCTTCGTGCTCACGTCGCCCGCGCGCGTGGCCGTGCAGTCGGCCGACCCGGTGGCCGACTCGACGGCGCTGCACGCGGAGCTGAAGTGGGTGGTGGATCAGCGCCTCGGCGGCGCACCCGACCTGCCGCCGGCGGCGCGCGCGGCCTGGAAGGCGCTGCGCGAGGGCCGGCTGCGTGACGCGCTCGCGCTGCAGGACACGGCCACGTCCCTCGCCGATCTCGGCCGGCCCGGCGACACCGCGCTGGTGCAGGCCCTCGCCGAACAGGCGGGCCTCATCCAGGGGACGCTCTCCACGCGCATCGAGCTCGTCCAGAACCTGCGGCTGACCGGCTACTCCGCCAGCGCCGCGCCGCTCGCCGCCGCGCTGGTCCAGCAGCTCGGGGACCTGCCGGAGCGGCACCCGCTGCGCCAGGCGGCGGCGCAAGTGCTGGAGGACGCGCGCTCCGGCGGCGAAGGCGACGAGCGACAGGCCAGCGAGGAGCTCGTCGCGCTGCAGGCGCGGCTGTTCCACAACGGCCAGGCCGCGGCCCTGGCCGTGGAGCTCTCGCGCCTGGCGGCCAAGTACCCCCAGACCCACGCGGCCGGGCGGGCGGCCTTTCTGGCGACGATCGCCTCGCCGGACTGAGGCCGGGCCGCAGCGCGACACGGTGCGCGCCAGCCCGCTTAGGATGAGGGCCGACCCACCTTCTCGAGGACGACCCGTGTCCGAGCGCTGCTCGCCGTTCGCGCGACTGCTGTGTGCGGCCGCGCTGGCCCTGCCCGCCGCCGCGCAGCTCGCGCAGCTCGACCCCGGCGTGCCGCGCCGCCTCGCCGAGACCGGCGCGCCGGTCAAGGCCTGGATCTTCTTCCGCGACAAGGGACCAGCCGACGCCGCCGCGCTGGCGCAGGCGCAGGCCGGGCTGAGCGCGCACGCCGTGCAGCGCCGCGCGCTGCGGCGCAGCGCGCCGGGCCTCGTCGACGCGCGCGACCTGCCGGTGTCCGCCGCGCATCGCGCGGCCGTGCAGGCCGCCGGCGCCGTGCTGCACGTGGAGAGCCGCTGGCTGGACGCCGTCTCCGCCACGCTCGACGCCGGCGCGCTGGCGCGCGTCGCGGCGCTGCCGTGCGTGAGCCGCATCCAGCTCGTGGCGCGCTCGGCGCGGCCCGTGCTGTCGGTCCACCCCGTCGCGCCGCCCGTCGGGGCGACCGACGGCAGCTTCTACGGCGAGGCCGAGACGCAGCACGACATGATCGACCTGCCGCCGCTGCACACGGCGGGCTACGCGGGCGCGGGCATCGTCATCGGCGTGCTCGACACGGGCTTCGTCACCACGCACGCCGCCTTCCACGACCCGGGCCACCCGTTGGCTGTGCTGGCCGCGTGGGACTTCGTGAACAACGACGGCGACGTCGCCATCGAGCCGGGCGACGACCCCGACCAGCACTTCCACGGCACCTTCATCCTGGGCGAGCTGGCCGCCTACCTGCCGGGCACGCTGGTGGGGGCGGCCTGGGAGGCCAGCTACGTGCTGTGCAAGACCGAGGACGCCACGCAGGAGGTGCCGGCCGAGGAGGACTTCTACGTCGCCGGCCTGGAGTTCGCGGAGCAGCACGGCGCGGACGTGGTCACGTCGTCGCTTGGCTACATCGACTGGTACCAGCAGTCGGACCTGGACGGCCACACCACCGTGACGGCCGTGGCGGTGAACGTGGCCACGCAGAACGGCGTGGCCTGCTGCACGGCCGCGGGCAACAGCGGCTACGACCTCGACCCGGCCGTCAGCCACCTCATCACGCCCGGCGACGCCGTCGACGTGCTCACGGTGGGCGCGGTCGAGCCGACGCAGGAGTACGCGTCGTTCACTTCCGACGGGCCCACCGCCGACGGTCGCACCAAGCCCGAGGTGCTGGCCATGGGCACGCAGGTCAAGAGCGTCTGGCCCTACGACGACGTGCAGATCGCCGAGGCCGCGGGCACCAGCGCGGCGACGCCGGAGATCGCGGGCCTCGTCGCCTGCCTGCTCTCCGCGCACCCGGAGTGGAGCGTGGCCTCGCTGCGCGCGCGCATCATCGGCTCGGGCAGCTACCTCGGCTCGCCGCTGCCCGATCCGCTGTCCATCTACGGCTGGGGTATCGTCGACGGCGCCAAGGCGCTGGCCATGGCGGGCACGTGGACGTCCACCGGCGCGGGCCTCTCCGGCACGCAGGGCGTGCCGCAGCTGTCCGGCACGGGCAGCCTCGTCGCGGACGAGCCCGCCTCGCTGGCCATCAGCCAGGGCCGGCCCGGTGCGCTGGCGGTGCTCGTCATCGGCCTGTCCGCGCTCGACGCGCCCTTCAAGGGCGGCACGCTCGTGCCGCATCCCGATCTGCTGCTGGGCGGGTTGCTGCTGGATGGCAGCGGCGCGCTCGTCTTGAACGGACCCTGGAGCCCGGGGCTGCCGGGCGGCACGTCCGTCCTCTTCCAGGCCTGGATCCCCGACGCCGTCGCGACCAAGGGCTACGCGGCGAGCCAGGGACTGAAGGCCACCACCCCGTGAGGTGAATCGTGAGACACGTCCTGTCGCTCGCGCTCGTGCTGTTCCTCGCCGCGGCCGCCTCCGCGCAGTGGACCGACCTGGGCAACGGTCTCGCCGGCACGTCGGGCGTGCCGCCCGTGCTGACGGGCCTCGGGCCGCTGGTGCCGACGGCGGGCACCAAGATCAGCGTGGACGGCGGGCCTGCCTCCTCGCCCGGCTACCTGCTGCTCGGCATGTCCGCGGCCAACCTGCCCTTCAAGGGCGGCGTGCTCGTGCCGAACCCGGACGTGCTGGGGATCATCGCCTTCGACGCCGCCGGCTCGTTCGCGGTCATCTTCTCCTGGCCCACCGACGTGCCGGCCAACACCTCGATGTGGTGGCAGTGCTGGGCGCCGGACGCCGGCGGACCGCAAGGCTTCGCGGCGAGCAACGCCTTGCTCAGCGTCTCGAACTAGAACCCGAATCGCTGCCTAGCGAGCGCGGCGGTACTCGCCGCGGCCGACGCGCTCGAAGCGCGCATCCTTGCCCAGCGCGGTGGCGACCAGCACGCCGAAGCGCCGGGCGTTGGACTTGTAGCCGGCGGCGAGGACGCGGCGCGCGGCCTCGGCCGGGGTGACGCTGGCGCCCAGCGGCACGGCCGCCGCGATGGCGTCGGCCAGGCTGCTGGAGTTCTCGGCCGGCGTGGCGCGGGCCTGGCGCGGGACGCGGCGCGAGCCGGCCGCGGGCGCGTGACCCGAGGGCGACAGGCGCGAGATCTGCAGCTCCAGCTCGGCGATCTGTCGCAGCAGGGCGCCGTGCTGCAGCTTGAGGTACTCGACCTGTCGCTGTCGGCGCGCGAGCTCCACCTTGAGCTCCTCGGTGGAGAAGCGCAGCAGCGGATGAGGCGGCTCTTCGTCGGGGAGATCGATCGTTCCGGTCGGCGCCTCGCCGCGATCCGACGTGGCGGCCTGCGGTCGGCGCGCGGGGGGCTGGTCGTCGTCGGGGGCTTCGCCACCGGTCGCGGCCGCCGACACCCGCACGCGGGCGCCGTGGCGTCCCGGCTCGATGATCGCCACCTTGGGTGGCGGGCTGTCGCGCTCGTCCGGCATGTCAGCGTGACCCTTCGTTGGGTGTGACACTCTACACCTGGACGACTGGCTCGTGCGAGCCACCGGGCGGGCCGGCGCGCGGGCCGCCCGAAATCGTGCGAAAACAGGAGGGTGACGGCGCTGGCAAGGTCAGGTAGTCTTCCGCTTCCCTCCCTCGTCCGGACACCACGCATGTCGCGCGTTTCATTCGCGCTGGCGCTGTCGGCGCTTGTCGCTCTTCCCTTCGGTACTGCGCGCGCCTCTGATCTGCTCGTGAACGGCGTCACCGCCGCTTCCGTCGAGCAGGGTCTGCTCGCGAGCGTCACCCTCACTGGCACCCCCGGCAAGTCCGCGTGGTTGCTGCTCGACGTCTCACCCGGCCCGGTCACGGCCTTCGCGCACCTGCTGCCCCTCGGCTTCACGCCGGCGCTCGTGATCGTGCCGCTCGGCGTCGTGCCCGCCGGCGGAACGATCCAGCTCGGCGCCACGATCCCCTTCGACACCACCATCACGGGCGTCACCGTGTACATGGTGGGCACGGTCGCCACGGGCGCCAAGCCGTCGCTCTACGACTGGAGCAACGGCGCGTCGCTCAAGATCGTCGACCGCAACCAGCAGCTCGCGGGCAACCCGCTGGCCACGTACCCCGACTTCGAGTACGTGCGCGCCTTCAATGCCAACGCGCCGGTCACGGTGACGGTGGACCCGGCGCTGCATCCCGAGGTGGCGGGTGACACCGCCGACGTGTACGTGGTGGCCAAGAAGACGCGCGCCCAGTGGCTGTTCGACGGGACGCTGGTCGACGTCAATGGCGGCCCGCGCACGGTCGTGCTGTCCGGCGCCAACCTGCAGGCCAACGAGGTGGTCGTCGCCAATGCGAACCAGCTCAGCGCCGATGCGGGCTTCGGCTTGGGCGTCGGCTACGACGTCGTCGTCGACCTCGACCAGAACGGCCAGTGGGACCACGCGGACCTCATCGACGGCTTCTCGGACGAGGCCGGCCTGTACCGGGTGCACGACACCACGCTGCAAGGCCCGCTGCCGGTCACCGAGGCGATCTACTCCGGCGGCACGTGGCTCGGGCAGGACCTGTACTACCCGACCAACATCGCGAGCCTGCCGGGCAAGCGTCCGCTGGTCATGGTCAGCCACGGAAACGGCCACAACTACACCTGGTACGACCACATCGGCTACCAGCTGGCCAGCTACGGCTTCATCGTGATGAGCCACACCAACAACACGGTGCCGGGCATCGAAGCGTGCTCGGAGACGACGCTCACGAACACCGACTACCTGCTGGGCAACCTGGCCACCATCGAGGGTGGCGTCCTGCTGGGCCACCTCGACAGCCACCGCATCATGTGGATCGGCCACAGCCGCGGCGGCGAGGGCATCGCCCGTGCGGTCGACAAGCTCATCGACGGGCTGTACCTCTCGCCGAACTTCACGGTTGCGGACATCAAGCTGCTCTCGAGCATGGCGCCCACGGACTTCCTGCTCACCGCCAGCGCCAACCCGCACGGCGTTCCCTACCACCTCTGGGTGGGCGGCGCCGACAATGACGTGAGCGGCTGCCCGGTCAGCGACGTGACGCAGTCCTACCACCTGCTCGACCGCGCCGATGGCTGGCGCATGGCCACGGGCCTGTACGGCGTGGGCCACGGCGACTTCCACGACTCCACCGGCTCGGTGGCGTCCGGGCCGTGCCTCGTGGGCAAGCCCGACACGCACACCATCATGCGCGGCTACTTCGTGCCGCTGGCCGAAGTCTTCCTCGAGAACAACATCCCGGGCAAGGACTTCCTCTGGCGTCAGTGGGAGCACTTCCGTCCCATCGGCTCGCCCGACGGCAACCCGTGCGTCGTGGTCAACCTGCAGTACCAGCCGACGACCCTGCTGCCCGGCAACTTCGTGCTGGACGACTTCCAGGCCAACCCGTCGACCAGCGTGTCCAGCTCGGGCGGGGCCGTCTCGGGCACGGTCACCTTCATCGCCGAAGGCCGGATGGACGACTCGAACAGCAACTTCACCACCGCCACCGGCACCTGGAACGGCTTCACGGAGGCGGCGGCGAGCGACACGACCAAGGGCGTGGCCTTCGAGTACAACGGCAGCTCGGACGTCTACCTCGAGTTCGACATGCCCACCGGGACGAAGGACGTCTCCAACTTCCCGTATTTCCAGTTCCGCGCCTGCCAGGTCACGCGTGATGCCCTCACGATCGCGGCCCTGCAGGACACGACCTTCGCGGTCGAGCTGCGCGACGCCGCGGGCCACAGCAGCACCGTCGACATCGGTGCGTGGGGCGGCGGCATCGAGGAGCCCTACCAGCGCACGAACTGCGGCATCGGCGCGGGCTGGGGCAACGAATTCGAGACCATCCGCATCCGCCTCAACGATCTCATCCACGGCAGCTCGGGCCTGGACCTGACCCACCTGGCCGCCATGACCTTCCGCTTCGGGCCTTCCTTCTCGTCGCCGGCCATGGGCGCGCTCGGGATGGACGACCTGCAGTTCACCGGCGAATGAGCCGGGACATCGAGGACATCGCAACATGACCACTCGCTTCGTCCTTCCCTCCGTGCTCGTGCTGCTCCTGGCAGCCGGTGTGGCCGCGCTCGTCAGCAGCCTGCCCGATGAGCCGCCGGCGCTCCCGGCGGCGACGCCGGTCGGCGGCATCGACGTGCTCTATGCCCAGCCCTTCACCACCAGCGTGCCGTGGACGCACGTCTGGCGGGCCGACCAGCCCAAGGTGCAGGCCGGCTGGGTGCTGGTGCTGGCCGTGGACCCCGACCTGGTGCACCCGCGCCAGTCGGCCGAGCCCATCCTCTACGTCGGCGACCAGACCGCCGAGCGCGTGAACCTGGGCAACGAGTCCGGGCACGTGGTGGCCATCGTCCCCGCGCCGGTCGACGGCTCGGGCGCGGTGGCGCTGGACCTGGCGCACACGCCCATCTTCTTCGGCGCGCCCGGGCTGCCGGAGCAGGTGACGTCCGCCAAGGCCAAGGCCGAGCTGGATGCCGCCGTTCAGCGCGGCATCACGGCGCCCACCGCGCAGTCGCTCGCAGCCGTCACGCAGCCCGCGGTCCGCTTCTCCGATGAGTGGGAGCTCCACGCCTTCTGCAGCGACCTGATCCAGACCTGGTCGCCGCAGGAGACCGACCTCGTCGCGCAGCTCCGCGTCCAGCCGCTCGGCCGCTGAGCCAGCCGGTCCACTTCGTGCCAACCCCTCGCGAGGGGTGATGCTCCGCACTCCGCGAGCCCCGCTCCGCCCGCCAGGGCCCCAGTGTGCACGGCGTCGCCGGGGCGGGGTTCACCTCCCAGCGACTATGAGCCCCG
>DASUFI010000097.1:0-3152 GCA_036274635.1 Planctomycetota bacterium
GTCGCCCGACACGCCGCGGCCGGGGCGGAAGAGGTCCGCGTCGGTCCACAGCTCGTCGTAGCGCTCGAAGCCCGCGCCGAAGCCGTGGCGCGCGCCGGTGTTGGGGTTGGTGAGGAGGGCCGCGGTGTGCCAGCCGCGCGCGCGCAGCTCGGCCGCGAGGAGCGGCGCGTCGGGGGCGAGGCGGCGCACGTGGCCCTCGCCGTCGACGGTGGAGAGCACGCCGTGCGTCAGCGGCGCCTGGCCCGTGAGCAGCGAGCCGATCGACGCCAGGGTGTAGCTGGCCGGCGCGGTGGCGTCGGCGAAGGTGACGCCGTTGGCGGACAGCGCGTCCAGCGCCGGCGTGACCAGCTGGCCGTTGACCACGCGGCCCGCGTAGCGCCGCGCGAAGGCGTCCAGCACGATGACGAGGAAGGAGGGCTGGCGCCGAGGCGGCGGCAGGCCGCCGCGCTCGGCCGGCGCGTGCGCGGCCTGCCAGGCCTGCGGCACCAGCAGTTGCGCCGCGGACACGCGGGCGGCCAGCTCGCCGCCGCCGGGTGCCGCGCGCGCCCACAGCGAGAGCACCGCGGGCTTGCCGGCCCAGGGCGAGAGGTCGAACTCGAGGTCGCTGGGCGTCGGCGTCCCGGGCTCCAGCGTGCGGAGCGGCACGCGGCCGTCATCGAGCAGCAGCGAGACCTCCAGGGGCGCGGCGAGCGCGTCGAGGCTGAAGCGCAGCGTGACGCGCGGCGCGGCGGGCAGCTGCAGCGCGCCGCGCGCCTCGGTCTCGGGCGGCAGCAGCAGCACGCTGGCCGGGCGCCCCTCCACCGTGTCCTGGATGATGCCGGCGCGCGCGGGCGGCCGCGGCAGCGGGGCCCGCGTCTGGCCGGGCGGCGCGAAGGCCACGTGGCGCAGGATGCCGGACAGCGGAAGCGGCCGGTCCTCGTCCAGCAGCTGGCGCGCCTCGGTGCGCGCGAAGCGCAGCTCCACCACGTTGCGGCCACGCCGCTGCAGGGCCGCGGGCACCGCGGCGGTGATGGAGACCAGCTTGGCCGAGCGGGGCAGGTCCTGGCGCGCGATGGTCGCGCCATTGAAGACGACCTCCACCGACTGCGGCCCGTCCGTGCCGTTGGCCAGGTCGACCAGCAGCTCGCGGTCGGCAGGCTCGAGCACGTCCAGCATGAAGGACGGGCGCTCGCCCACCAGCCAGGCGTAGGGCGGCTGGCCGTCGAGGCGCGAGAGGACGCCGCTGGCGAGGCTGCCCTCGCGGCGGTCCGCCTCGGTGGTCTGCGACTGGCCGAGCAGGGTCCCGGGGTCGAACACGGCGGTGGTGCGCACGAGCTCGCCGTCGATGAAGGCCGCGAGCACGTTCTCGTGCGGCGCGAGGAGCAGCAGGTCGGGCCGCGCCGGACGGTCGCGCAGCAGCAGCCAGGCCAGCGTGGCGCCGGTGAGCAGCGCGACGAGCAGCAGCACGCGGCGCACGCCGCCTCACCCTCCCATGGCGCGCGCGGCGGGCGGCGGCGCCGCGCGGCGCGCGGCCGGGTTCTTGTAGAGGATCATCGACTCGCCCACGCGCAGCGTGTCGCCGTGCTGCAGCGTGGCCACCTCGCAGGGCTCCTCGTTGAGCAGCAGCTCGCCGCGCAGGCGCACGACGCGGTGGCCGCCGGCGAGGGCCTCCACCACGAACTCCGCGCCGGCGGTGGCCGGGTGGCGCAGGCGCACGTCGCAGTCGGACGAGCCGCCGACGACGAGGCGCGAGACGACGAGGTCCACCGGACGGGCGCCCTCGCCTTCGTTCACGATGATGCGGGGCATGGTCTCCCGGGCGGCCCGCCGGGCCGCGGCGCCGCATTCTAGCAAGCGGCCGCCGCGCGGCCGGGCGTCAGAAGACCTCTTCGAGGCGCGCGTACTCGGCCATGAGCTGCTTGTCGCCGAAGCGCTCGAAGCGCACGGTGATGCGCGCCTTGTTGCCCACGCCGGCCACCTTGAGCACCACGCCCTGGCCGAAGTGCGCGTGGCGCACGACGGCGCCCGGGCGCGGCAGGCGCACCTCGGGGTCCACGTCCAGGTAGTCCTCGGGCTCCGGGACGTAGCTGCGCTCGCGCACCTGCGCGCGCTCGCGGCCCAGCGGCGCGTAGGGGCCGGCGCGCGGGCCACGCTCCTCGCGCTCGGCGTGCGCGGCGGGGATCTCGCCGAGGAAGCGACTGGGGACGGTGGGCATCCACGCGCCGAAGGTCGCGCGCCGCGCCGCGCAGCTGAGCACGAGGTGGCGCTGCGCGCGGGTCATGCCCACGTAGCACAGCCGTCGCTCCTCCTGGACGTCGTCGTCGTCGTCCAGCGTGCGCGCGTGCGGCAGCTGGCCCTCCTCGAGGCCCACCATGAACACGGCCGGGAACTCCAGGCCCTTGGCGGCGTGCAGCGTCATGAGCACGAGGCGGTCGGCGTTGGGATCGTAGCTGTCCACGTCCGAGAGCAGCGCCGTCTCCTGCAGGAAGCCGGACACGCTGGGCTCCGACGCGGCGCGCACGTAGGCGGCCAGCGCACCCTCGAGCTCGCCCACGTTCTCGATGCGGTCGGAGGCCTCCTGGCCGCCGAAGTCGCGCAGGTAGTCGAGGTAGCCGGTGCGGCGCACGACCTCGTGGAAGGTGTCCTCGGGCGGGCCCGTGAGCGTGGCCGACAGGCCGTCGAGCAGCGCCGTCAGCTGCTCGAAGGCGGCGCGCGCCTTGGGCGGCAGGCCGGGCGCCTCGCCGGCGCCCGCGCGGCGCGCGGCCTCGCGCGGCGAGAGGCCCAGCGGCACCGCCCACGCGCGCAGCCGCTCCAGGCTGGTGCGCCCCAGGCCGCGCGCGGGCACGTTGACGATGCGCAGGAAGGACACGGCATCCTGCGGGTTGACGAGCACGCGCAGGAAGGCCAGCAGGTCCTTGACCTCCTTGCGCTCGTAGAACTCCACCGCGCCCACGATGTCGTAGGGCACGTTGTGCAGGCGCAGCGCGCGCTCCAGCCCGCGCGACAGGGCGTTGGTGCGGTAGAAGACGGCGATGTCGCGCAGCGGCAGGCCCCGCGCGTGCAGCGCGAGCGCGCGGCGCACGACGAGGTCGGCCTCCGACTCCTCGTCCTCGGCGGCCAGCAGCGTGACGCGCTCGCCGTCGCCCAGCTCGCTCCACAGCGGCCCCATGAGC
>DASUFI010000098.1:0-4196 GCA_036274635.1 Planctomycetota bacterium
TGCGGCGGGCTTCGCCCGCCGCAAACCCCTACGCGGGGACCCCGCCGAGGATCGCGCAACGAAGAGCCGGCGCGAAAGACGCGCTTCCAGGCCCGAATGACTTCTTCGACGGGTTGCTAGACTCGCGGCATCATGGCCCGACGCGTGCTCGTCCTCGGCTCCACCGGTTCCGTGGGACGGCAGAGCCTCGACGTCCTGGGCGGGCTGCCCGACTCGCACGTGGTCGTGGGGCTGTCGGCGGCGCGCTCGGCGCGGCTGCTCTCCGAGCAGGCGCAGGCCTTCCGCCCGCAGGCCGTGGCGCTGGCCGACGCGACGCGCGCCGGCGAGCTGCAGCTGCCGCGCGGCTGCCGCGTGTTCACCGGCCCCGAGGGCCTGGTGCAGCTGGTCGAGCACGTCGCGGCCGACGTCGTGATCTGCGGCATCACGGGCGCGGCCGGCCTGCGCAGCACGCTGGCCGCCTGCGCAGGCGGCGGCGTCGTGGGCCTGGCCAACAAGGAGAGCCTCGTGCTGGCCGGGCACCTCGTGCGCGCGGCCTGCCGGCGATCGGGCGCCACGCTCGTGCCGGTGGACAGCGAGCACTCGGCCCTGGCGCAATGCCTGCAGGGCCACGACCCGGCCCACGTGCGCCGGCTGGTGCTCACGGCCTCGGGCGGCCCGTTCCGCGGCTGGAGCGCCGAGCGCCTGGCCAGGGTCACGCCCGCGCAGGCGCTGCGCCACCCGAGCTGGGAGATGGGCCCGCGCATCACGGTGGACAGCGCCACGCTCATGAACAAGGCGCTGGAGATCGTGGAGGCCTGCCGGCTCTTCGACCTGCCGCCCGAAAGAATCTCTGTCGTCGTGCACCCGCAGTCCGTCATCCACTCCATGGTCGAGTTCACGGACGGCGCCGTGCTGGCGCAGCTCTCCCCGCCGGACATGCGCCTGCCCATCCGCTGGGCGCTCGGCTACCCCGGCCGCGTGTCCAGCGGGGCGCCGCCCGTCGACCTGGCCCGCCTGCCCGGGCTCAGCTTCGAGGAGCCGGACACGACGGCCTTTCCGTGTCTCCTGCTGGGCCCGCGCGTCGCGCGGGCCGGCGGCCTCACCGGAACGGTGCTGAACGCCGCCAACGAGGTCGCTGTCGAGGCCTTCCTCGCAGGTCGCCTGCCCTTCCCGGCGATTCACGGTCTCGTGGCGGACGCCCTCGACCGATGCGACAACGTGCCCGAGCCGGACCTCGAGCGGATCGAGGAGACGGATCGCCGCGTCCGTCGTGAGGCCGCGGCCTGCCTTCCCCAGACTGCGAGCTGACCGGCATGCTCGGCGACCTCGGTTCCATCCTGCTCGCGGCGCTCGGGATCAGCTTCCTGATCTTCATCCACGAGCTGGGGCACTTCCTGGCCGCGCGGGCCTTCGGCGTGCGCGTCGAGACCTTCTCCATCGGCTTCGGGCCGCGCCTCTTGGGCTGGCGCCGCGGACAGACGGACTACCGGCTCTCGCTGGTGCCCCTGGGCGGCTACGTGAAGATGGCGGGCGAGTACGGCGACCTGCGCGACGGCACGGTGCTGGCGGCCGACGATCTCTCGGCCAAGCCGCCCTGGCAGCGCGCGATCATCTTCGCCGGCGGCGTCATCGTGAACGTGCTCTTCGCCTTCGTGGCCTTCCCGGTGGCCTTCGCGCTGGGCGTGCCCTTCACGGCGCCGGTCCTCGGCAGCCTCGCGCCGGGCGGTCCCGCCTGGCAGGCGGACCTGCGGCCGGGCGACGAGGTGCTGGCTGTGGATGGGCACCGCGTCTACCAGTTCCAGGACATCGCGCTGGAGGTGGCGCTGGCCGACCCGCAGCACACGCTGCTGCGCGTGCGCCGCGACGGCCGCGAGTTCGACGTCGTGCTGCGCGCCGAGCGCAACCAGGAGCAGGGCCGCTGGGAGATCGGCATCGGGCCCGCCGGCGACGGCACCATCGCGGTGGAGAAGGGCAAGGCGGCCGCCACGGCCGGCCTGCGCACCGGCGACGAGCTGCTGGCCATCGACGGCGTCCCGCTCGCGGCCGGCGATCGGCCGGAGGTGGCCCTCGAGCACCTCTTCCTGCGCGGGGGCGATGCGCAGGTCTCCGTGCGGCGCGGCGAGCAGACGCTCGACGTCGTGCTCCAGCCGCAGCGCGAGGAGGTGCCGGGCAAGCGCCTGCTGGGCATCACGCCGCTGGACACGCGCGTCGTGGCGCTGCGCGGCGGCGCCCTGGACGCGCGTTTCCCGCTGCAGCCTGGCGACGTGGTGCGCGCCGTGGGCGGCCGGCCGGTGACCGGCGCCGAGGACATCCTGCAGGCCGTGGCCGACGCACCACCAGGCCCGGTGACGCTGGCCGTGGAGCGCGACGGCGAGACCGTCGCGACCCTGTCGCCCGAGCATCGCGCCCTGCTGGCCACCGACGTCGCCTTCGACAACGACATGAGGGGCACGGCCGTGCGGGTCATCCCCGAGGGCGTGCTGGCGGCGGCCGGCGTGCGCGACGGCGACACCCTCGTGGCGCTGAACGGCGAGAAGGTGCACACCTACGACGACCTCATGACGCGCGCGAAGGACGAGACGCGCTTCCACGTCGACTACAAGAGCGGCCGGGACGGCGAGCTGCACTCTGTCGACGTCGAGACGCGGCTGCCCGTGCGCTGGGACTACGGCCTGTTCGCGCGCATGCTCGAGACGCGCCAGCAGGAGTCCTTCGCGGGCGCGCTGCGCGCCGGTGTCGCCACCTCGCTCAACATGCTGCGCACCACGTGGCTCACGCTGAAGAAGCTGGTCACGGGCGACGTCGCCGCCAACAACCTGGGCGGCATCGTGTCCATCTCCGTGCTCACCTACCAGTTCGCGGACACGGGCCTGACCAAGCTGCTCTATTTCCTGGGGCTGCTCTCGATCAACCTGGCCTTCATCAACGTGCTTCCCATCCCGGTGCTGGACGGCGGGCAGATGCTGTTCCTGCTGCTGGAGAAGCTCAAGGGCGGCCGGCTCTCGGAGCGCTTCATGAACGCGGCGCAGCTGGCCGGGCTGCTGGCCATCGTCGCGCTGGTCCTGTACGTGACCTACAACGACATCACGCGGCTCGTGGGCTGAGCCTGTGAGCGCGGCGCCGGCGGCGGGCGGCGCGACGTCGGGCGGGTCGATGCTGCGCGCGTGGCTCGAGGTCCTGCGCGCGCCGCTGCTGCTCTCGCCCTGCGCCGACGTGCTGGCGGGCTGGAGCCTGGCCTTCACCGTCGCCTTCGTGCGTGCGTCGCAGGCCGGGCCGCCCGCGGCGGACGCCTTCCGCGAGCCCTCGGCCGCGCTGGCCGCCTGGCCCGTGCTCCTGAAGACCATGCTGGTGGGCGTGTGCCTGCTCGCGGCGGGCATGGCGCAGAACGCCTTCGCGGACCTGGAGGACGACCGGCGGCGCAAGCCCGGCCGGCCGCTCCCGCGCGGCGCGCTGAGCGTTCGCGCCGTGCGGGCCGCGTCCTTCGGACTGACGGTCATCGCTCTGGTCGTCGCGTCCGGCATCTCGCAGCGGCTGCTCGACGTGGCGGCCGCCATCGCCGCGCTGACCTGGCTGTATCACTTCGTGCTCAAGCGCTGGCGGCTCCCGGCCTGCGCGGCCCTGGGCGTGCTGCGCGGCCTCGACCTCACGCTGGGCGGGGTGGCGCTCATGGCCGCGAGCACCGGCGCCCAGCCGGGCAGCGCGGAGGACGCGCTGCGCTTCGCCGGCCTCGGCCCCGTGCTGCTGACCGCGGCCGGCTACGCGGCCTACATGGCCGCCGCGTCGCTGCACGCCTCGACGGACGACGAGCCCGGCTCGCCCGCGTGGAGCCGCCTGGGCCTCGGCGCCGCCGTCGCCCTGCTCGTCATCCTGCTCGTGCTCACCGTCGCGCCGCTGCTGCGCGCCGGCGAGACGTCGCCGGTGCGCTGGCTCTCGGCCGTCCTGGCGGCCGTCGCGATCCTCCGGCTCGCGCGGGCCTGGCGACGGCTGCCGCCGCCGGCGGTGACGGGCGTCGCGCTGAGCAACCTGTATCTCTTCGACGCGTCCGTCGTCTGCTTCGGCAACGACGAGCCGCTGGCGCTGGGCGGCGGCGCCTTCATCCTGGCGCTCTTCGTGCTGGGGCGGCTGTTCCTGCGGATCGTGCCGCCCAGCTGACTCAGCCCGCGACGCGCTCCTTCAGCCACTGCAGCGCCGCGGCGCGGTCCGCGAGGCCGCCCTCC
>DASUFI010000099.1:0-11085 GCA_036274635.1 Planctomycetota bacterium
CGCGCGCGGGCTGGTCGCGCTGTCAGGGCTGGGCGAGCCGGCCGACGCGCTGGCGCGCTGCGCCGGCCTGCCGGCCTGGGAGCGCCCGAACGTCATCGTCTCGCTCGCCTGGGACCCGCTGCGCGAGGGGCACGGCCTGCCGCTGCCGCTGGCGCGCGCGGACCGGCTCGTGCGCGGGCCGCCGCTGCTGCCGCTGCCGCTGGGGCGCGTGCCGTCCGATGAGCTGGCGGCCGAGCTGGCCGCGCCGCTGCTGGGCCCGCGCGGCGCCGATCCGCCCTGGGCGCGCGACACCGACGGCGCGGCGCTGGGCAGCGAGCGCACCTGGCTGACGGACGCCGTGCAGCTGGTGCTGGGCTCGGCGATGGACCAGAGCGCGGCCTGCCGCGAGCCGCTGCTGGCGCTGCTCGCGCGCCGGCCGGACGAGGCCGGGCCGGCGCTCTTCGCGCTGGTGCTGGCGCAGGGCAGCGAGGCGCGGGCCGCGCTGGCCGCGCTGCGCCATCCGCACGCGCGGCTGGCGGCCGACGGGCGCGCCTCGTGCGAGCACGTCGAGCAGCTGCTGCTGGACCTCGCGCGCATCCAGCGCGACGCGCGCGGCGACCAGCTGCGGCCGCCAGCGACGCTGGGCGCCGTGCTGGCCGACCGCAAGCTCGCGACGGACGAGCGCCTCGCCGCCGCGGGCGAGATGCTGGCCTGGCTCGCGGGTGAGGGCTGCGCTCCGGCCGACCGCGCCAGCCTGTCCGAGGCGCTGGTGGACGCCCTGTCCGGCGAGAGCGACCCGGACGTCACGTGGACCGAGCTGCTGGCGCTGACGCAGGTGAACACGCAGGAGGCGCTGCTGCCGCGGCTCTCCATCGGCTACGGCAACGAGCCGGACGCGCAGGCCAGCCACGCCGCCGAGGCGCGCCGCGCGCGCCGCTCGGCCGCGCTGCTGGCGGCGCTGGCCGACAGCGAGCCGCCGCACCGGCGCCTCGCCGCGCTCTCCCTGGTGAGCGCGCCGCCCGGCGAGGGCCGGCGGCTGGAGGAGCCGGCGCGCGTGGCGCTGCAGGACGCGCTGGACCACGAGCACGACCCGGAGGTGGCGCGCTGGCTGAAGCTGGCGCTGCGCCTGGGCTGATCAGCCCGCCGGCCGGAACAGCGCGATGCTGGCCGTGAACCCATGCAGGAAGGGCTGCCCGCCCACCGGGCCGATCTCGCCGTTGCAGAAGAAGCCGGCGGTGGGCACGTCGCCGAAGCCCTTGTGCACGTGGCCGATGTCGTGGTGCGGCTTGCCGAACAGGTGCTTGCCGCGGCCGTGGCAGGAGAAGAGCAGCGCGCCCAGGGCCGGGCCGCGCTTGGCCTCGTCGGCGAGGAGCGTCTCGAGGTCCTCGGAGGCCGCGTCGCGGTCGCGCACCATGAACTGCACCGTCTGGCCGGGCCGCACCAGCTCGTTGATGGCGAGGGCCTTGTTCTCGAGGTCGAAGCCCAGCACGTTGCGCACGAGGTAGTCGCCTCGGCCGTAGGTGCTCTTGCGCTCGTCCACCACGCGGCCGACGTGCAGCGCCGTCTGCATCAGCTGCTGGTCGCGCGCGGGCACCTCGCCGAAGACGACGCGCAGCTGGTCCAGCGCCGGCTTGCCGCCGAGGCCGAGGATCACGTTCTGCTGCGCCTTGGTGATCACGAAGTGCCGGCCCACCGGTCGGCAGCCCTGGCTCACGAGCGGGTCGATGCGCACCGAGCCGCCGATGGCCACGCCGATCACGCCCTCGTCGTGCAGGCCGTCGTTGGTGAGGAACAGCGCCTGGCCCGGGCCCTGCGTGCCCGAGGCCATGCCCCCGATGACCGGCGCGCCGGGCCAGCGCTGCGCGAAGCCGTCCAGCAGCGCGTCGCCGGGCGTGGTGTACGGGTCGGCGAGCACGAGGAAGCCGCTCCCAGCCTCCACTTCCGCGGGCCAGCCCTTGAGCGTCGCCTCGCCGTCCACCTCGTCGACGTCGAGCTGGAAAGGCGTGAGCACCGCGCCCGGCCAGCGGCCGGCCCACAGCGCGACGCCGGCCTGGTCCTCGACCTCCACGTTCTCGCCGATGACGCCGGCCGCGGGGCAGCCGAGGAGCACGCGCGGGTTCAGGCGGTCGAGGATGCGCTTGCGCAGCACGGTGACGTCACCGCTGTGATGCGGCGTGAACCACGCCACCACCAGGTCCGGCCGGCCCTCGCCCAGCTCCGCGGCCAGCTTGGAGAGCAGGCCGTCGAGGGCGGCGATGATGTCGGGGGTGGTGGAGGTGACGACTGCGCACTTCACGGGGAAATCTCCGGCGGCCCGCGCTGGCGCGCGGCGGCGGCGACGGTGTACCACATGGGGCGTGGGCCCCGGGACAGGCCCGCCAGCGTCGGCGTCGCCCGTCCCGCGTCCGGCCCGCGACTTGCTGACGGAGCCTGTCGAGAGTCACCCCATGCACGCCCTGCCGCGAGGACTCGCCGCGCTGCTGCTGGCCGCCGCCGTGGCGGCGCAGGACGCGCGCGCGCAGGCCGACGCGCCGCGCGGCCGCGCCCTGTTGCCCGCCGACGCCGGGCCGGCGTCGGCGCCGCACGTGGCGGTGGGCGCCGACGGCACGGTGCTGGTGGTCTACGCGGCCGACGACGAGATCCGCTGCGTGCTCTCGCGCGACGGCGGGCAGAGCTTCTCGGCGCCCGAGCGTGTCGGCGAGGCCGGGCGACTCGAGGCGGGGCCGTCGCGCGGGCCGCGCGCGGCCGTCACGCCGCAGGCCCTGGTGGTGCTGGCGGTGTGCGGCGAGGCGCCCGGCGGCGGCGACGGCAACCTGCTCGCGTGGCGCAGCGACGACCGCGGCGCGCGCTGGAAGGGACCCGTGCGCGTGAACGACGAGCCGGCCTCGGCGCGCGAGGGCCTGCACGCGGTGGCCGCCGGACCGGACGGCGAGCTGCTCGCCGTGTGGCTCGATCAGCGCGGCCACGGCACCGAGCTGCGCGGCGACTGGAGCAGCGACGGCGGCGCCACGTGGGGCAGCGACCTGCTGCTCTACGCCTCGCCCGACGGCAGCATCTGCGAGTGCTGCGCGCCCGCGGCCACCTTCTATCCGGCCACCGGTCAAGGCCTGGTGCTGTGGCGCAACAAGCTCGGCCCGGCGCGCGACATGTACGTGCTCGTGCTGCGCCACGCCAACCAGCAGGTCGCGGGCGACCCTCACCAGCTGGGCTCCGAGCACTGGGAGCTGCAGGCCTGCCCCATGGCGGGCGGTGGCGTCGCCGTGTCGTCCAAGGGCGAGCTGCTCACCTTCTGGCGGCGCGGCAGCGGCCTGTACACCGCCGCGCCGGGCCTGGGCGAGTCGCCCGTGGCGGAGGGCCGCGAGACGTCCGCCGCCGCGGGTCCGGGCGGCTTCCACCTCGCCTGGACCGACGGCCAGGGGCAGGTGCTCACGGCCAAGGCGCTGCACCTCGGCGGCGTCGGGGAGGCGCGACCGCTGGGTCGCGGCCTCAACGTCACCACCGCCGGCGCCGGGGATGGCCTCGGTCCGGTCCTGGCGGTCTGGGAAACCGGGGGCGGTGACGCCGCATCCCTGCGCTACGAGGTCCTTGCCGAGCGCCGCCCCGAAGGGGATTGAAACGCCCGCCCCCCTCGCACGCCCTCGCTGTCCGACGTACTCTCGTCCCCACTTCCCGAACGGAGCCCGATCATGAGGTGCCTGCTCTCCGCCGCCCTGCTGGCCACACTGGTCGCCGCGGGGCCCGCCAGCGATGACGCCGCGCTCATCGCTGCCCAGAAGCCGAGCTACCCGCTGACGACCTGCATCATGAGCGGCAAGCCTCTCGGCGGCGGCGGCATGACGCCCGTGGACATCATCTACCAGGGCCGCCTCGTCTCCTTCTGCTGCAGCCACTGCCAGGCGGAGTTCGACAAGTCGCCCGCCGAGGCGCTGAAGAAGCTCGACGACGCGATCATCAAGGCGCAGTCGGCCGACTACCCGCTCGACACCTGCCCGAACAGCGGCGAGAAGCTGGACGCCAAGGCCAAGTCCTTCGTGCTCGGCACGAAGCTGATCAAGACCTGCTGCGCTGACTGCCAGAAGGAGCTGACCAGCGACCCGGCCAAGGCCAGCGCGGCCCTGGCCAAGCTCGACGCGGCCTACATCGCGAAGCAGGAGAAGACCTACCCGCTCACCAAGTGCCCGATCAGCGACGAGGACATCGGCGACAAGCCGGTGAAGGTCCTCTACGGCACGACCCTGCTGGAGTTCTGCTGCAAGGACTGCGTGAAGGACTTCAACAAGGAGCCCAAGGTCGCGCTGATGAAGCTCGCGGCCGCGCGCTCGGCCAAGCCGGCCGCGCCGGCGCAGCAGCCCAGCGACGGGGACAAGGGCGGCGGCGAGGCCCCGCACGGCGGTCACTGAGCCGGTCGCACGCGCCTGACGAGGCGGACCACGGACTTGCCCACGGTCCCGTGGGCCGGCATGGCTCGCGCCCCGAGGTGGTCGCCGCCTGGGGTGGCGACACGGATTTCAGGTGCTTCTTCAGGAAGGCGCCCGCGCTGACCTGAGCGTCGACGTCGACGACGGGGCGCTGATCACGGAGTCGACGATCAGCGACTCCTCGAGGTGCGCCTCGCGCCCGACGAGCGCCTCGTCGTGCTGCGCGCCCCGCTCCTGGTCTTGCGGCCGGCCTTCGCCCTCGACGTCTTCTTGCTGGCCGCCTTGCCCTTGCGGGACTTCATGCGCCGGGAGATGGCCAAGGCGGTCAGGCCTGCGGCGGCGAGGACGACCCCGGCCTTCACAGCACGCTTCGCCTTGCTGGGCTTCATGTCGCTCATCGTCTCCGCGGCCGTGTCCTTCTCCTTCGCCATGGCTCGACTCTCCTGTGGTGTAGGGGATCGCGACCGGGAACGGTCGCGCGCGCTTGAACACCCGCGCGAGTCCGAAGACGCGCGCGAAAGGGCGGCGTGCGCGGGAACTCAGCTCTCTGTCGGTCACGCGGCGGCACCCGCGCTGCAAGCGCCTACCAGGAGTAGTGCACCCCGTAGCTCAGCGCGACCTCGCCATCCGCCGGCACCTCCACGCTGAACTCGATCGTGCGGCTGTCCTTCTTCGTGAACGGCAGGCTGGGGTTGCGGATCTCCCAGTTGCTCCAGCGGTACAGGTGCTCGACCACGGTGAAGGTGACGGCCTCCTTCTTGTGGTTGCGCAGCTTGATGGCGAAGGACTCGTCCATCCAGTCCTCGGCCGTGGACACCTTGTAGTCCGTGCGCGTGCGCTCGCCGACGAGGTCGAAGGCATTGCCGGTGTAGAGGCGGATGGTCTCGTCCTTGGGCGTGTGATCGATGAGGTTCTCGCCCGTGAACTCCAGCTGGCCGTCCTTGTCGCGCGTGTAGAAGCGCACCTTGCCCTTGGGCAGCGGAATGCCGAGGCCGCTCTGCTCGTCGTTGCGGAACTCGCGCACGACCCACACCTTCTTCTGGTTCTCGGTGCCGAAGTCGGGGGCGTAGCGGTAGTCCGCGTTGCCCCAGTCGCCGCCGGGCTGGCCGCCCATGGCCGCGCCGTCGTAGACGTAGAGGCGCTTCTCGGGCACGTCCTCGGCGCGCGCGAACTCCACCTGCTTGCTCTCGGCGTCGCGCAGCGTGACCGGGCGCGACACGGTGTAGAGGTGGAACTCGTCGAAGGCCTTCTCCGTCACCGGCGGGCCGCCGGCCTTGGCTTCGGCCATGTACCCCAGCGCGCGCAGCTGGTCGCGGCGTGCGTCCTGCTCGCTCACCTTGCTCACGTCGCCGGCCATGAGCTTGACCTTCGCCTCGTGGAAGGTCTTGCCGCTGCCGTTCTGCATGGTGATCCAGCCCACGAGGTCGAGCTTGCCCGAGCCCTCCTCCGACACGGCGTTGTAGTCGGCCTCCCAGGTGAAGCCGCCGGTGAGGTAGGCCAGCTCCGCCTGCAGCGGGCCGCCGCCGTCGCTCTCCAGCGTCCAGCCCAGCGTGGGCTGCAGCACCGTGTCATCGCCCAGCGACGGGAAGAGCGGCAGGCCCGGCAGCGCGAAGCGCAGCTCGCCGCCCACGTCGATGACCGGCTGCCCCTGCGCCGGCGGCCCGCGCCAGTTGCCCCACTGGTCGTACAGCGCCTGGGGCGCCACGTAGCCGCTGCGCACGATGCGCCCCTCGATGACCGAGGTCGCGTCGCCGTGCTGCACCTGGAAGCGGATGGTCTTGCCCACGAACAGGTCCAGCAGCCGCTCCTGCGTGACCGGGTCGTTGCGGTAGCTTTGCTCCAGGATCGCGAGCGCGCGCCCGCCCGTCGGATCGCGCAGGATGACCGAGTCGGGCTCGAGCGTGCTGGTCATGCCGCTCACGGCGATCTGGTTCACGCCCTGCTTCAGCTGCAGGTCGAGCAGCTCGCGCACGACGGCGAAGCCGCCGTTGTAGATGGTGAGGGCGGGCTGGCCGGTGCTCTCGGCGTGGGCCGGAGCGGCGGCGTTCTGCGCGGACGCCGGCGCCGGAGCGTTCTGGGCGGGGGCCAGTGCCGCGGCGGCGCGGGGCGCGGCGGCCGCGGGAGCCTGCTGCGCATCGGCGGGCGTCGAGCAGGCGGTGAGCAGGGCGAGGCACGTCAGCAGGCGCAGCATGGGCGGATCCCGTGGGGCGAGGGTGGCATCTTGCGAAGGAGCCTCGCGAGTTGCCACCCATCATGCCGCCGGGCGCCGGTTCTTGGCGGGCCTGCGCGATCCGGCCCGCTCGGGGCCGCTGCGCCGCCCCCCGGGTCCCGGAGGCCGGCGCAGCGCCCGCCGCGCGGCGGCTCAGCGGGACGGCTTGCTGCCGGCCAGCTTGTGGTAGCGCAGGCTCATCGACTGGAACTCAGGCTGCCCGGGGAAGGTGGACCACATGTCCACCGTGCGCTCGTCGTCGCCATGGGACATGAACACCATGCGCATCGAGACGCGCTGACCATTCAGGGGGCAGGTGCCGGTGGAGTGCAGCTCCGTCTTGCCGTCCTTGGTGTCGCCCTGCGAGATCATCATGGCCGTGTTCATGTCGTCGACCCACACGTGCTCCCACTGGCCGCTCGTGTTGTTGAAGCCGAGCATGCCATGGCCGTGATAGGGGCCCATGGACATCGTGCCGCTGAAGTCCTCGACGAGGTAGCGGCCATCCATGATCAAGCGGGCGTCGGACGTGCCGGACCATTCCTCGGGCGTCGCACCGGGCTTCATCCACGAGGTCGCCTTCACGTCCCACGTGCCGACCATCTTCTCCATCTCGGCGTGCTGCGGGCCGGGCGTGGACGCCTTCTTCCACGCGGCCATCTCCTGGTCGGTGAAAGGCTTGTCCGCGCCCGCCGGCTTCGCCTTGGCCTGGGCATCCTGCCAGGGCGCCGCCGCCACGAGGCCGGCGGCCCCGCCGGCGAGCACGACGCCCGCGATCACCAATCGCATGTTCATGTCAGTTCTCCTTGTATGAGGGATACCGACACGAACCGCCGGGCGGAGTGCGGGAGGCGCCCCTATCGGGTGGCACCGCGGCGCGTGGACGGCCTCGCGACGCGCCGCGCGGGGCGGCCTGACGCGCGTCGTCCGATCCGCTATCTTCGCCGGACCCCCAGGAGCCCAGGGCGCACCATGGACCGCAATGACATCGTCCTCGCCGGCGCCGTCCGCACGCCCATCGGCAAGTTCCTGGGCGGCCTGTCCACGGTGAGCGCCGTGGACCTCGGCGTCGTGGCCGTGCAGGGCCTGCTGCAGCGCAGCGGCCTGCCCGCCGCGGACGTGGACCAGGTCATCTTCGGCATGGCGCGCCAGGCCGGCAGCGGCCCCAACGTCGCGCGCCAGGTGCAGATCCGCGCCGGCATCCCGCACACCGGCACCGCCGTCACTATCAACCAGGCCTGCGCCTCTGGTCTGCGCGCCATCCTGATGGCCGCCCACGAGGTCCGCGCCGGCGCGCGCGCCGTCGTCGCGGGCGGCACCGAGTCCATGTCGCGCATCCCGTTCCTGCTGCCCCAGATGCGCACCGGCTACCGCCTCGGCGACGGCCCGGTCCTGGACGGCAACTACCAGGACGGCTTCAACTGCCCGCTGGCCGAGAGCCCCATGGGCGCGACGGCCGAGACGCTCGCGGTGCGCCACGAGATCTCGCGCGACGAGCAGGACCGCTTCGCCCTCGAGAGCCAGCGCAAGGCGGGCGAGGCCATCAAGGCCGGCCGCTTCAAGGACGAGATCGTGCCGGTGACGGTGTCCGGCCGGAAGGGCGACGTGGTCGTCGACCGCGACGAGCACGCGCGCCCCGCGACGACGATCGCCGAGCTGCAGAAGCTGGCGCCGGTCTTCACCAAGGGCGGCACCGTGACGGCGGGCAACAGCTCCGGCATCACGGACGGCGCGGCGGCGGTGCTCGTCACCACGGCCGGCTTCGCGCAGCAGCGCAAGCTGCCGGTGCTCGGCCGCCTGGTCGACGGCACGATGGCCGGCGTGGACCCGAAGATCATGGGCATCGGCCCGGTGCCGGCCACCAAGTCGCTGCTCGAGCGCCAGAAGCTGGCGCTCCCGGACATCGATCTCGTCGAGCTGAACGAGGCCTTCAGCGCGCAGGTCATCGCCTGCGACCGCGAGCTCGGCCTCGACCCGGCGCGGCTCAACGTGAACGGCGGAGCCATCGCGCTGGGCCACCCGATCGGCTGCACCGGCGCGCGCATCGTGGTCACGCTGCTGCACGAGATGCAGCGGCGCGGCGCGCGGCGCGGCGTGGCGACGCTGTGCGTCAGCGGCGGCATGGGGATCGCGGCGCTGTTCGAGCGCGCCTGAGCGGGGCGGCCTACGGGCCGCGCCCTCAGGCGGCGCGGCGTGTCGCGAACCAGCGGCAGAGAAAGCAGCCGACGGCGATCCCCAGGGCCGGCAGGAACAGCCACCACGGGAAGTGGCCCAGCGGCTGCGCCCCGTTGGCGGCCTCGGCGTTCCACAGGAAAGCCCACAGGATCACGCCACCGCAGGCCGACTGCACCAGCCAGTCGCGCGGCCGCAGCGGCGAGGGCGCGTCGTCCTGGCGCGCGAGCACCAGCGCGGACGCGCCGATGAGCGCCAGCGACACCAGCACCGGCGCGAGCACGGGCGAGGACCACGGCGCGGGAACGAGGAAGAGCACGTCCCACGTCATGAGGCTCGCCGGCCAGCCGATCGCGACGTGCAGCGTCGCGTAGTAGACGAGGTCCCACATCCCGAAGCAGAAGGCGAAGACCGCGAAGCGCCGCAGCGGCCGGCGCTCGGCGAGCATGGCCACGCCCAGCAGCATCACGAGCGTGCCCAGCTCGCGCGCCATCTCGGTGCGCAGCAGCGACGCGTCGATCTCGGGCAGCGGCAGCAGCGGCCCGGTGGGCGGCTGGCCGGGGTAGCAGAGGCGACGGAGGTAGACGACCACGGCGCCCTCGCAGACGCCGAAGGCGGTGGACCAGAGGGTCAGCCAGAAGAGCAGGGCGCGACGCATGGCGGGGGAGAATGACGGCGGGGACGCGCCGGCTCAAGTGCGGGGAGTGTGGCGCAGGCGGCTGCGGCTCAGTCGTGGAGCCATCTCCCCGCGAACCCGTCCACGCTGACACCGACGCGCCCCGGAAGCACGCGCCGCGCCACGGCGACCATGCGCTCGCGATAGGTCAGCTCCGTGCTGCCTGCCTCCACCGCCTCCATCGCCGCCGGCAGCGCCGTGCGCCGCGTGCGGCCGCCGTCGGGCGTGCCGTCGCCCTCGATGAAGTGGTCGATGACCACCGCGTCCGCCACCTCGCCGAGGCGCGCGAAGAACGCCCCCGGGCGCGCGATGGGGAGCAGCGGCGCCACCGTGATGACGACGCGCAGCCCGGCCGCGCGCAGCGCGGCAGCCGCCGCAAGGCGCGCCTCGACCGTGCACGCCGGCGGGGGCAGGCCGGGCAGGCGGTCGCGGTCCGACTCGATCGAGAGGTGCACGCGCAGCTCGCAGCGTCGCGCCAGCGCGACGAGCGCGTCGCGGGCGCGCAGGACGCGGTCCGTGTGCGTCTGCACGATGAGGCCGTCGGGCGGCTGCTCGAGCATGGCGGCGAGCACGCCGGCCGTGATGCCGAGGCGCTCCTCCTGCGGCACGAAGGGATCGGTCGAGCTGCTCATGAAGATCACGAAGCCGCCGCGCGCGCGGCGCGCCCAGCGCGCCTCGGCCGCGTGCTCGGCGCGGTAGACTTCGGCGGCGTTGACGCGCGCCTCGAGGAAGCTGCCCCAGGCCTCGCCGCGCGCCAGCCAGCGGTTGTGCTGCGCGTAGCAACCGACGCCGCACAGCGCCTGGCCGAAGCTGCAGCCGCGCCACGGCTGCAGCGAGTGGCTGCAGACCGTCCGCAGGAACCCGCTGCTGCGGGTGAGGATGCCTCGGACTCGAGTCTCGCTGACGCGCATGGCCCCGTGAGCTTGCGCGTCCGACGCCGCCTCGCCAAGGGGCCAGCGCGCTGGAGGTTCAGGCCACGAAGAGGGTCGCGGAGGCCGCGGAGGCCAGCGCGGCGCGCAGCCGGGCCCGCACGCCAGCCATGCCGTAGGCGGCCAGCGTCAGCGCGCCGGGCGGCGCGGGCGGGAGGGGCCGGCCCGGGCTCCAGGCCTCGGCGCGCGCAACCTCGACGCCCGCCGTCGTCAGCGCGGCGCGCCAGGCGTCCAGCGTGGCGCCGGTGGAGAGCAGGCGCACCGCCGCGGGCCGCGCGCCGCGCCGGCCGACCAGCCGCGCGACGTAGTGCGCCTTGCAGGCCCGCAGCCGCGCCAGCGCGTGCGTGCCGCCGCCGCGCGTGCTCTGCGCGCCGTGCTGACGCCAGCGATACAGCACCCGCGGCAGCTTGGCCACGCGCAGCGGGGCGACCAGCTCGTCGTGCTCGAACCAGCGCAGCCACACGTCGATGTCCGCCGGCCAGTCACCGCGCGGCGCGTAGCCGCCCAGCGCCCGCAGCGCCGCCGCGCGGTACAGCCCCGTCTGGTGCAGCGCCGGGATCTCGACGAAGCGCTCGGCGGCCATGGCCTCGTGGGTCAGCAGGCCGTTCTGCCACTCGAGATAGCGGCGCATGCCGGCGGTGCGCGCGCCGAACTGCGCCACGCGGCAGGTGACGCCGGCCAGCTCTCCGTCCGCGTCCAGCG
>DASUFI010000100.1:0-5681 GCA_036274635.1 Planctomycetota bacterium
CCGATGGTCCGCCCGAGAGCTGCAGCGTGAAGCTCCCGCCCGGCGCCGCGTCGCCCGTCGCCGTGAGCAGCGGCGGCGCGCCGCCGACCGAGCTGAAGCCCGGCTGCAGCTGCTTCAATCCCACGGGCACGTCGAAGGGGAAGGCGTTCGAGAGCACGCTGCCGTCGTCCAGGCCCGACGTGCGCACCAGGATCTCGCCCGCGGCCGCGCCCTGCGGCACGGTGAGCGTGATGAGCTGCCCGCCACCTGTCGAGGCCACCCCGGTGACCTTGACCGGCTCGCCGGACGCCGCCACGTTGGTGAACCACACCTCATTGCCCGTGGCCGCGAAGTTCACGCCGGTGATCGTGAAGGTCGCGCCGACCACGTGGTCCGGCGAGACCGCCTCGATGCGCGGCTTGCTGGGCGACTCGACGCCGTAGATGGCCTGCAGGCCCGCCACGTCGTCGAACTCGATCGAGCGGGCGTCGGTGCCGTTGCCCGTGATGGTCGGGCTCATGGTCTGGCCCGGCACGCTGGTGTGACCGAGGCCGAGCACGTGGCCGATCTCGTGCGTCGCGATGGACTGCAGGTCCAGCGCGCCCGCGACCGGGGCCCCAGGTCCGTCGTCCCACAGCCAGGTGTCGTAGTAGATGATCTCCCAGCCGTCCGAGACGGGCGAGACCGTGAAGGCCAGCGTGCTGCCACTGCTGCCCGGCATCGCGATGTGCACGTTCTCATTGCTGCCTGCGGCGGCCGCGACGCCCTGCCAGCTGTTGTCGAAGTTGGCGTTGCCGCTGCCCAGGACGGGATTGCTCGCCAGGCCGTCGCCCTCGCCGGTGCCGGCCCACGGCCCCGACGACCACTCGACGTGCGCCTTGCGCAGCGCCAGCGGCGCGCCGAGCGTGCCGGGGAAGACCGCCTGCGCGACGACGTTGTCGTTGGCCTCCGGGTCGGCGAACGAGTTGACGACGCGGACGTCACGCTGCGCGAGGTCGAGGTGCTCGTCGCCGACGGTGTAGGCCGCGGTGGCCACGGGCCACGACAGCGCGGCGACGGTGAGGAAGCTTCCGCCCAGCAGGGCGGCCAGTCCGGCAGTGCGGATCATCGGGAGATCCTCCGGCACGGCGGTGGTGGGTCGAGAGCAGCCGCCCCCCGGGCCGTGCGGGGCCCGGAGGGCGGCGGGTTCGAGCGGTCAGGGCACGTCGAGGAGCAGTCCGTTGGTGGCGACGGCACCCTGCGGCCCGTCGGCGTCGGAGAACCAGGCCTGCAGCACGAAGGAGATTCCCGAGGCCGTGCTCGCGGGGAGCGCGCCCTCGAGGATCAGCTGGCCGGTCTCGGCCGTGCCGAAGGCGAAGCTGGCGTCGACCGGCGACGCGTACAGCGTGCCGCCCTTGAACGTCGCGCTGCCCTGGGACAGCGAGACGAGCATCACGCCGGCCGCCGCCGGCTGCAGCGCGTCGACCTCGATCCAGAAGCTGCCGCTGCCCGGCGTCAGGTCGCCGCCGCCCGTGAGGTACGGGACGGCGCCGGCCGCGGTGCCGAGGCCCGGATGCAGCTCGGTGAAGCCCTCGCCCTGCGTGGCCGAGCTGCCGATGTCGATGGGCCAGGAATTGGAGAGGAAGGCGCCGCCCGTGCCGCCGCCCTTCTTCACCATCACGGTGCCGTCCGTCGCGCCGGCCGGCACGACCACGCTGATCTTGGTCCCGTTGCTGCCGAGGTTGAACACCTTCTGCGGGTTGCCCAGGTTGCCCTGGCGCGTGAACCACACCTCGTTGCTGGTGGCCGCGAAGTTGCTGCCGGTGATGACCAGGGTGCCGCCAACCGTCTTGCTGCCGGACAGGCTCGCGATGTGCGGCTTGGTGGCCGACTTGGCGCCGTAGATCGACTTGATGCCGTTGATGTCGTCGGCCTCGATCGAGCGCTGCTGGTTGCCGGCGCCGCTGATGAAGGGGGTCATGGTGGCGCCGCTGACGCTCGTGTGCCCGAGACCCAGCGTGTGGCCGATCTCGTGCGTGGCCACGCCCTGGATGTCGATGCCGCCCGACGACGGGCCCGGCCCGTCCTGCCAGACCCAGCTCGAGAGGTAGCGGATGCGCCAGCCATCCGAGATGGGCGTCTCGGTGAAGGCCAGCGTGCTGCCCTGGCTGCCCGCGAGCTCGCTGTGCACGTTGTCGTTGGTGGTGCCGATGCTCGTGGCGGTGCCCTGGAAGTTGTTGTCGAAGTTGGCTCCGCCACTGCCCAGCACCGGGTTGCTGGTGGCGCCGTCGCCAGCGCCCGTGCCGGCCCAGGGATCCGAGGCCCACTCGGTGTGGCCCTTCCAGATCGCGAGCACCGCGCCCAGCTGGCCCGGGAACACGGTCTGGGCCACGGTGTTGTTGTTGGCCGAGGCGTCGGTGAAGTTGTTGAACACGCGGAAGTCGCGTTGCCCCTGGCCCAGGCTGCCGCCGATCTTGGTGAACGCCGCGGCGTCCACGGGCGCGGAGAGCGAGGCCACGAGGACGCCGGAGACGCCCAGCGCCGTGAGGGCGAGCCCGCGGGAGACGATGGTCTTCATGGTGCCTCCCTTCACTTGCCGGCCTGGAGCAGCGCCTGCGCCGCCGTCACCTGCGCGCGCGCGTCCGACAGCTTGAGGTTGTCCGGGAAGGCTGCGCCCTCGCCCTTGCCCATGACCACCGGCGTGCCGAAGCCCTCCTCGACGCGGAAGACGTAGCCCAGGTTGCAGGCCACGTCGGCGCCGCCGCCGGGGAAGGCGTCGTCGTGCTGGAAGAAGACCACGGCGCGGTTGCCGACGCGCGTGTCCTGCAGCGTGGGCATCTCGCTCGTGCCGAACTGGTCGGCGGGCTCGTGGCTGCCCAGGAAGACGACCGTGCCGTCGTAGGCCTTGCCGGTGCGCAGCGACTCGCCGCTCAGCGCGAGCTGTGTGTACACCGCGCCCTCGAAGGGATAGTCGGAGGCGAAGGTGGTCCGACCGGTGATGTGCACCAGCACGGCGTCGTCGGTGATGGACATGAGCTCGGAGAGGTTCATGGCGCGAATCGCGGCGACCACGGGTGTCGCCAGCAGAGCCGCCCCGCACAGGGCGGCGAAGAACATGGACTTGCGCATGGCAAGCAGACTCCGCTCAGGGGGAACGGGGAAGAGACGGCCGGCAGTGTACGCCTATCCGCGGGCCCGACGAGGGACTGCATCACGCTCTCTGCTACCTTGGCCCGCATGACCGCGTCCTGGGGCCGTCTCGCGCTCTTCGCGCTGCTGGCTGTCGTACTGCTGGCCTCGGTGGGCGCGGTCCTCGGCGTGCTCGGCGGCCTCGTCCTGCTGCCCCAGCTCGGTGCCGTCGGCTGGGTGGCCATCGGCCTGCTGCTCTTCATCGGCGTGCAGCTGGCCCTGTTCCGCCTGTTCGGACTGCGCTCGCGAGCCGACGAGCACGAGGCGGGCCACGACACGGACGACGACGAGCCGCAGTCGGACGGCGAGCGCGACGAGCGCGCGGGTGGCGACTGGCGCGCGTGGCGCGGCTGAGTGCCAGAGGGGGGACTTGAACCCCCACGCCCCGATGAAGGGGCTGCGGATTTTGAATCCGCCGCGTCTGCCGGTTCCGCCACTCTGGCCCGCGCGGCGATCCTAGCAGACGCGGCCGGCGCGCCCGCGCGCGTCACCCCAGCAGCGCGTCCAGCCCCACGTGCAGGCCCTTCAGCGCGCGCACCTGTCGCACGGCCAGCAGCACGCCCGGCAGGTAGGCGCGGCGATCGCTCACGACGTGGCGCAGCGTGACCTCCTCGCCGTCGCCGGCGAAGACCACGTCCTGCTCGGCCAGCGCGCCCTCACGCCGCGCGCTCTCGATGGTCACCTCACCCCCGCCCGCCTCGCGGATGCGCCGCAGCGTGGCCAGCGCGGTGCCGGACGGGCTGTCCTTCTTGCCAGGGTGGTGCACCTCGCGCAGCGCTGCGAGGCGCAGGTGGCGCGCCAGCTCGGCGGCGTGGCGCATCTGCAGCACCGCCCCCACCGAGAAGTTGGGCACCAGCAGGCCGCCCACGGCGTGGCGCTCGCAGGCGGCGCGCAGCGCGGCGACGTCGCCCTCCGTGAGGCCGCTGGTGCCCACCACCGGGCTGATGCCGCGCTCGGCCGCCAGCGGCGCGATCTCGCGGCTGGCGGGCGCCAGCGAGAAGTCCACGAGGACATCGGGCCGCGCGCGCGCCAGCTCCGCGCTGGCGTCGCTGCCGCGCACGAGCGTGCCCACCACGTCGATGCCGTCGGCCGCCGCGAGGAAGGGCACGATGAGCCGGCCCATGCGGCCGGCGGCCCCGGCCACCACCACGCGCAGCGTGGCGCTCACGGTGCCGACCCGGCAGCGCGCCCGCTGGCGGCCAGCGCGTCCTGCAGGCAGGCCTCGAGCACGTCGGCGGGCGAACGGCCCGCGGTCCGCGCGGCCAGCGGCACGAGGCTGTGCCCCGTGAAGCCCGGCAGCGTGTTGAGCTCGAGGAACAAGGCCGCGCCGTCCGGGCGCAGCATGAAGTCGAAGCGCACGACGCCGCGCAGCTCCAGCGCCGCGAAGAGCGCCGTGGACACGCGCTCGATCTCGGCCCGGGCCGCCGGCGGCACGGCCGCGGGGCATTCGAAGCGCGTGTCCTTCGCCACGTACTTGGCGTGGTAGTCGTAGAAGGCCTCGCCCGCGGGGCGGATGGCGATGAGCGGCAGGCACGTGATCCGGCCGTCGAGGCGCAGCACGCCGCAGGTGACCTCGACGCCCTCGATGGCCGCCTCCACCAGCGCCTGGCCGCGGTCGTCCTCGGCGGCCGCCGCGCGCACGGCCGGCTCGAGCTCCTCCTCGCGGCGCACGCGCGTGACGCCCACGCTGCTGCCGCCGCGCACGGGCTTCACGAAGCAGGGCAGGCCCACGAGCTTCAGCAGGCGATTCACCGGCACCTTGCCCGGCCCCACCACCTCATGCGTCGCGGTGCGCGCGCCGACCTGCACCGCCGCCAGCTTGGACAGCTCCTTGTCCATGCCGATGGCCGACGCGTGGCTGCCGCTGCCGGTGAAGGGCACGCCGAGCGCCTCGAGCCGCGCCTGCAGCCGTCCGTCCTCTCCGAAGCGGCCGTGCAGCGCGATGCAGGCGATCTCGCACGAGCGCAGCAGCTCGGCCAAGGCGTCCTCGAGCGCGAGCGCTGGCGCGCCCGCGGCCGTGGCCAGATCGTCCGTGCGATCTCCGAAGCGCCAGCGGTTCTCGCGGTCGATGGCCACCGGCCGCACGCGATGCCCCGCGCCGCGCAGCAGCGCCAGCATGTTCGCGCCCGTCTGCAGCGAGACGTCGTGCTCCGCCGAGGGCCCGCCGGCCAGCACCGCCACGTCCATCGCTCACCTCCGGCGGACGACTCAGGACCGGTCGAACACCGGCCCGCGCTCCAGTCCCGTGAGATTAGCGGCGAACTCGGCCTGATCCAGTGCGAAGAGCGGCCCCACCTCGACCGGACCGGCCGGCACGGGCAGCCCGGCGGCCGCCATCCAGCGCTTGCCCTGCGCGACGAGCGCCGCGCGGGCGGTGGCGGGGCTGTCGGGGCCCTCGGCGTTCTTCACCGGCGCAAACTCGTCCTCGCGCCGCACCTCCTGGGTGACGGCTCGCGCGGCGTGGCCCAGCGCGTCGAAGACGAACTGCTCCATCTTCACCGCGTTGGGCCGCTCCGGCCGGTGCGGGCGGCCGT
>DASUFI010000101.1:0-9015 GCA_036274635.1 Planctomycetota bacterium
GCCGTCGAGGTCGTCGACGACGACGCCCCCGGCCAGGTCCAAGGCGTCCAGCCCCAACCGCGGGGCCACATCGTGGAAGCGGCCGACGTCGATCTCCGAGGCGAAGGCGGAGGCGGGGATGCGGTGCTCCTCCGGCAGCCCGTCGGGCCACTTTCCCGCGGCCATGGCCGCGACATTGAGCAGCCAGCGCGCCTCGAGGTCCTGGGGGCTGCGCTGGGCCAGGACGAGGTAGCTCTCCATCGCCTTCTGGGCAGGCTCGCGCGCCGCGTGCACGCCGCCGCCCGCGAGCGGCGCGATGCAGGAGTCGGGCTGGTGCTGCAGCACGCAGTTCTCGCGCTCCGCCTTGCGCAGCCAGGCCAGGCCGCGCGCGCCGTGCACGGCGGGCTCGAGCTGGACGAGCGCGGGGTTCGCGGACACCTCCTGCAGGGTCTCCTCGATGATGGCCACCGCCTCGTCGACCTCTCCCAGCCGCAGCAGCTCGCTCGTCAGCGCGACAGCTTCGCGCGCGCGCTCGAGGGGCGCAACGCCGGAGGAGCGCCGGCGGGCGAGCAGGGCGTCCACCTGCGCGCGGCCGAAGAACTCGTTGCGGCCCGTGCGCAGGCTCTGGGCGATCGCCTCGAACTCCGCCCGCGTGTCCGGCTCGGCGGTCGCGGGCCGCGCACGCGGCGCGCTGCGCACGAGCTTCACCATCTGCTCCGCGTCGTACGGGCCGAAGGGCTCGACCGCACCGTCCGGCCAGCGCACCTCGATCCGGTCCACGCGCGTGGCCTCGCCCAGCCCGAGGTGGATGAAGGGCGTGCTCGAGGACTGGTAGCTGTAGGCCGCGCGCGCCTCGCGGTCGAAGCGCTTTTCGCCCGCCCAGGCGGTGAGGCGCGCGTTCAGGGCGTCGTGGCCGTGCTCGTCGAGCAGGCGCAGCGTGAGCCAGTGGCCGCGCGCGGGCACGCGGTTCATGAGCAGGTGCGCCGGGCCGTCGCGGTTCACCACGAGCACGTCCACGGCGCCGTCGCCGTCCACGTCGCCGAAGGCGGCGGCCCGGCTGGTCGCGATGAGCGGCTCGACCGTGCCACCGCGCGGGAGCACCTCCTCGTAGCGTCCGCCCGCCAGGCCGCGCAGGACGAGGTTGGGCTCGGCGTAGGGGTCGTCCGCGAGGGGCGGGTGCAGGCGCATGACGCGCCCGTTGGCCACGTACAGGTCGAGCAGGCCGTCCATGTCGAAGTCCTGCCAGCCCACGCCGAAGCGCGTGTACCTGCGGCTGAACGTGCGCAGGTTCGCCGCCGAGCTGCGGTCGGCGAAGTAGCCGCCCCGATTCTCGAACATCGAGTCCGTCTCGTTCTCGAGGTTGCACACGAGCAGGTCCGTGTCGCCGTCGCCGTCGGGATCGCCCACGGCCACGCCCATGCCGGCCTTCGCGGCTCCATCGAAGTCGACGGCGCAGCCGGCAGCCAGGCCGGTGTCCACGAAGCTCACGCCCCCCCGGTTGTGCCAGAGCTGGTTGGGCATCTGGTCGTTGGCCACGAAGACGTCCAGCCAGCCGTCGCCATCCGCGTCGAGGCAGGCGACGCCGAGGCTCGTCGAGGCGCGGTCGATGCCGGCCGAGCGGGTCGCGTCGTCGTAGCTGCCGTCGCCGCGGTTGCGGAAGAAGGAGTCGAGCGCCGGTGCCTGGTAGGCCGTCGGGTTGCAGTAGTCGGGGGCCCCGGCGTGGTTCACGCAGTGGTGCTCGGCCGCGGGGATCCAGTTCAGGTAGCGGCAGACCCACAGGTCGAGGTCGCCGTCCAGGTCGGCGTCGAAGAAGGCACCGCTCGAGGACCAGCTCGAGTCTCCGACGCCGGCGCGGGCCGTCACGTCGGTGAAGTGGCCGCCGCCCGCGTTCGCGAGCAGCACGTCCGATCCCAGGTTGGCCACGAAGAGGTCGACGTCGCCGTCGCCGTCCGCGTCGCCGCACGCGACGCCCATGCCGATGCCGCGGTCGTCCGCGCCGCTGCCCGCCGTGACGTCGGTGAAGGTGCCGGAGCCGGAGTTCTCGAAGAGCTGGTTCGGCGGCCGCGTCTCGGGCGCATCCAGGGGCGCTCCGCTCTGCACGAGGTAGGCGTCGAGGTCGCCGTCGCCGTCCGTGTCGAAGAGCGCCGCGCCGCCGGACATGATCTCCGGCATCAGGTAGTCGCCGCGCGCGCCGCTCTGCTGGGTGAACACGAGGCCGCGCGCTGCGGCCTCCTCGGAGAACCAGGGCGCGGGGGCCGCTCCGCCGGCGTGCTCGGGATGGACGGCCTGGTCGCCGCCCACGGCATCCTCGCACGAGGCCAGCAGCGCGGCCGCCGCCGCGCACGAGAGCGCCGCGGCGAGCCTCATCGCGAGGTGGCCTCCACGCCGGCCGCGAGGGCCTTCAGGCGGCCGGCCACCTGGGCCAGCGCGGGGCTCGAGGCTTGCAGCTCGGAGGCGCGCCCGTAGGCTTCCCAGGCGCCCGGCAGGTCTCCGACCTCGCCGCGCGCACGCGCCAGGAACAGGTGGGCCTCGAACGAGTCCGGCAGCTTCGCGCAGACCTCCTCGAAGGTGGCCACCGCCTCGACCTCGTGGCCGGTCATGCGCTGCACCACGCCGAGCTCGAGCAGCATGGCGGGGTCGCGGTAGCCGCGCGCGAGCGCTTCGCCGAAGGAGAGCCGCGCCGCCTCCAGCTGGCCCGCGGTCACCTGGAAGGAGCCGAGCTGGTGGCGCGCGGGGCCGAGGTCGGGATTCAGGCGCACGGCGGCGGCGGTCTCGCCGAGGGCCCGCTCGACGTCCTTCGCGCGCATCAGCGCGCCGCCCAGGAGCAGCGCGATCTCGGGGTTGTCGGGCACGCGCGCGCGCGCCGCCTCGAGCAGCGCGAGGCCTTTCGCCGGGGAGCCCGATCGGGCGTACAGCTCGTCCGCGAGGCTCAGCACGGCCGGGTAGTCGGGCTGCTGCGCCAGCAGGGCCTCGATCTCCGCCCGCGCTGCGGCCGGTCCGCTCTGCTGGAGCAGTGCGCGCAGCCGGGGCACGTCGCGCAGCGGGCTGAGGTTCTTCTCCAGCATCTCGGCCAGCCAGGCGTCGGGCGGCGCGCGCCGCGCGCTCGTGGCCAGCGCGCGCTCGCGGGCGGCGGCCTCGGCGTCGCCCGTCTCCTCGAGTGCCGCCGCGAGCAGGTTGCGGGTGGGGCCATCGTCGGGCTCGAGCGCCAGAGCCGCGCGCGCATCGGCCACAGCGTCCGCCGCATGCTCCGAGAGCAGCTCGAGGTGCGCGCGCGTCGCGAGGGGGCGGAAGTCCTTCGGGTCCAGCGTGCAGGCGCGGTCCAGCTCGGCGCGGGCCTCCGTCAGCCGGCCCAGGTCGAGCAGCCACAGGCCGCGCCGCCACCGCGGCAGCGCCGAGTCCGGCGCCAGCTCGGCGGAGCGGGCCTCCGCGGCGCACGCGCCCTCCAGGTCGCCGAGCTCCGCCAGCGCGACGCCGCGCAGATACCACGCGCGGGGCCGCTGGGGATCGAAGGCGAGCAGCTGGGCCCAGGTGGCCTCGGCCAGGTCGGGCAGTCCGTTCGCCTGGTAGGAGCGTGCGAGCTCCTCGCGCGCGTCGGCATCGGCGGGCTTGTCGCGCACGCTGCGCACGAGGTCGTCCAGGCGCTCGCGCACGTCGGCGTCGATCGCCTGCCGATCGGACAGCTCGGGCGGCGCTCCCATCGGCGCGCGAGCGCAGGCCAGCGGCAAGGCCACGGCGATCGCGGCGAGTCGAAGTCGCATCGACCCATCGTAGCAGTCCCCTGCGGGGCGCGGCACGCGCCGCGAGCCGACGCGCCTCCACCATCACTCCGCGCCGCGGGGCTCGCTCTCCGGATTCTCGACGAGGAAGGGCCCGATCGCGAGCGCGTCCAGCTTCCCCAGCCTGAAGGCGCGGATCGCGTCCTGCGGCGTGCACACGATGGGCTCCTCGTGCATGTTGAAGCTGGTGTTGATGAGGCAGGGGATGCCCGACAGCTTCTCGTACTCCGCGAGGATGTCGTCGTAGTCGGGGTTCACCTCGCGGCGCACGAGCTGCGGGCGCGCGGTGCCGTCCACGTGCACGGCGGCGGGGCAGTGCTCGCGCATCCACGGCGTGCAGTCGAAGGTGATGGTCATGAACTCCGCCGCGTGCTCGGCGCCCGCGAGGCCCTCGTAGCAGCGGCCCGCGGCGGCGGCGCGCGTGACCGGCGCGAAGGGCATGAACTCCGTGCGGCCGAGGCGCTTGTTGAGCCACTGGTTCACGCCGGGCTCGCGGGCGTGGTAGAGCACGGAGCGATTGCCCAGCGCGCGCGGCCCGTACTCCATGCGGCCGTCGAAGCGCCCGACCACCTGCCCCGCGTGGATGCGCCGCGCGACCTCCGCGGCGAGGCTGGCGGGCCGGTCCATGGGCATGCCGGCGTGCTCCAGCGCCAGGCGCACCTCGTTCTCGCCGAAGCGCGGCCCGAGGTACACGTCGCGCAGCCGCTCGCCCGCGCCACCCTTCCACGACAGCTGTCGCGCGAGGCCCGTGGCCGTGCCGCCGTCGCCCATGTCCGGGTCGACGAAGGTGCGCCGCACGCCGGGCACCGCGTGCAGCCGCTGGTTCATCTTGACGTTGGCCGCGACGCCCCCGCTCAGCACGAGGCTGTCGCAGTCGGTCCGCTTCACCCAGTGCGCCACGACTTCGCTCGCCAGCACCTCCAGCACGTGCTGCCACGCGGCGGCGACGTCCACCATGGGGTAGCGGCCCGCGAGGTGCCGGCTGAAGAAGACGTTGAGGTTGTCGAGCATCCGGAAGCCGCCGGGGAAGCGCTCCACGCGCGAGAGCAGCACCGGCTCGAGCACGCGCGGGTCGCCGTAGGCCGCGAGGCCCACGATCTTGCCCGCGTGCCGGTCCGGCCGGAAACCGAGCGAGCTGGTGACCATCTCGTAGAAGGTGCCGAGCGAGTGCGGGTAGGGCAGGCCCGCGAGGCGCCGCACCGCGCCGCCCTCGCCGAGGCCGATCGAGCCGGCGAGCCCGCTGCCGTAGCCGTCGAGCGTGACGACCAGCGCGCGCTCGAAGCCGCTGCCGAGGAAGGCCGCCGACGCGTGCGCCGCATGGTGCTCGCCGCGCTTCAGCTTCTCGAGCAGGCCGCGGGCCTGCAGCTCGCGCGTCAGCTCCTCGTTCCAGCGACGGTGGTCGGCGACGGCTTCTGCGGCCCAGCGTTGGGCCATTCGCCGCGCCACCGCGTGCGCCGAGGACGGCGTCACGCCGGCGAGCCGGTAGAAGAGGCGCTTGGCCACGCCCTTCGCGAGGCGCTGGTTCGGCTCGCGCAGGCCGTGGATGGGGGCGCCGCGCGGCGACACGCGCGCGTCGGCCTCGCGCAGCGCGGCTTGCAGCGCCTCGGGCCCGCGCGACAGGAACTCGCGCTGGAAGGCGGCGTCCTCCGTGATCGACTTCGCGATGAGCCGCGCCTCGCCGTCCGCGTCGAGGAAGGGGTAGGCGACGGCGTCGACGTCGCGCGCCGACCAGCCGGCGTGCTTCAGCGCGGCGTCGAGCGCAGCCGCGGGGAAGCCGGCGTGCTGCTTGACGCGCGAGTAGCGCTCCTCGGCGGCGGCGAAGAGGATGCGTCCGTCCTCGACGGCGCAGGCGGTGGCGTCCTTGTCGAGCGGGGAGATGCCGAGGACGCGCATGGGGTGCGATCATCGCAGGCGGCAGGGGGCGTCCGAAGCCCGATGCGCTCCCCGGAGGATTGCCGTACGATCGCGCCGGCACCCTGGAGCGGCACCTCCATTGTCCAGGTCACGACCCACCCGTCCTTCGCGGCTCGCACTGTCGGTCGGGATCCTCGTCTCTGCCGCCGCCGCCCAGCTCGAGCTGCGGCCGACGGGCTCGGCGAGCTGCACCTCGCGGGGCTCTGGCCGGCGGCAATTCCGCCGGACACGGACATCTGGCTGCAGCTCTTCTTCATCGATCCGGGCGCGGTGCACGGGCTGTCGGCCACGGGCGGGATGCGGCTGCTCGTGCCGTGACGCGTCGCGCCGCCTTGTTGCCTCTGGCAAGGCGGCCTAGACTGATCCGACTTCGGGAGATCCCGTCATGCTTCGCCACTCGAACGCAACGGCATGGGCCAGGTGCGCGAGCGTGCTGGGCTGCGTCGGCGCGCTCGTCGCGCGGTTGCATGCCGATGTCCTCGTCGTCGACGCCGCCGGCGGCGGCGACTTCACGAAGCTGCCGGCCGCCGTGGCCGCCGCGCTCGACGGCGACATCCTGCTCGTGCGGGCGGGCGAGTACGACCTCTACCTGGAAGCGCCCGTGCCCGCCAAGTCGCTCACGCTGCTCGCCGATGCGCCGACGGGCCCGCCCCTGGTTCACAACATCAACCTCCACGGCCTGCCCGCGGCCTGCACGCTCATCGTGCGCGGCTTCGAGGTGGACGCGTACGACAGCTTCGGCTACGCGCTTCAGCTCGAGAACTGCGACGGGGCTCTGGTCTTCGAGGACTGCGACATCGCCGGCGCCAATATCGGCCTGGCCGGCATCGGCGGCTCGCCACCCGGCTGGCCAGGCGCGCGGCTGAACGCTTGCGCCTCGGTGACCTTCGTGCGCTGCTCGCTGACGGGCGGCAAGGGAGCCGATCAGGTGATCGGTGGCTCGACCAGCACGTGGGGGCCCGGCGACGGGGGGCCGGCGCTGGAAGCCATCTCGTCGCACGTCGCGCTGCATGACTGCGTGCTGCTCGGCGGCACGGGCGGCTACGGCAACTACGTGACCGGCGCGAACGGGGGGCCGGGCCTTTCCCTGACCACGTCCCTGGCGCTGCTGTCCGGCAGCACGTCGACGGGCGGCAAGGGCGGTACGGGTTGCCTCGCCACGCAGATGCCGGCGGACTGCAACGGCGGCCCGGGCCTGAAGCTCGACGCCAGCTCCAGCCTGCAGGTGCTGGATGCCAGCTGGACCGGCGGCGATCCCGGCCAAGGCGATCAGGGCCAGCCGGGCCTCATCGGCCCACCCTTCGTCGGTCCGCCCGGCCAGCCCATCGTGTTCGCCGGCACGGCGCGCTCGCTGGCGGTCAGTTCGCCGGTGCGCGAGCAGCAACCCGGGCTGCTCGAGCTCGACGGCGTGGCGGGCGACGTCGTGTTCTTCTTCATGTCCTTCGACGCCACCAGCCTCTCGCTGCCCGGCAAGAAAGGTTGGCTCGCGCTGGCGTTTCCGATCTTCGGCCCCTTCGCGCTGGGCGCCATCGGTGATCCCGGGGGACAGCTCGACATTCCCTTCCTCGCTCCCGACCTCGCGTCGCCGTCGCTCGAGGGCCAGACCTTCCTTCTGCAAGGCGTCTTCCTGGGCACGGGCGGGACGGTGATCGGATCGGTGGGCGGCTTCACGCTGGTGGACAGCAGCTTCTGACGGCGAGCGCCTGCGGGGGGGAACCGGCGTGCTGCTTCACCCGCGAGAAGCGCTCCTCGGCGGCGGCGAAGAGGATGCGGCCGTCCTCGACGGCGCAGGCGGTGGCGTCCTTGTCGAGCGGGGAGATGCCGAGGACGCGCTAGAGGCGGCATCATCGCAACGGCCCGAGCTTTCGGAACTGAGCCCCCGCGAGCCCCTCACAGCTTCTCGTACGGCAGCTCGAACAACTCCCGCATCCCCGCGACGTCGCCCGTCTGCAGCCCGCGCTGGAACCAGCGCAGGCGCTGCTGGCTGGTGCCGTGCGTGAAGGAGTCGGGCACCACGTAGCCCTGCGAGCGCTTCTGCAGCGTGTCGTCGCCGATGGCGTTGGCGGCGGCGAGGGCCTCCTCGACGTCGCCGCTCTCCAGGGTGCCCAGCGTGCGCTGCGCGTGGTGCGCCCAGACGCCGGCGAGGTAGTCGGCCTGCAGCTCGAGGCGCACGGAGGACTCCTGGCCCTGTTCCTGGCCGAAGTGGCCGGCGCGCTCGACCTCGTCCGAGACACCGACCAGGTTCTGCACGTGGTGGCCGATCTCGTGCGCGATCACGTAGGCCATCGCGAAGTCGCCGGGCGCGTTCAGCTCCGAAGCCAGCTGGGAGAAGAAGTCGAGGTCGAGATAGGCCTTGCGATCGCTCGGGCAGTAGAAGGGGCCGGCCGCCGACGAGGCGAGCCCGCAGGCGCTGTCCACGCCCCCGGTGAAGAGCACCAGCCGCGGGGACTCGTAGGGCCGGGAGAAGCTGCTCGGGAAGAGCTCGCCCCACACGTCCTCGGTATCGGCCAGCACCACGCCGACGAACTCCCGCAGCGGCTCCTGCGCGGGGTCGACCGCCTGGCCCGCCTCCTCGCTCGAGGGAGCCTGGGGCAGCTGCTGCAGCAGGCTCGAGGGATCCTGTCCCGTGAAGAGCGCCCAGGCGATGACGGCGAGCACCAGCAGCCCGCCGCCCGCGATGCCGCCCATCGGCAAGCCCCGGCGGTCCTCCACATTGCTGCTCTGTCGGCGGCCTTCCCAGCGCATGCCCTGATAACCGTCAGGCCGCGCGCTGGGGGCGGTGGAGGTGCCGCGCGCGCAGCGGACGGAGTCCGCACGACGCGCGCGTCACCGCTCCGCGCTCAGCTCCGCCTCCGCCGCCGCCAGGCTCGCCGGGTCGCAGCGGATCTCGAACTGCTGCTCGAAGGGATGCTCGGCGAGGGTGATGACGCGCGGGGCCTCCTCGCTACCGGGCGTCATGTGGTGGATCGCCAGGCGGCGCCCTTCGCCGTCGTTCGGGACACCGGATACCGTGGCTGGCCAGCTTGGCACGGACGGCAGGTCGCGTGATACCGAGCAGCTTGGCGGCACGCGTGACGTTCCCACGCACGAGCGTCATCGACAGCTGCAGCAGCTCGCTCTCGGCAGCAAGCATCATCCGGTCATGGGCACAGCCCGGCCAGGCATGAGGAACCTGGCTGGCGAGCTGGCCCAGGCCCTGCGAACCGCTGGAGCGCATGGAACACTTCCGTGACCGATGCTTGCCGGCCATGGCACACCGCCTTGCACCCCGCGTGCCAGTGACTCGTCACCGGCCGCTGATGGCCACGTCACATCGAGGCACTCGCTCGATTCCGGCACCGTGGCC
>DASUFI010000102.1:0-24115 GCA_036274635.1 Planctomycetota bacterium
CACCTGCGCCGACTCCTGCACCGAGCACCCGGCGAAGAAGCGCAGCTCCACCAGACGCGCCTTCTGCGCGTCGAAGCCGGCGAGATGCTCCAGCGTCTCGTGCAGCGCCAGCAGGCGCTCGTCGTGGCTCGCCGCCGCCGCACTCTGCTCGTCCAGGGGCACCCGCTCGCGCCCGCCGCCACGCTTGAGGCGAGCCCGCGCCCGCGCGTGCTCGATGAGCAGCCGCCGGATGGCGACCGCCGCCGAGGCGAAGAAGTGCGCGCGGTTCTCGAAGGTGCCTGCGTCCTCGCCCGACAGCAGGCGCAGGTACAGCTCGTGCACCAGCGCCGTCGGCTCCAGAGTGTGGTCCGGACGCTCGCTGCGCAGCTCGCGCCGCGCCACCTCGCGCAGCTCCTGGTACAGCCTGTCCGTCACGCGGTTGAGGGCCTGCGCATCGCCGCCACGGGCGTCGGCGAGGAGGCGCGTGATGTCGGACATGCGACAGCTCGGCGAGGAGCGGAATCCGGCGTGCGGCAGGCCGGCACGAGAGACCACGGGTCGTTGCGGCGCCGGCCGGGTCTGCGTGCCTGAGGAGGCAGCAGGATACCGGCTGCGGGCTGCGGCCCCGGGCCCGCCAGGAGCAGGGCGCCGGGCATGGCGAGGCTGGTTTTTCCGGGCTGTCCTCCCCCTGTTCACGGCCCGGCGAAAAAGGCTGACAGCTCCAGGACCGGCCTGACGCATGTCCTTTCGGGGAAGCTCACGGACCTCGCGGGCTTCCCGGCCTTCCTTCCCCCGCTCGAGAGGAGCGCATGTCGATGTCCGCCACCGTTCTCTGCCCGCGGCCCGCCCCGGCCTCCCCCGCACCCGCAGGCTCGACGCGCCGCGCGTCCGTGGCCCTCGGACGCTCGTTCGCGCTGCTCGCCCTGGCCGCGCTGGCCGTTCCCCTGCGCGCGCAGACGTACAGCGTGCAGCGCATCGCGCAGGATCCGGCGGCTTCGTCCATCGTGGGAACCGGGCTGAACGATGCCGGCCACGTCGTCGGCTGGGCCCAGTTCTTCGGCGGGGGGCCCACGCTGCGCTCGTGGATCTGGACGCCCGGGACCGGCGTCACGTGGCTCGCGGCGCCTCCGGGCCAGAGCCTGCTACGCGCCATGGACGTGAACGACTCCGACGTCATCGCGGGCGACGGCGGCTACGACACCGGCGTCGCGTGGCGCTGGGACGGCGCGGTGCAGCTGCTCGGTGTCCTGCCGGGCGGCGACACCGTCAGCACCGCCGGCGGCATCAACGAGGCCGGCGACATCGCCGGCGCTTCGCGCAACGGCAGCTCTTTCCTGGTGCCGCCTTCGGTGTTCCTGGCCAAGCCCGGCGCGGCCATGCAGGAGATCTACGACTTCGGCACGGGCACCGACATCAACGACGCCGGACAGATCGTGGGCTACAGCGCCGCCAACATCGCCTTCCGCTACACGCCGGGCGTGGGCCTGGTGCCGCTGGGCAAGCTGGGCCCCAAGGACCTCGGCTGGCCCTGGAGCGTGAATGCCGGCGGCGACGTGGTCGGCGAGGCCGACGCCGCCCTGCAGACCACGCCCAAGACCGTGCCCTTCCTCTACACCGACGAGGGCGGCATGCAGCCGATCGGGTCCTTCGCGGATCACGCCTCGGCCGTGAGCATCAACGACGCGCGCATGGTGGTGGGCAACTGGAACCCCATCGGCCCGCCGCCCGCGCCCTGGATGTGGAGCACGTCGAAGGGCGTGACCTTCCTCTCCACGCTGGTCGCCCCGGCCGAGCACCTGAACCTGCTCGAGGCCAGGCGCATCAACAACGTCGGCCAGATCCTCGTCAGCGCAGTGGACAACGTGACGGGTGATCACCTCATGGTGGTCCTCACGCCGCCCGGCGATCCGACCTGGACCGCGCTCGGCTTCGGCCTGGCCGGCGCGGCGGGAGTGCCCACGCTGTCGGGCAGCGGCTCGCTCGTCGCGGGCAGCAGCGGCGCGATCACGTTGGCCTCGGCGGCGCCCTCGTCCGCGGCCCTGCTCTTCCTCTCGTTCGCGCTCACGCCGACGCCGTTCAAGGGCGGCACGCTGGCGACCGTGCCCGTCGCGCTCATGGTTCCGCTCGCGACCGATCCCGCGGGCTCGGCGGCGCTCGCTTGGGCGAGCTGGCCGTCGGGCCTGCCTGCGGGTCTCGACCTGTATCTGCAGGCGGCCATCGCGGATGCCGCTGCGGTGAAGGGCGTCGCGCTCAGCCAGGCACTGCACGGCGTGACGCCGTAGAGCGCCTCGCCAGGACTGTCGCAGCGCGGACGCTCGCGTCGAGCGGCGCGCCGGACAGCGCGAGCGCGCTGCGGTTGCCTGACGGACAGACGCCGCGCGCAGCTCGTGACACGCTCATGATCCACGCCACCGGAGTTCCACCTTGAAGGCCCGCTCACTCGTTGCGCTCGTGCTGTGGCTGGCCGCGGTCTCGCCCTCGGCATCGGCCGTGCAGTCCTTCGGCACGTGGGAGGTGGTGCCCAGCCCCAACACCGGCTCGCCGCACAACAAGCTCTACGGCGTGGCCGCCATCACGCACGACGACGTGTGGGCCGTCGGCGCCTCCGGCGTGTTCGACGTCGAGGGACCGGATCAGGTCATCCAGCATTGGGACGGGATGAAGTGGTCGCTCGTGCCGACGCCCGTCCTCGCCGCGTCGAGCGACCTGCGGGCGGTGAGCGCCGTCGACGCGGGCGATGTCTGGGCGGTGGGCGGCTCGGCGGGCACGCTCATCGAGCACTGGAACGGCGCGAGCTGGAGCCTCGCGAGCGCCCCGAGTCCCGGCAGCTTCGCCTTCCTCTACGGCGTCTCGGCCCAGGCGGGCGACGACGTGTGGGCGGTGGGCCAGACCAGCAACGGCGGCCTCTCGAAGTCGCTCGTGGAGCACTGGGACGGCGGCAGCTGGACCGTGATCCCCAGTCCGAACGTCGCCAACCAGCACAACCAGCTCAACTCGGTCTCGGCCGTGCCCGGGGTGCGCGGCGACGCCTGGGCCGTCGGCTCGGCCGGCCCGTCCGCGCTGCTGATGCACTGGAACGGCGCGCAGTGGAGCCTCTTCCCCACGCCGCCGGGCTCGGGCAGCATCCCGATCCTGAACGGGGTCGTGGCGCTGGCCGCCGACGACGTGTGGGCCGTGGGCTACACCGGCGGACCTTCGGGCACGATCACGCTGACGCTGCACTGGAACGGCACGGCGTGGAGCGTGGTGCCCAGCCCGAACCCGGGCGACACCTTCAACTACCTCTGGGGCGTGGGCGCGGCCGCGCCGAACGACGTGTGGGCCGCGGGCGACTCCAACGAGGACGGCGACGGCAAGATCGTGCTCCTGCACTGGAACGGCACCGCCTGGCTGCAGGTCGACGGCGACAACACGGGCCCCAGCGGCCTGCCCTTCTCGCTCGATGCCGTCGCCGCGGTCAGCGGCGGCGACGTGTGGAGCGTCGGCACGAACAGCCACTCGCTGGCCGAGCACTGGAACGGCGCGGCGTGGAGCATCGTCAGCACGCCCAATGCGGGCCTCGCGGACAACATCCTCAAGGCCGTGAGCGGGAGCGGCCCCGGCGACGTCTGGCAGGTGGGGCACACGGTCTTCGGCCTCGAGCACCGCACGCTGACCGAGAGCTGGGACGGCGAGGCCTGGGCCATCGTCCCCAGCCCGAACACCGGCAAGCGGCTCAACGAGCTCGATGGAGTGGCCGCGGTGTCGCCCACCGACGCCTGGGCCGTCGGCCACGCCACGAGCGGCGACGTGCTCGACGAGAGCACGCTGATCCTGCGCTGGGACGGGGCGGAGTGGGCCATCGTGCCGAGCCCCAATCCCGGAATGTCCTTCAACTCGCTGCGCGCGGTCGCGTCCGTCGCGCCCGACGACGTCTGGGCCGTCGGTCGCACCGGCCCGCAGTTCGGCCCCTTCAAGGTGCTCATCGAGCACTGGAACGGCGCGAGCTGGAGCGTGGTGCCCGGCGCCAACATGCCCTCGACGAACAACGAGCTCCATGGCGTGGCGGTGGTGGCCGCGGACGACATCTGGGCCGCCGGCTACTTCGGCGAGTTCGTGTTCTCGCCCTTGATCGAGCACTGGGACGGCTCGACGTGGAGCATCGTCCCCAGCCCGGATCCGACGCAGTCCTCGAACATCCTCTACGCCGCGGCGGCGGCCGGCCCGGACGACGCATGGGTCGTGGGCCTGGCGAAGAACCTCTTCACCAGCGTCGAGGGCACGCTCACGGAGCGCTGGGACGGAGACGCGTGGAGCGTGTCCTTCGGCGTGAACGGCTTCTTCAGCACGCTTTACGGCGTGACGGCCGTCGCGCCGGACTCCGCCTGGGAGGTCGGCGATCTCGGCGGCCTCGCGCTCATCGGCCACTGGAACGGCCGGACCTGGCAGCAGGTCGACAGCCCGGCGGTCGAGGGCCGGCTGTGGGCCACGAGCGCGATCGCGCCGTGCGACGTGTGGGCCGTGGGTCAGCGCAGCGGCGCGGAGCTGGGCCTGCTCCAGACGCTCAGCCTGCATTTCACCGGCAGCTGCGGCGTCTGGACGGACCTCGGCCACGCGCTGGCCGGCGTCGCGGGCGAGCCGGTGCTCACGGGCACCGGCACGCTCACACCGGGCTCGTCGGGCGCGGTCACGCTGACCCACGCGGCGCCGTCCGCGCCGGGCCTGCTGTTCGTCGCGCTGCAGAGCGCGCCCGTGCCGTTCAAGGGCGGAACGCTCGTGGCCTTTCCGCCGGCGGTCACGCTGCCGCTCATCACGTCCCCGCTCGGAAACCTCGTGCTGCCCTTCGCGAGCTGGCCGGCGGGGCTGTCGGGGGTCGAGTTCTTCATCCAGGCCGCCATCCGGGACGCGGCGGCGGTCAAGGACGTGGCGCTGAGCAACGGGTTGATGGCTGACGTGCCGTAGCCGGAGAGCGGCGCCGGCCTCCCCCGCAGCCCGCGGCGCTGGAGCTCAGGCGAAGAGGCTCTTTCCGATGGTCGCTCGGACGTCCGGGTTGCCGAAGCTCCACAGCCAGCGGTCGTAGAGGAAGTGCGTGAAGGCGACGCCGTAGCGCACGCTCATCAGGACGATCGTCGACTTCACGACGAACTTCGGGTCGAAGATCGTGCTCAGGTTCACGCCGGTGCCGAAGAGCACCCAGAACACGAGCACGCCGGCGGCCGCGAGCCCCAGCACGAACGGGAGCGGCGAGCGACCGCGCTCGCTGCCGTACACGTGGCTCGACAGGCCGAGCGCCACGAGCCAATGGTTCATGGACCAGATGGCGAATCCCCACAGGAAGGACTGCAGGAAGAACATGAGCCCCACGGCGTCGGCGACGATGAACAGGATGCGCGGGCTCCAGCGCGTCTCCGTCAGCAGCATGGCCACGACGCCCGCGGCCGCCGCCAGGAAGTAGAAGGACTGCATGTGCCCGCGCTCGAGCCCCAGCACCCGCCAATAGGCCCACACCGCCGACGCGAACTGCACGCCGAGGCAGTAGAGCATGTCCTTGCGGCGGGTGCCCGAGCCGCTCTTCCTGCGGTAGATGCTCAGCACCCCGAAGTTCTGCATGCCGAAGTGCCAGTTGTTCCACAGGAAGTAGAGCACGACCAGCATCACGAAGGGCTGCTTGTAGTCGGCGAAGTCGTAGACACGGACCTGAGTGCCGACATCGACGTGCAGATCGGGAACGAAGCGGCTCGTGAGGATGCCGATCGCGGTCGTCGCCGCGATGATCGCGAGCGGCACGAAGATGAACTTCCCCTTCTTCCGCAGCATGACCGCGCGAAAGCCGCGGTGCGTCCAGGCCAGCGTCATCGGCGACAGGAAGTGCGCGTGCTCCAGCAGGATGGTCACGGCCAGCACGAGGTAGATGCTGGGCGAGAGCAGCAGCAGCGCGCCCGCGAGGGGCAGCCCGCTCAGGATCCAGAAGCTGTCCCACCAGGGGCCGCGGATCCACAACGAGCCCGCGGGCGACGGCCGGGTGCTCCGGCCCGCCGGGACCGGCGTGGCGACCTTCTCCGGGCGGCCCCGGCGCAGGGACCCGGCGACCTGGGCATCGCCGGGGTTCATGGCTCGCCTGCTGTCGGCATCTCCCGAGGGTACGGCACGGTCGGGGATCCGGCCAGCGCCTCATGCCGCGTCCACGGGCCTCTCGCCGCGGCCCGAGGCCTTTGCCGCGACGGGGCCGGCGCGGGCGACGCGGGCGGGCCGGCCAGGGGTCCGCAAGGCGCTGGCACTCCGAGCCGAGCCGCCAGCCTCAGGCCCGGACGCCGCCCGGCTCGAGCGGCAGCTTGAAGGTCACGCGCGTGCCTCCCGTGGCGGGGCACTCCACCGTGATGTCTCCCCCGTGAGCCTGCAGGATCCGCCGCGCGATGGGCAGCCCCAGGCCGGTGCCGCGATGCTTCGTGGTGAAGAAGGGCTCGAAGATCCGCTCGCGGATGGCGTCGGGAATGCCCGGCCCGCTGTCGTGCACACGCACGAGGCCGAAGCCGCTCTCGCTCGCGAGGCTGACGGCGATGCCGCCCTCGCCCCCCATCGCCTGCGCGGCGTTGAGGAAGACGTTCAGGAAGGCCTCGCGCAGCTGGTCGGGGTCGGCGCGCACGAGGGCGCCGCTGCGCGGCAGCTGCACCTGCAGCTTCTGTCCCAGCGGGTCGCGCTGCAGCAGGGTCACCGTCTCGGCGAGCAGTCCGTCCAGCTGGCACTCGCGCAGCTGCGGGAGGCGGGGGCGCGCGAAGAGCAGCAGGTCCTGCACGGTGCCGTTGAGCGCGGCGATGCGGTCGAGGATGGCCTTCACGATCTCGCGGTCGGGGCTCGCGGGCGGCATCCGGTCGCGGATGATCTGGATGGCGCCCCCGATGCCGGCCAGGGGGTTCTTGACCTCGTGCGCGACGACGGCCGCCATCTCGCCGAGCCGCACGAGCGCGCGCTGCTCCAGCAGCGCCTGCTCGGCGCGCTTGCGCTCGGTGATGTCGTTGCGGATGGCGAGGTACTGGTAGGGCCGGCCGCCCTCGTCGAGGAAGGGCACGATGGTCGTGTCCACCCAGTAGATCGTGCCGTCCTTGGCGCGGTTGCAGATCTCGCCCTTCCACACGCGGCCCGAGCCGATGGTGTCCCACAGCTCGCGGATGAAGTCCTTGGCGTGGTGGCCGGAGTTCACCAGCCGGTGGTCCTGGCCGAGCAGCTCCTCGCGGCTGTACCGGCTGATGCGGCAGAAGTTGTCGTTGGCGTAGGTGATGCGGCCGCGCGCGTCGGTCGTCGCCACGATGGACGAGACGTCGAGCGCGTCCTTGAAGTCCCGGGTCTCGCGCAGGGAGCGCTGCAGCGCGGACTGCGCCGCAACCTGCGCCTGCCGCCGCTGGTCGAGCTGCCGCTGCGAGCGCCGGAAGGCCAGCACGACCAGCGCGCTGCAGACGATGGCCACGAGCGAGAGACTGCGGCCCGCCAGGACCGCCGACGTTCGCTGCGAGTCGGGCACGAACAGCGGATCGAGCAGGGTCAGGACGACGGCCAGCCCGGTCACCACGGGCAGATAGGCCGCCTGCATCACCCACAGTCCCAGCAGGACGGGCAGGACGTAGAGCACGCCCACCGCGATCTCGATGGGCGCCAACACGTCCAGCACGAGGACCGCGCCGACGAGCAGGAGGCCCGCTCCGGCGAGCCAGGGACGGGGACGGCCTTCCGGGTACGCCGTTTGCATGGCGGGAAGGCACGACGCTATGCCAACTGGTCCTCGGGCACAAGGCGAGGGCCAGCGCGACGGACGCGAGGCCGGCGGGCGCGTGGAATCTTCCCCAGTCGACTCGGAATCCTCCCCTTGCAGCACTGCGTGCTCGTGGTCGATGACGACCTGCTCGTGCGCTGGTCGCTCAAGCAGGCGCTGACCGCGCGCGGCTTCCAGGTGCTGGAGGCGGGTTCGGGGAGGGAGGCGCTGCAGCTCGCGCAGGAGCAGCGCTTCGAGGGCGCCGTGATCGACTGGAGCCTCCCGGACACCGACGGCCTGGCGCTGCTCGTCGCGCTCGCCCAGGCCTGCCCGGGCTGCCGCCTGCTGCTGCTCACGGCCTACCTCTCCGAGGACCTCACCGCACGCGCGCTGCAAAGCGGTGCCGCGCAGGTGCTCGGCAAGCCCTTCGAGGTGGACGATATCGCGACTCGGGTTGCCGCCGAGGTGCACGCGTCCACTAGGATGCCGAGATGAACGACGCCACGATCCTGGTGGTGGACGACGAGGACCTCATCCGCTTCACGCTGCGCCAGCGGCTCGAGGCGGCGGGCCACTCCGTGCTCGAGGCGGGCACGGGCGCCCAGGCCCGGGCGCACCTCGAAGGCGACGTGGACCTGGTGCTGCTCGACTACAAGCTGCCCGACACGGACGGGGTGAGCCTGCTCCAGAGCATCAAGCAGTCCGATCCCGATCGCGTCGTCATCCTCATGTCCGCCTTCTCCACGATCGAGACGGCCGTGCAGGCCATGAAGCTCGGCGCCTTCCACTACGCCGTGAAGCCCTTCGACCTCGACGAGTTCATGCTGCAGGTGGACAAGGCGCTGGAGACGGCGCGCCTCAAGCGCGAGGTGCGCGCGCTGCGCGCCAGCGCCTCGGAGCCCTACGCCTTCCAGCACATCGTGGGGGCCTCGCCGGCCATGCAGGACGTCGTGGCCATGCTGCGGCGGGTCGCCGTCAGCCCGGCGTCCACCGTGCTGCTCACGGGCGAGAGCGGCACGGGCAAGGACCTGGCCGCCAAGGTCATCCACTACAACTCGGCGCGCGCGGCGGGCCGCTTCGTGAACATCACCTGCTCGGCGCTGCCGGACACTCTGCTCGAGAGCGAGCTGTTCGGGCACGAACGCGGCGCCTTCACCGACGCGCGCGCGCAGAAGCGCGGCCTCCTCGAGCTGGCGGACAAGGGCACGGTCTTCCTGGACGAGATCGGCGAGATGTCCCCGGCGGCGCAGGCGAAGTTCCTGAGGGTCCTGGAGGAGAAGACCTTTCGGCGCGTGGGCGGAGCCTCGGACGTCCGCGTCGACGTGCGCGTCATCGCGGCGACGAACCGCGACCTGGAGCAGGACATCAAGGACGGCCGGTTCCGCGCCGACCTGTACTACCGGCTCTCGGTCCTCCCCGTGCGCCTGCCGCCCCTGCGCGAGCGCCAGGGCGACATCCCGCTGCTCATCGAGCACTGGGTCCGCGCGTTCAACCGCGAGTTCCGCAAGAACGTGCGCGGCGTCGCGCCGGAGGCCGTCGAGGCCCTCGGCAGCTACGCCTGGCCGGGCAACGTGCGCGAGCTGCGCAATGCGGTCGAGCGCGCCATGCTGCTCGCCGACGGCGAATGGCTCACGGCCGCGGACTTCCCGGTCATCGGCTCGGCCGGCGGCTTCCCCGCCTCGATGCGGCTGCCGGGCGACGGCATCGACATCGAGCAGCTCGAGCGCTCGCTGGTCGAGCAGGCGCTCGCGCGGACCCACGGCAACCAGACCCGCGCGGCCGCGCTGCTCGGCATGAACCGCGACCAGATCCGCTACCGGATCGAGAAGTTCGGGCTCGCGCGCAGCGAGATCGCGCCTCCGCAAGCCGACTCCTGAGGCTCTCGACGGCTGCTCCGGCGGCCGCCCGGCAGCTGAGTGGACAGGGAACGGGCTCACCGCAGCACGCCCTCTCACGCGTGGGCGAGACCGTCCAGCCGTGGACTCTGGCCTCGCAGGCCCTATCCTCTGGACCTGCATGCGCGTCCTGAGCTGGCTCACACCCGTGCTGGCCCTCGGCCTGCTGCTCGTGGCCCTCGCGGTCGGAGTGGGCACGCTGCTTGCGGTGGCGTGCGGCGCGGCCCTCATCGGGGCCGTCCTCGTCGCCGTGCACCATGCCGAGGTGGTTGCGCATCGGGTGGGCGAGCCTCTCGGCACGCTGATCCTGGCCCTGGCCGTCACGGCGATCGAAGCCGCCCTCATCCTCTCCATGATGATGGCGGGCGGAGAGCACATGGCCGTCCTGCCGCGCGATTCGATCTACGCGGCCGTGATGATCATCTGCACCGGCGTCGTGGGCCTCTGCATCCTGCTGGGCGGGCTGGCGCACCGCGAGCAGTCCTTCCGGGTCGAGGGAGCCGGCGCGGGCCTGGCCGCGCTCATGGTCATGGCGGCTCTGGTGCTCGTCCTTCCGACGTTCACGACGACCACGCCGCTCGGCACCTACAGCAGCTCGCAGCTCCTGTTCGTGGCCGTCAGCTCGGCCGTCCTCTGGGCCATCTTCATCTTCGTGCAGACGGTGCGGCACCGGGACTACTTCATCCCGGCGGCGGATGCCGCCAACCCCGACGCGCACGCCGTGCCGACGACGCGGCGCGAGGCCTGGATGAGCTTCGGCCTGCTCGTGATCTCCCTGGTGGCGGTCGTCGGGCTGGCCAAGATGCTCTCGCCCACCATCGAGCACGCCGTCGAGGTGGCCGGCGCGCCCAAGGCCGTCGTCGGCGTCGTGATCGCGGGCCTGGTCCTGCTGCCGGAGACGTGGGCCGCGGTGCGCGCCGCGCGGGCGAACCGCCTCCAGAGCAGCATGAACCTCGCGGTCGGCTCCGCGCTCGCCTGCATCGGCCTCACGGTGCCCGTCGTGGTGCTGGCCTCGCAGCTCTTCGACCTGCCCCTCGTCCTCGGCCTGGCGCCCAAGGACGTCGCCATGCTCGCGCTCACCTTCCTGGTCAGCGCCGTCACCTTCGGGACGGGTCGCACCAACATCATGCAGGGGGCCGTGCACCTCGTGCTCTTCGCAGCCTTCCTGCTCCTGGCCTTCGTGCCGTGAGCTGGACGCCTTCCGCCGGATTCCCGCCGCGTGGGAGTCCTGAGCGCCGTTAGAACGGCCACCCGAACTCGATCGCCAGCTGCATCAACGAGTCCCACTTGTCGCCGCCGGGCAGGCTGCCGGGGCAGATCCCTCCGAACGGACCGGCGGGCACGCTGTACTGCTTGGGCTTGCGATTCAGCGAGAAATCGAGCGCCAGCGCGAGGTTGTTCGCGGTGGCGTCGCGCTCGGTCAGCGGCGGAAGGCTCCAGCGCCACTCGATCATCCGCAGCACCGAGCAGTGCTCGAACTCGAGGTGCGACGGGTGCGCGGGCGCGAAGGGCGAGACGATCACGCACGGGACCCGGAAGCCGAGCCGGCCGTCGCGAGGCTGTCCCAGTTCGTCGGCAGCACGGACAGCGCCATGCTGTTGTCGAGGCGATCGGTCTGCGCGGCGTACTCGTAGACCCGGTTCGGGAAGGTCTCGGCCATGATCGAGGCGAAGTAGCGGTCGCACGTCGTCCAATCGCGGGCCGCGTTGCCGAGGAATTTCAGGTCGTTCTTCTTGTAGTAGCCGATCGAGAAGTCGTCGTTGTCGCCGGCGAGCAGCCAGCCGTCGCACGAGCCGTCATCGAACTCGACGCGGCCGCCGTCATGGGAGTGATCGGGGTCGGTTCGGGTCTCGGCGAGAACACCGCCATCGCGCACGGGTTGCGAGTCAGCGCGTGCAGAGCGAGATCCCTGACCCCGGCGTCATGCCGTGGGATTGCGGTCGGCCGGAATGGTGACATCGCGTCCTCGACGTCTTCGACCAGGTGGCGCGCCCTCCTCGGCCGAGCGCCAGCTTCAGGTGGCGGCTCTGGGTTCCGGAGACTCGCGGCGGAGATGGGCCTCCAGCGATTCCGAGACTCGGCCCTGCTCGCGGAGGCGCGCGGCATCGTCGATCATCCTGCCCGCCCAGCGGTAGACGTTGAACTCCGACACGTGCTGCCGCATGGCGCGCATGCGGGCCCGCTGCTCGGCCGGCAACATCGAAAGCGCGGCCCGCATGGCCCCGGCGGTCTGCTCGGCGTCGTAGGGGTTGACGATCAGGGCCTGGGGCAGCTCGCCGGCCGCCCCCGTGAACTGGCTCAGGATCAGCACGCCCCGCTCGTCCTCGCGGGCCGCCACGAACTCCTTGGCGACGAGGTTCATGCCATCGTGCAGGCTGCTCACGCAGCACAGGTCCGCAGCCCGGTAGAAGCGGAAGATCGCGGGCGGCTCGTGGTGTCCGCGGAGCAGCACGATGGGACTCCATCGCCCCCGGGCGAAGCGCCCATTCACGCGTTGGGCGGCGCGCACGACGACCTCGTTCAGCTCGCGGTAGGCCCCGAGGAGTGTCCGACTGGGCGCCGCGAGCTGGACGAACGTGAAGCGCCCGCGCCACTCCGGAGACTTCTCGAGGAGCAGTTCGATCGCCGCGAACCGCTCCTCGATCCCCTTCGTGTAGTCCATGCGATCCACGCCGATCCCCAGGAGCGCGTCGGGAGCGAGCTTCAGCTCTTCGAAGACGGACGTTCGGCATCGGTCGGCTGAGGGAGCCTGAAGCGCCCAGCGGTTGGGCCACTCGACCGAGATCGGGTACGGACGGACGAGCGTCGCACGTCCCTGGTGCATGACGGCGTTGTTCGCCCGGTCGATGCGTGCTTCCAGGTACCGATCGACCGCGTCGAGGAAGTTGTTGCAGTGGGCCTGGGTGTGAAAGCCCAGGATGCTGCTGCCCAGCATGCCGGCGACGAGCTCCGCGGCCCACGGGCAGATGCCCAGACGCTCGGCGTTGGGCCACGGGATGTGCCAGAAGCTCAGGATCGTCGAGCGCGGCAGCAGCTCGCGGACGTGCCGTGGCGCCATCGCGAAGTGGTAGTCCTGCAGGAAGATGATCGGGTCGTCGCGACCTGCCTCCTCGCAGGCCGCCTCGGAGAAGCGGCGATTGACACGCTGGTACATCTCCCAGTCGTCGCGACGGAAGACCGGCCGCGTGTGGACGATGTGGCACAGGGGCCACAGTCCCTCGTTGGCGAACCCGTAGTAGTACCCGCGCTCCTCCTCGGAGGAGAGCCAGATGCGCCGCAGCACGTACGCCTCCTCGCCTGGAGGCACCGGCACCCGATCCTGCGAATCGACGGTTTCGCGGTCCGCGCTGCCGCTGCCATGGGCGACCCACACGCCGGAGCAGGCACGCATGACCGGCTCGAGCGCCGAGACCATGCCGCTGGCGGGATGCCGGACACGGATCTCCCCGCTCGGCATGCGCTCGTGGAGGTAGGGTTCGCGGTTGGCGACGATCAGCACGCCTTCGCCCGCGAGCCGTTCGTGCAGCGTCCGTCGCAGGCGGCGCGCGGTCCACGGCTGGGGCACGACTCCCGGAGTCCCGTCGGCCAAGGTGTCGAGGTAGCTGCGGAACCCGGCGACCAGGGCCTGCGCCTCCGAGGACGCCGCGCGTCCCTGCAGCGCGGCGCGGAGCTCCTCGGACCAGGCCTGCCGCTCGGCCCGCGCGGCCCAGGCGACGAGCAAGCCGCAGAGCAGCGCGACGACGCCGGTCGCGAGCCAGAGGACCTGGGCGCTCGTGCCGGCCGAGCCCCCGTCCGCGGCCGGCTCGTGGCGGTTGGCGATCGCGTGGCCTGCCGCCAGGATCCCCACCAGCACGACCACGGCGACGGCCGCTCGCCGTCCCGCGCTCACGCGCCCGCCTCCGCGCACCACCGGCCCCGTCTCACGGGTTGCCCACGTCAGGCGTCAGCCCCGCGGCGATCACGGCCAGCACGCGCGACGCGGTCGACAGGCTCCCGGCCGGCACACGGGCCAGCGTCCGTCGCATCGCAGCCTCGAGCGTCCCCGTCTCGAGGCGGTCGACTCGGCGGCCAGCCGCCGTGAGCGTCAGGATGACCCGTCGTCGGTCGTTCGGGTCGACCACGCTGCTGAGCATGCCGCGCCGCGTGAGCCGATCGAGCGCGCCCGTGAGGCTGCTGGGATGGCGGCGAAGGAGACGCGCCAGCTGCCCGGCGGAGATCTCGGGACGTCGTCCAACCATTCGCAGGATGAGTCGTTCGGGACCTGTCACGCCCAGCTTCGAGTGCATCTCGGCCGAGACCGTCCGCATGCCTCGGTCGATGGACCACAGCAGCTGCATGAAGGCCAGCACCGGATCGAGATCACCCTCTGGAGACCCGGTCGTTGGATGGCGAGGGGTGCGCTGCGTGGAGCGTCGCGCCGTTGTCCTGGCCTGGGTCATCCTCGCCGCATCCATGCTGGTGCAGGTCTGGTCGATCGCCGCGTCGGTGATCGGCGCGGCCGCTTCCGGACCGAAGTCGAGCTTGCACTCTAGGCGCGCAAATTGTTTGATGTCAAACGATTTGCTCCGCCTGCCCGACGCGCAGCCGACGCAGGCATTCCCTGGCAGGTCAGCCCGTCCGACGATGGCTCGAACTCCCGCCGTCGCTGCTGCCGGCCTCTGGCCGCAATCTCCCGCTGGATCGACATGCCGTGGCCGAGCCGGACTCCGTCGATGGTCGCGCGGGCGACGGCAAGAGCCCCCCGTGCACAGAGCACACGGCCCTGCTCATCAGCACCCTCAAGCGGGGGTCGCTCGAGGTCCGGCCGCCCCTATCGGCGCCTCGAGGCAGCCCGTCAGGCGCCCGACGCCGGCCATCACGTCGATGAGCAGCCAGGCCACGAGTCCGAAAACGCCCTCGTGGGCCGAGAGCAAGTCGATACTGGCCACGGCGATCACGCTCGAGACCGGTGGGAGTGGTGGCATCGTCACCCCGATCGTCTTCCTTGGGGCGACGTCCTGATGGTCGGCCATCGGAGCGTGTACGCCAGCCAGCGGCTCGTCATCTCCAAGTCTGGGGAACTCGAGTTGGACCTCGATGTCCCCGTCGGCGATGTGCGACGCTCGGGCCTCCGCGTCCGCAAGGGCTCGCTGACCGGGTGCCGCGATTCCGACGCCCTCCATAGCCACGCCCATGGATCCAACCGATCGCCCTGAGCCACCCGCGATTCCGGACACCGTGCAAGAGTTGCTGCGCACGCGCGTCCACAATTTCGAGGCACTCGAAGTCCTGATTCTCGCGAGCGGCGACCCGAAGCGGGCCTGGACGCCGGCTGAAGCGGCGACCGCGCTCCGATGGGCCCTGGAGCCGGCCGCGCAGGCTTTCCAACGGTTGCAGGCCAGCGGGCTGCTGCGGTCGCCCTCGCCCGACAGCTATCGCTTCGAGCCGTCGACGCCGGCGGTCGGCGAGGCTGTCTCCGAGCTGCGCCGATGCTACGCGGCGGACCGGCTGGCCATCCTCAAGTTCATGAACAGCCTGTCGCTCGAGCAGATGCGCAACGCGATGCTCAGGACCCTTGCCGAGGCCTTCCGTCTCAGGAGGCGCGAGCCGTGATGCCAGCGACGATCTACGTGCTCTGCGCGCTGACGAGCCTGGCGTGTTCGGGGCTGCTGGTTCGTGACTACCGACGCGTGCGCGTGCGCCTGCTCCTGTGGTTGAGCCTGGCCTTCGTCGGCCTCGCCATCAACAACGTCCTGCTCGTGGCGGACCTCGTCCTCTTCCCCGAGGTCGACCTGTCGATCTGGCGATGCGCGGCAGCGCTCGCCGGTCTGCTCGTCCTGATCGGCGGATTGATCCGGGAGGAAGGCTGAGATGCTGCGCGAGTTCCTGTGGGGCGCCCTGACGATGGCCGCGCTCGTGGCCGGTCTGCACTTCGCGCGCTTCTTCTCCCGCACCCGGGAGCGGCTGTTCCTCGCCCTCGCAGCGACCTTCTGGATCCTGGCCCTCAACTGGACCCTGCTGGCCGTGCTGGATCCCGACGACGAGAGCCGCCACTACGTGATGCTCGTGCGCCTACTGGCCTTCGTCGTCCTCATCGCCGGCATCGTGGACAAGAATCGGCGCCGCTGAATCCAGTCCGCCCAGCACCGCGCCCAGCCCTCCGGGAGCACCGCGAGCTTCGGGTGCGGGGCGGGGCTCGGCCCGGGATCCGTGGTCATGAGCAGCAGGGCGCCGCCCGGCGAGCCGTGCGCGACCGGGCCGGGGGCCGGCAGGGTGCATGAAGCGGGCAGCAGCCGCCGGCCTCTCGCAGCCGCTCGGCTCGCACGCGGTCCCTGGCGAGCTCGGGGACCTCGCGGAAGCAGCACGCCAGGCACTCGATCAGCTTGGCGTGAAAGGGCGCGGCGGGCCTCGCCAGCGCGTAGAAGACCCAGAGTCCCTCCTTGCGGGTCGCCACCAGCCCGGCGCGACGCAGGTGCGCAAGGTGGCGCGAAGCGGTGGGCTGCGGCACGCGGAGGAGCTGCACGAGGTCGCCGACGCACAGGTCGCCGTCGTGGAGCAGGTTCAGGATGCGGAGACGCGTGGGGTCCGCGAAGGCCGCCAGGAGTCCGCTGGGCGAGGTCGCTGTCTTCCTCGGCATGCCTGGACTATATCCGCTTGTGCGAATACACTTCAAGGAGCCCCGGAGGTCCCATGTCATCTCGCGCCGCCCGTATCCATCTCTCGCTGCGAGTGCACCCCGAGCGCGTGCCTGCCCTCGTCGCCTTCTATTCCACGCTCTTCGGAGTCGGTCCGCGGAAGCGCCACGACGACTACGTCCAGTTCGATCTCGATGAGCCTCCGCTGAACCTCACCCTGACCCCGAGCGCGACGGCGCGCAGGGGCGAGGTGGACCATCTCGGCATCCAGGTCTTCTCCGAGGCGGCGCTGCTCGTCTTCCGCCGCCGGCTCGGGGACGCCGGGCTGGTGGTCCGGGACGAGGCCGGAACGGAGTGCTGCTACGCGCGTCAGGACAAATTCTGGCTGACGGATCCGGAGGGCCGCGAGGTCGAGGTGTTCCACAAGCTGGCTGACATCCAGACGCACGGCGGCGGGACGCCGACGCCTGCCCCCTCGGCCTGCTGCGCTCCGGATGGCTGCGCGGACGGATGACGGCGGCAAGATCCGAGCCCGCGTCACACGTCGCCGCTCCCGGCTTCCTCGCGCGACTGGGCGCGGAGGGGCTGGCCATCGCGTTTCCGGGGTCGCGCGGCGCAGTGCTACGCTCCGCGCCGCCTCACCGGAGCCGCGCGCCGCTTGGCACAGACCTCGCCGGATGCCAGCGACGACCGGCCCCCGCGCGCCCCCTTCCTCGCCGTGGCCTTCGCCGCCAGCGCCGCCTTCTGCGCCATCTCCCTCTCCGGCGGAAGCGTCGCCAAGTACCGCTGGTCGGCGATCTTCCTGGTGCCCATCGTCTGGGCGATCTTCCTGCTCCGCCGCCGCCTGGCGCTGCGCCCGCTGCACTTCGCCTTGCTGGCCGTGGGGCTGCTGGCGCACGACATGGGCGCCTTCGGCTGGTACCAGCGCAAGCCCCTCGGCCTGCAGTACGACTGGTACGTGCACTTCTTCTTCGGCGTCGTGGGCGGGCTCGTCGTGGCGCGCACGCTCGAGCAGCGGCTCGCTCTTCGCGGTGCACCCCGGGCCCTGCTGAGCGTGCTCGTGATCGTGGGCCTCGGCGCCGTCCACGAGATCATCGAGGCCGCCAGCACGGCGCGGCTGGGCCCCGAGTACGGAATGCTCATCGTCGGGGCCGACGATCCGTACGACACGCAGGAGGACATGTTCAACAACCTGCTGGGGGCGAGCCTGGCGCAGCTGCTCCACGGGCGACGGCGCACGGACGGCCTCGACGCCCCGAGCGATCGTGGACGCAGGAGCTGATGCCCGGCGCCCTTCGCGTCGGCATCGGCGGCTGGTCCTTCGACGATTGGCGCGTCAGCTTCTACCGGCGCCGGAGCCCGGCGGCTACGGCGTGCAGAGGGCGATCTCGAGGCCGTTCGAGGCCGCGCCGATGCCGTGGGGCTTCGAGGGATCCAGGGCGAAGGCCTGCAGGTCGAGCACGACGCCCGCGAAGGCCTCGTCGCCCGGCAGGATCGCCGCGAGGCTGACCGCGCCGGTGCCGTCGAAGGCCAGCGGGAAGAGGAGCATCTGTCCCGGATCGACGAGAAGCGTGCCGCCGAAGAGGCTCGCGCGCGCCGCTCCCACGGCGATCAGGCCGGGCTGGCCGGGCGGGCCGCCGCTCACGGTGACCGCGAAGCTGGCCCCCAGGACCGGGTCGCCGCCCGCGGCGAGCGCCAGCGATCCCGCGGGCCCATAGCTCTCGGCGCCGCAGACCACGAAGCTCTCGGGGCCGGAAACGGACGTGTTGTCGTACGGGTCGCTCGCCTGGATGCGGTAGTCCACGTGCATGCCGACGAGCCCCGTCGAAGCCGGCGCCGGCTGCACGAGGCCGCGGAAGATCTGGCCGCCGATGTGGGACATGGCGGCCGAGCTGGAGCCGGTCTCGCCCAGCTTGTCCGTGTCCATGAGCAGCCGGGCGGTCTCGAACGTCCGCCCGTCGTCCCACACGGAGTCCTGGATCCAGGCGTGGCGCACGAGCCCGCCGGACGTGATCGTGGCCAGCGTCACCGTCACCGGCGCGGCCTGAACGCGCCCGATGCGCGGCGGCAGCGTGTCGGCCGGACCCGTGTTGCGGTAGTAACGGTCGGTGAAGTTGCCGCTCTCGCCCTGTCCGGTGATCGCGTCGTAGTCGCCGTCGCCGTCGAAGTCCGCCATGCACATGTCGAGGCTCGAGTCCGTGATCTGGGTGAAGCCAAGCCCGGGGGTGCAGTTCAGGAACCCCGGGCCGAACACGCCGGAACTGAAGTACAGCTTTTCCTGCTGGCCCGACAGCGAGACGGTGATCACGTCCATGTCGCCATCGTCGTCGGCGTCGATGAGCACGAACTCGTTGTCGTCCTGGCTGGCTGGTACGCCGGTCAGCGTGGTGCTGGTGAGAGCGAACGAAAGCGTCCCCGTGTCGCTCAGGAAGTTCTGGAGCGTGCCATCGGTGAAACCGCTCACCCCCATGAAGGCCGCGTCGAGATCGCTGTCGCCGTCGAGATCTCCCCATTCGGCCTCGTAGGTGGAACTGCTGGCGGAGGGGATCACGGTGGTGTCCACGGTGAAGTGGGCCTGCGCGTCGTTGAAGTAGACCTGCGTCTGGGGCGACTTGCCGTCGATGATCACATCGAGGTCGAAGTCATTGTCGATGTCGAAGATCTTGGCGTTCTGGGCTCCGACCTTGTTCACGGCATTGAGCCACGTCGCCTGCTCGGTGAAGTAGCCGTTTCCGTCGTTGATCATCAGGCGCGCCTTGCCCCCCGGCCCGGAAAAGGACTGCGGGCCGGCATCGGTGAAGACGATGTCCATGTCTCCATCGTCGTCGAGGTCTCCCACGCCTGCACTGAAGCAATTGAGGAACAGGGGCGGGAGCCTGCCGCTCTCTTCGACCCACTCCAGCGTGCCCGGTTGCTTCATCAGCAGGTGCTGTCTGGCTCCGAAGGCGCTGGCCAGCACGATGTCGTCGTGCCCGTCAGCGTCGAAGTCGGCCACCGACGCGCCCTTGCCATGCATGGTCAGGCCGGAAGGCAGATAGGACGAGGTCGCGTCGACGAAGACGGGATTGCCGCCGCTCGTGCCGGTGTTGAGCAGCAGGATCGGAGGCAGCGGGAACGTTCCCGTCGCTCCGAAGTCGCCCGGCACCGACCAGCCGTTGGCGTGCACGAACAGCACGTCCCAGCGACCGTCCTCGTCGGCATCCACCGGCGTGACGGCCTCGGTCCAGTAGTCCGTCGGGACGGGCAGGAGGCCGGGTTGCTGCTGGAACTGCTGGCCCGCGGCTCCCCGCGCGGCGAGGCAGAAGAGCAAGCATGACAGTCCGAGTCGCGCCTGTGGATGTTCGAGCATGGGAACTCCTCCAGCTTCGACGTCGCTCACGGATCAAAGACAGGTGAGCCAGCAGCCTATCGGGGCCGCGCAAACCGGCAAGACCTCGACACGACGGCGATCAGAGATACGGCTCCATCTCCTCAACTTCGACGGACGAACCTCGTCGCGCTCACCGCCGCGCGCGAGGCGCACCTCGTGCTGCACGGTGAGCTCGACCAGGGGCTGCTTCGGGTCGATCACCGTGCCGTAACTCAGGAAGACCCCGAGCAGGAAGACCGCGACCACCGCAGGAGGGGGAGGCGGGCACCAGCAACTCTCCTCGCGACCCTCGGCCGAGATGGGGCCGGTGGACCCAACCGCGCGCCCGGGATGGATCCGCTTCGTCTCGAGGCTTGGTAGCGGGGGCAGGATTTGAACCTGCGACCTTCGGGTTATGAGCCCGACGAGCTACCGGACTGCTCCACCCCGCGTCACCGTGGCCTTGCAAGAACTGACAACGCCCTTTCGGGCGCCGCGATCGAGGGGCCAATGTCCTCTTCCGGAAGGGCGCCCGTCAAGCCCCGGCGCAGGCGCAAGCAGGCATAATGGGGCGCACAGGCCGCGGAAAGGGCCTGCTTCCCGGAGAAGGAGTGCCCCCATGGTCGCTTGCCTGCGTCGTGGCGTGTCTGGTTTCGCCTTGCTCGTTCTCGCGGGTGCTGCCGCCGCCCAATTCGACCAGTTCGGGTGGACCTTCTCCCCGGGCGGCGCCGGCAGCGGGGGCAACGTGACACCCACCACGATGACCATCGACGGGGCCGACGGCAGCTTCTGCAGCGGCGGCTCGACCGCGGCCTTCACCTCGGTGGCGCCCTATGACCTGCTGATCTCGGCCGACTACACCGTCACGAACCAGGACAAGGGCGGCTCCAGCGCCGACTACCTGGTCACGATCGTCAACGGAGAGGAGACGATGGTCTCGGGCCAGTGCTTCGGCTGCCAGCTGGTGCTGGAGGTGCCGGCGGGCGCGACCTTCGGCTTCGGCGTGCATTCGTTCGACTGCGTCTTCGGACCGGCCCAGGCTGTGCTGACGCATCTGCTGGTGCAGCCGGCGCCGGGCGAGTTGACGGCCCCGGGCGTCGACGTCGGCGGGCAGTTCGGCGCGGCGCTCACGGCGCTCGCCGACCTCAATGGCGACGGCGTGCCCGAGGTGGCCGTCGGCGCGCCGCTCGCGGCCGGCAGCAAGGGCCGCGTCACGACCCACGACGGGTCCAACCTGGCCGTCGTGCGCACACTGGTCGGCGTGAATAGCGGCGATCATCTTGGCTCCTCGCTGGCGGTGGTGGGCGACCTCGACGGCGACGGCGTCGTCGACCTGCTCGCGGGCGCGCCGGACATGGACATCGCCGGCCACGATGCCGGCGCCGCGCGCCTGTACTCGGGCTTCACCGGCGCGCTGCTGGACACGGTGCTCGCCGCCGCCGCGGGCGCCGGCGACCATTTCGGCCGTGCGCTCGTGAGTCCGGGCGATGTGGACGGCGACGGCGTGGACGACCTGCTCATCGGCGCACCCCAGCACGACGGCACGGGCACCGACTCGGGCCGCGCGGAGCTGCTGTCGGGCGCCACCGGCGCGCTGCTGGGCGCGTGGGACGGCCTGCCCGGCGACACGCTGGGCTCCGCGCTGGCCGGGCTCGGGGACGTGGATGGCGACGGCGTGCCCGACTTGCTGATCGGCTCGCCCAAGGCCGACGTGCTGGCGAAGGACTCAGGCTTGGCGCAGATGATCTCGGGCGCCACGGGTGCCGTGCTGCACGACCTCGCTCAGCTGCCATGCAACGGCGACGCCGGCGACGAGTTCGGCACCGCGGTCGCGTCGGTCGGCGACGTGGACGGCGACGGCGTGCCCGACGCGGTGATGAGCGCGCCGGGAGATGACTGCATCGGCTACGCCGAAGGCGGCTCGCTGTGGCTCTTCTCGGGCGCCGACGCTCACGAGCTCTGGCACCTCAACGGCGCGGACGTGGGCGCCAACCTCGGCGTCGCGCTGGCCGGTCCTGGCGACGTGGACGGCAACGGCGTGCCCGACATCCTGGTCGGCTCGCCGCTGGCCGTGGTCCCGGCGCAAACGGGGAAGGCGCTGCTGCTCGACGGCGGCGACGGCCACCTGCTGCTCGGCCTGCACGGCGACTCGCCCGGGGACTTCTTCGGCGCCGCGGTCGCCGGCGCCGGCGACACGGACGGCGACGGCCTGCCCGACCTGCTCGTCGGCCGGCCGGAGCTGCAGATCATCGGGCCCGGCTCGGTGCACTCGGTGCACCCGGCCTTCCTGTGGACCGACCTCGGCCATGCGCTCGCGGGCAGCGCCGGCCTCCCACAGCTCGCCGGTCAGGGCCTGCTCCTTGAGGGCTGGCCGCTCAAGCTGACGCTCAGCTCGACGGCGCCTGGCAAGCCCACGACACTTGTGATCGGCCTGCAGGCCCTGGCCGCGCCCTTCAAGGGGGGTGTGATGGTGCCCGATCCCGACCTGCTGCTCACCGGCCTGGTCAGCTCAGCCTCCAAGCTCGAGCTCGCGGTGCACCAGCCGGCCGGCATTCCTCCGGGCACGCAGCTCTACCTGCAGATGTGGCTCGTGGACGCCGCCGGCCCCAAGGGCCTCGCGGCCAGCAACGCCCTGCACGCCGACTTCCCCTGAGCGGCCGCGCGGCGCCCGACTCGCGGGCCGTGGCGCGCCGCATGCCGGGCTCGGTGCGGAGTCCCCGGTCCGCCCCGCGGTGGCATGATGTGACCCGGCCGGGACATCACGGCTGTGCAGGCCCGGCCAAGGGAGAGGCCATGCTCGCGCACACGTCGGTCCGTCGTCTCGCGCTCCTCGCCAGTCTCGTCCTGCTCGCCGGCCCGGCGCGCGCGCAGTTCGGCCAGTTCACCTGGACCTTCAGCGCGACCGGCACCGGCAGCGGCAGCGTCTCGCCCTTCGCGATGATCATCCATGGCCCCGATGCCAGCTGCTGCGCCAGCTCCGTGGCCTCGTTCATGAGCGTGGCGCCCTACGACCTCGTCCTCGTCGTCGACTACGACGTCGAGAACTTCGACAAGGCCGGCCCCGATTACGACTACCTTGTTGCGTTCGACGATCGCGGGATGCAATACGTCGCCGGCGATTGCTTCGGCTGCCAGCTGGTGCTCGAGGTGTCGGCGGGCAGCAGCTTCGGCTTCGGCGTGTTCTCCGCGGACTCCTTTTTCGGCGGAGCCGTGGCGACCCTGACCAACCTCCTGGTGCAGCCGGCGCCGCACGGGCCGGGCGCGGCGGGCACCGCGACGGGGGGCCAGTTCGGCGCCGCGCTCGCGACCCTCAGCGATGTTCAGGGGGACGGCGCGCCGGAGATCGCCGTGGGCGCGCCGGGCGTGGCCGCCGAGAAGGGTCGCGTGACCGTGCACGACGGCGCCAACTTCGCGGTGGTGCGCACGTTCGACGGCGCGGCGGCCGGCGACCGCTTCGGTGCCGCGCTCGCGGGCGTCGGCGACCAGGATGGCGATGGCTTCGTCGACCTGCTCGTCGGCGCTCCGCGCTCGGACGTGGGCTACCCCAACGGCGGCGCGGTGCGCCTCTACTCCCTGGCCACGGGGCTGCTGGCCGAGCTGCCCGGCAGCGCGAGCGCCGACGAGTTCGGGCGCGCGCTGGCCGACGCGGGCGACGTCGACGGCGACGGGCTGCACGACCTGCTCATCGACGCGCCGCGCCACGACGGCGTCGGCGCCGACAGCGGCCAGGTGGTGATCCTGGCCGGAGGCACGTACGCCCTGTTGGCGAGCTGGGAGGGCGCCGCGGCCGGCGACCAGTTCGGCTCAGCGGTCGCGGGCGTGGGCGACCTCGACGGCGACGGCGTCCCCGACGTGGCCATCGGCACGCCTCTCGCGGACATGCTGGCCACCAATTCGGGCCGCGCGCAGCTCTTCTCCGGCGCCACGGGGGCCCTGCTGCACGAGCTGGCTCCGTTGTCGTGCAACGGCGACACGGGCGACCACTTCGGCAGCGCGGTCGCGGGCGTCGGCGACGTGGACGGCGACGGCACGCCCGACGTCGCGGTGGGCGTGCCTGGCGAGAGCTGCTCGGGCAACGGCTCCAGCGGCGCGCTGCGCGTCTACTCGGGCGCCGACGGGCAGCTGCTGACGAATGTCTTCGGCGCGAACAACGAGGGCTTCCTCGGGCAATCCCTCGCCGGCCCCGGCGATGCGAACGTCGACGGCGTGCCGGACCTGCTCGTCGGCTCGCCCGGATTCCAGTTCCCGGCGCAGACCGGCAGTGCGCTGCTTCTCTCCGGCGTCGACGACGGCGTGCTGCTCGGCCTGGCCGGCTCGCAGTTCGAGGACGGCTTCGGGTCGGCCGTCGCGGCGCCGGGCGACACGAACGGCGACGGCCGGATGGACGCGCTCATCGGCGCGCCGGCGACCTTCACGGGAGATCTCGGCACGGCGCGGCTCGTGCAGCCGGACTTCCTGTGGACCGACGTCGGTCACGCGCTGGCCGGCGCCGGCACGCCGGAGCTCGACGGCGAAGGACTGCTGGCGCCGGGCACGCCCTTTGCCCTGGCGCTGG
>DASUFI010000103.1:0-12982 GCA_036274635.1 Planctomycetota bacterium
GCATGATGCACTGCAGGCCGTTGCTGCCGCTCAAGCCGAAGGTGGCGATGGGGTCGGCGCACCAGTACTGGAGCACGAAGCTCAGCGACGGGGTGCCGGCCGGCATCGCGGCGGGGAGCGTCAGGCCGCCGAAGACGTCGGACGTGAAGGACAGCGAGGTGATGATCGGCACCGGGATGAAGGTTCCGCCCTTGAAGGGGACGGAGCCCGCGCTGAGCGACACGAACAGCGTGATCGGCTGCATGGGGAAGGCGTTGCTCAGCTGCAGGGTGAAGCCCGTGCCGCTGCCGGCCGAGAGGTCACCCGTGCCGGAGAGCACCGGCACGCCCAGCACACCGCCCTTGCCCGGGCCGAGGTTCACGAAGGAGCCGGTGTCCACGTAGGTGTAGCCGCCGACGATCGTGGAGCTGCCCGCGCCGTTGGCCGTGACGTCCACCGCACCCGGAGCGTGCGCCGGCGTGACCACCGTGAGCTGGGTCGCGCTGTCGATCTCGAGGTTGGTGCCCGGCACGCCGCCGAAGGTGACGCTGGTCACGCCCACCACCGAGGCGCCCGTGATGGTGACCTCCGTGCCGCCGGCGATGCCGCCGACGTTCGGGGTCACGGCGCTGATCGCGGGGTTCGGGTTGAACATGTAGATGTAGGCGTCGGTCAGCGTGGAGCTGCCTTCCGGATCGGAGACGGTGACGTCAGCAGCCGCCAGCAGCGTGCCCGGCGGCGTGACCGCCGAGATCTGCGTGTTGCTGTTGACCGTGAACGACTCCGCCGGCACCCCGTCGAAGGTGACCTGCGTCACGCCCGTGAAGCCCGTGCCGGTGATCGTCACCGGCGTGAAGCCGCCGGCCGGACCGCTGGTCGGGTTGATGCTGACCGCCACCGGCGGGTCGCCCGCGGGCGCGCCGATGTCCATCGGCCAGGCATTCGACAGGGACGCTCCACCGGTGCCCAGGGCCTTCACCAGGACGTCGCCGTCCATGATGCCGGCGGGAACCGTCACGTTGATGACCGTGCCGCCGGCCGTGCTGGGCACCGCCAGGACCTTCACCGGCACGCCGTCACCGCTGGCCTTGGTGAACCACACCTCGTTGTCGGTCGCGGTGAAGTTGCTGCCGTTGATGATCAGGTTGCCGCCGATGTCCTTGCTGCCGCCGAGCGAGCCGATGTGCGGCTTGGTCGCCGACTTCACGCCGTAGATCGACTGGATGCCGGCGATGTCGTCGGCCTCGATGCTGCGCTGGCCGGTGCCGGTGCCGCTGATCGAGGCGAACATCGTCGCGCCGCCCACGGAGCTGTGGCCGAGGCCGAGCGTGTGCCCGATCTCGTGGCAGGCCACGCCCTGCAGGTCGATGCCCGAGGACACCGAGCCCGGCCCGTCCTGCCAGGTCCAGGAGCTGTAGTAGAAGATGCGCCAGCCGGTGCTGATGGGCGTCTCGGTGAAGGCCAGGACGCCTCCGGAGCTGCCCGCCAGCTCGCTGTGGACGTTGTCGTTGGTGCCGCCCGACGTGGTGGCCGTGCCCTGGAAGGTGTTGTCGAAGTTGGCTCCGCCGCTGCCGAGCACGGGGTTGCTCGAGGCTCCGTCCCAGGCGCCGGTGCCGGCGTAGGGCTCCGAGGCCCACTCGACGTGGCCCTTCCAGATGGCCATGACCGCACCCAGCTGGCCGGGGAAGGCGGTCTGCGGGGTGGTGTTGTTGTTGGCCGTGGCGTCGGTGAAGTTGTTGAACACGCGGAAGTCGCGCTGCAGCGTGCCGAGGCTGCCGCCGATCGTGCTGAACGCGGCGGTCTGCACGGGCTGCGAGAGCGAGGCGACGAGGGCGACGCTGCCGGCGAGGCCGGCCGCCGCGAGGATCCTGCTGAGGGTCTTCACGTGGGCCTCCTTCACTTGCCCGCGCCGCCGGCCTGGTCGGCCTGCAGCTCGAGGTGCGTCTTGAGGACGAGCGCGCGCGCGTCCGTCAGCTTGATGTTGTCAGCGAAGGCGAAGCCCTCGCCCTTGCCGATCACCACCGGCTCGCCGAAGCCCTGCTCGACGCGGTACACGCCCGCCAGGCCGCCGACCGTGTTCATCTGGCCAGGGCTGTCGGCGTCGTGCGTGAAGAAGACCACGGCGTCGGCGCCCACGCGCGTGTCCTGCAGCGAGGGCATCTCGCTGGTGCCGTAGTCGTCGCGCGGATCGTGGCTGCCCAGGAAGCAGACGCTGGTCGTCACCGGCTCGCCCGTGCGCAGGGACTCGCCCTGCACGGTCAGCTTGGTCCACACCACGCCGCTCACCGGCCAGTCGCTGCGGAAGGTGGTCTTGTCGACGATGTGCACGAGGGCGGTGTCGGTGGTGATGCCCATCAGCTCTTTGAGGGTCATCGCCTTGATGGCCGCCGCGACGGGCACGGCCAGCACCGCCGCGCCGAGGGCGGCCGCGGCGATCTTCGGGAATCGCATGGGTGGTCTCCGGGGTCCGGACAGGGGAGGAGGAGAGAGGAAAGACACCAGCTAGCCGCCGCGAACGGACCGGCGGATTCGGGAGGAAGACGAGAGAGCGATCCTCAAGGCGTGACGACCTTGAGACCGTTGGAGGCGGAGGCGCCGTGGATGGCCGCCGGGTCCGCGATCCAGAACTGCAGCACGAAGGACGTGCCCGGCGGCGTGCCGACCGCGATCTGCGCCGGCAGCGAGAGCTGGCCGAGGCCATCGGTGGCGAGGTTGAGCTGCAGCAGGATGGGCAGCGTGTACAGAGTGCCGCCCTTGAAGGGTGCCGCGGCCTGGGTGAGGCTCACGAACAGCACCGCGAGCGAGCTCGGGTTGGCGCTCGTCAGGTCCAGCGAGAAGCCCGTGGGGCTGCCGGGCGTCAGGTCGCCCGAGCCACTGAGCAGCGGCACGCCCAGCGAGCCGGCGAGACCCGGCCCGATGTCGATGAACGCGCCGTCGTTCAGGTAGGTGAAGCCGCCGGGGATCGTGTCCGCGCCGCCGTTCACGGTCACGTCGACCGTGCCCGCCGCGTGCGGCGGAGCCGTCGCAGCCACCTCCGTGGCCGAGATGACCTCCACGTCGGTGGCGGGCACGCCGTCGAACTCCACGCTGGTGATGCCCAGCGCCGAGGCGCCGCTCACCACCACGGGCGTGCCGCCCGTCGTGGGCCCGTTGTCGGGCGTGACCGTGTCCACGTCGATGGCCGGGTTGAACAGGTAGATGTAGGCCTGCGCCAGCGTTCCGGCGCCGTCACTGTCGGTCACCGTCACGTCCACCTGCGTCAGGAACGCCCCGGGCGGCGTCACGGCCGTGATCGAGGTGTTCGAGTTGACCGTGAACGACTCGGCCTGCACGCCGCCGAAGGTCACCGAGGTGGTGCCCGTGAAGCCCGTGCCCGTGATCGCCACCTGCGTGAAGCCGCCCGCCGGGCCCGTCGTCGGATCGATGCTCGTCACGACCGGCGGATCGCCGCTGCCGGCGCTGATGTCGATCGGGAAGGCATTCGACAGGTTGGCGAAGCCGGTGCCGTTGTTCTTCACCATGACCTCGCCGTCCTGCACGTTGGCCGGGATGGTCACGCTGACCGAGTTGCCGCTCACGCTGTTCACGTTGAGCACCTTCACCGGCATGCCGTCGCTGGCCAGCTTGGTGAACCACACCTCGTTGGTGTTGCCGACGGTGAAGTTGCTGCCGTTGATGATGAGCGTCTGCCCGATCTGCGTGCTGCCGGCCAGCGAGCCGATGTGCGGCTTGCTGGCGGACTTGACGCCGTAGACGGACTGGACGCCGAGGATGTCGTCCGACTCGATGCTGCGCTCGCTCACGCCCGAGCCGCTGATGGCCGGCTGCATGGTCGCGCCGGGCACGTTGGAGTGGTCGAGGCCCAGCGAGTGGCCGATCTCGTGGCAGGCCACGCCCTGCAGGTCGATGCCCCCGGTCACCGAGCCCGGGCCGTCCTGCCAGGTCCAGCTGCTGAGGTACTGGATCTGCCAGCCGTCGCTGATGGGGCTGAGCGTGAAGGCCAGCGTGCTGCCGCTGCTGCCCGCCAGCTCGCTGTGCACGTTGCCGTTCGCGCCGCCGGGCGCGGTGGCCGTGCCCTGGAAGATGTTGTCGAAGTTCGCGCCGCCGCTGCCGAGCACGGGGTTGCTCGACACGCCGTCGCCCAGGCCGTTGCCGGCGTAAGGCTCGCTGCTCCACTCGACGTGGCCCTTCCAGATGGCCATGACCGCGCCGAGCGCGCCGGGGAAGTTCACGTGCGGCGTGGTGTTGTTGTTCGCGCTCGGGTCGGTGAAGTTGTTGTCCACGCGGAAGTCGCGCTGCGACTGGCCGAGGCTGCCGCCCAGGGGGTTGAAGGCGGCCGTCTCCACCGGACTGGAGAGAGCGGCGACGGCCAGGCCGGCGCCCACCAGGGCCGCGGTCGCGAAGATGGTGTTCAGGGTCTTCATGGCGACCTCACTTCCCGCCGGCGGCCTGCTGGGCCGCGAGCAGCTCGAGGTGCGTCTTGCGGACCTGGTCGCCCGCGTCGGAGAGCTTGACGTTCTCGCTCCACGCGAAGCCGTCGCCCTTGCCGATGACCACCGGCGTGCCGAAGCCCGGCTCGATGCGGTAGACGCCCGAGAGATCGAAGATGCGATGCCCGCCGCCGACGGCCGGCATGTCCGGGTCGTCCCACCAGAAGATGACGGCCTCGCCGCCGAGGCGCGTGTCCTGCAGCGTCGGCTCCTCGCTCACGCCATAGCGGTCGTTCGGGTCGTGGCTGCCCATGAAGACGAGGTCGGTCTTCACCGGCTCGCCCGTGCGCAGCGACTCACCCACCACGGAGAGCTTCGTCCACACCGCGCCCGCCAGCGGGTAGTCCATACGGAAGGTGCTCTTGGCGACGATCCTGACGTGTGCGGCGTCCGTCGTGATCGACATGAGCTCGGAGAGAGTCAGCGCCTTGACCGCGGCGAGAGCGCCGGCGGTCGACAGCACGATCGCCAATGCGATGCGTGGAACATTTCGCATGGAACGGGCCCTCGGAGAGTGAGGCGGGATGGGACTGTGCTTCGGGGAGGAGTCCCGCGCGCCATCGGGCGGACTCGGACCGGAAAGGCCAGACCCCTTCGGGGGGTGGGTCTGGCAGCCGCGACCGCGGGAAGAGACGAGGACTCGCAAGTGGCAAGTATACGACCCTTCGCCATGCCACGCCTAGGATTGCCGGCCGCATCGCCGGCCGGCAGCGGCCCGGGCACGACCCCCGGCAACCGCCAGGGCACAACGCGTCATCCACGGCTGCCTACCGCAGCGGCGGGCCCGGAACCGGCCCGGCAGGCTCGCCGAGGCGGTCAAGCGGCAGTCGCGGACACTGCGGGGGCTCGCCCGCACACGGGGCCGGTGGCGAGGCCCGTCGCTGCCCGCGCGACCTCTACCGGCCGATCAGCTTCATGAACTCGGCGCGCGTCTCGTGGCGGGCCTTGAAGGTACCGCGCACGGCCGACGTGACCATCACCGAGCCTGGCTTGCGGATGCCCCGCATCGTCATGCAGGTGTGCGTGGCCTCGAGCACGACGCCCACGCCCTCGGGGCCCAGCCGCTCCCACAACGTGTCCGCGATGCGGGAGGTCAGACGCTCCTGCACCTGGAGCCGCCGCGCGAACTCCTCCACCACGCGCGCGATCTTGGAGAGGCCGACGATGCGCCCATTGGGCACGTAGGCCACGTGCGCCTTGCCGGTGAAGGGCAGCAGGTGGTGCTCGCACAGCGACTCGAAGGGGATGTCCTTGACCAGCACCATCTCGTGGTGGTCCTCCGCGAAGGCGGTGGCCAGGTGGCGCGCCGGGTCGGCGTCGGCGCCGGCCAGCACCTCCGAGTACATGCGCGCCACGCGGCTGGGGGTCTCGCGCAGGCCCTCGCGCTGCGGGTCCTCGCCGATGGCGGCCAGCAGCCTGCGCACCGCCGCCTCCGCCGCCGCGAAATCCACGCAGCGCGGCAGCGCGCCGTGGCCGTCGAGCGCGGCGGACCAGGCGCGCGGCGCGGTGGCGCCGTCCGGCGCGGCGTTCTTCTTGCGGGTCATCGCGGCATCTCCAGGAAGTCGATGAAGTCCTGCACGGTGAAGGACGGGTCATAGCCCATCGAGCGCAGCATCCGGCCGTCGGCGGACATGAGGACGTAGAGCGGCAGCGTCACCGAGCCCAGCTGCTCCATGAGCGCGCGGTTGCCGGCGTCGCGGGCCTTCACGTCGGACGGCGAGCGCCGGTCGGTGTACAGGCGCACCGGCACGGCCTTCGCGGCCAGCGCGTCGGCGCAGCGCCGGTCGGCGAAGATGGATTTCTCCACCTTGCGGCAGTTGTTGCAGGTGACGCCGGTGAAGTCGATGAACAGCGGGCGGCCCTGTGCGGCGGCGGCGGCCTTGGCCGCTTCGAGGTCCTCGTTCCAGGCGATGAGCTCGTGCGCCGTGCCGTCCTTGCCCGCGCCGTAGCCCGCCGGCGGCAGGAAGGACTCCGTCCACGTGTCGAGCGTCCGCCCGGTGAGTCCGCCCGCGAAATAGAGAGCCGAGAGCAGCGCCAGCAGCGCCACGAACGTGCGGCCCGAGACCGCGCGGCGCGGCGTGGGCACGTCGTGCGGCAGCCGGAACGCGCCGAACAGGTACAGCGCCAGCGCCGCCATGAGCAGCGTCGCCAGCAGCAGCATCGAAGTCCGTGGCAGGAACTGCAGGTTCCACACGAGGTCCGCCGCCGAGAGGAACTTCAGCGCGGCGACCAGCTCCACGAAGCCCATCACGGCCTTCACCGTGATCATCCACCCGCCCGCGCCGGGCAGCGCGTGCAGCGCCCCGGGGAACAGGGCCAGCAGCACGAAGGGCAGCGCGAAGGCCACCGAGTAGACCAGCATGCCCAGCACGATGAGCGGCAGCGAGCCACCCGTGGTGAGCGCCACGAGCAGCGTGCCCACGATGGGCGCCGTGCAGGTGAAGGCCGTGACGGTGAATACGAAGCCCATCACGAGCACCGACAGGTAGCTCTGCCCGCCCGCCGACCCCTTCTCCGCCGTGCGCGCCAGGAAGGCCGGCGGTCGCAGGTCGTAGAAGCCCATGAGCGACAGGCCGAAGAAGACGAAGAGCGTGGCGATGGCCAGGTTGACCCAGGGGTTCGTGACCAGCGACTGCAGGCTGCTCGCCCCCAGCAGCGCCGCCATCCCCACGCCGAAGCCGGTGTACGTGCCCACGATGCCGCCGCCGTAGGCCAGCGCGTACTTCGCGCCGCTGCCCCCGCCCTCCGCGCGCTTGGCGAAGAACGAGACCGTGATGGGGATCATCGGGAACACGCAAGGCGTCAGCAGCGAGACGAAGGCCAGCGCGATGCACAGCCACAGGAAGCGCCCCACCGCGCCTTCCTTCAGTGCGCGCGAGAAATCGTCCTGCAGGTTGCCGCCGCTGCCCGCCGGCGGCGCGGACGTCGTGGCCGGCGGCGCCGTGACCTCGCCCGCCGCCGCCGCGCGCACCTCGAAGGCCACCGGCAGCTCCAGCTCCGCCGGCATGAGGCACTTCTGGTCCGTGCAGGTCTGGTACTCGAGGCGCAGGACCGCCTTCGCGCTGCCGGGAGCGTGCTCCGGCGCGACGTGCAGCACGGCCACCAGCTCGACGCTGCCCTCGAGCAGGCGCAGCGTCTCCTGCGTGATCGGCTCGTACCTCACCACCGACGGCGGCGGGTAGCGCACGTCCTTCAGCGCCAGCCCGGGCGTCTCGTCGAGGCTCAGCGCCACGGACGTGCCGGTGCCGGTGAAGTCGTGCGCGTAGAGGTGCCAGGGCGCCTCGACAGCCAGCCGCACCTTCACCTCGAGGTCGCTGCCGGCGGCGACGGGCTCCGTGGGCCCGACGGCGCTGGCGGTGAGCGGATCCTGCACCGAGCCGAAGCCCTTCTTCGCCGCCGCGGGCGCCGGGCCCGCAGCCGCTGCGACCACCTCGAACCCGATGGGCAGCTCGCGCTCGGTCTCGAAGAGGCACTCCTGGTCCGTGCAGGGCTGGTACGTGAGGCGCAGCAAGGCCTTGGCAGGCCCCGACGCGTGCTCCGGCGCGACGTGCAGCACGGCCACCAACTCCACCGTGCCCTCGAGCAGCCGCAGCGTCTCCTTCGTGATGGGCTCGACCTTGACCACCGTGGGCGCCGGGTAGCGCACGTCCTTCAGCGTCAGGCCGGGCGTCGCGTCCAGGCTCAGCGTGGTGACCGTGCCCTCGCCGACGAAGTCGTGCGCGTACAGGTGCCACGTCGGGGCGATCGTGAGCTGCACCTCGACTTCGAAGTCGCCGCCGGCCGGAGCGGGCGCGGACGGCGCGGTGACGTGCGTGGTCAGTGGATCCTGCGACGCCCCGAAGCCCTTCTGCTGCGCCGCCGCCGGCGTCACCAGCAGCGCCAGCGGCAGCAGCAGCCCGAGCAGCAGGCGCGACGCCGGGCCCCCGCGCTTCACCGGGCCGCCGGCTCCGGCGCGCGCGGTCCGCCGGCCGCCTCGCGCTCCGCCTCCATGGCCGCGATCTCCTCGATGAGCGCGTCCACGATCTGGTCCTCGCGCACCTTGCGCACGGTCTGGCCCTTGCGGAAGAGCAGGCCCTCGCCCTTGCCGCCGGCGATGCCGATGTCCGCCTCGCGCGCCTCGCCCGGCCCGTTCACGGCGCAGCCGAGCACGGAGATCTTCACCGGCAGCGTGCACTTGCCCAGGCGCTGCTTGACCTCGGTCACGATCTTCTCGAGGTCGATGTCGATGCGGCCGCAGGTGGGGCAGGCGATGATCTCGGGCGAGATGACGCGCACGCCGGTGCACTTGAGGATGTCGTAGGCCACCGGGATCTCGAGCAGCGGGTCCGCGGTGAGCGAGACGCGGATGGTGTCGCCGATGCCGCGCAGCAGCAGCGCGCCGATGCCGGCCGCCGACTTCACCGGCCCGTACTGCATGTCGCCCGCCTCGGTGATGCCCACGTGCAGCGGCACGTCGCTCTGCGCCCCGAAGAGCGTGTTGGCCTCCACGCAGCTCTGCACGTCGGTGCTCTTGATCGAGACGATGATCTTCTCGACGCCGTACTTGCGCGCGAAGGCCACGTGGCGCACCGCGCTCTCGGCCAGCGCCTCGGGCGAGGGCCAGCCGTGGCGCTCGAGCAGGTCCTTCTCGAGGCTGCCGCTGTTCACGCCGATGCGCACGGCGCAGCCCTTGTCGCGCGCGGCGGTCATGACCTCGGCCACCTTCTTCTCGCTGCCGATGTTGCCGGGGTTGATGCGCACCTTGTGCGCGCCGGCGGCGATGGCGGCCAGCGCCATGCGGTGGTTGAAGTGGATGTCCGCGATGAAGGGCACGTCCATGCCGCGCAGGAACAGCGGGATGTTGGCCGCGCTCTCCTCGTCGGGAATTGTGACCCGCACCAGCTCGCAGCCGGCCTCCTGCAGCGCGCGGATCTGCGCGAGCGTGGCGTCGGCGTCGCGCGTGTCGGTGTTGGTCATCGACTGCACGCGCACCTTGTTCCCGCTGCCGATGAGCAGCCGGCCCACGGGCACCTGGATGGTCGGGCGGCGGTCGGGGGTGCGGAGCATGCTGTTCATGGGATGCTCAGTTGGGCCCGCTGTGTCCGGCCAGCACGGCCGTCAGCGTGAGCGCCTCGGTACCGCGCCGCACGCCCACCGTGATCGAGTCACCCGGCTTGTGGCTGAAGAGCAGCGTCGAGTAGTCCTCGAGCGTGCGCACGGGCTTGTCGTCGAGGGCCACGATGAGGTCTCCGGCCAGGAGCCCGCAGGCCTCGGCCGGCGTGCCGCTGCGCACCGAGGCGATGCGCACGCCGTCGTCCTGCTGGTAGCTCATGTCCGGGGAGGTGCCGAAGACCACGCGGTAGGGCACGGGCGCCGACGCGTCCGGACCGCCCGCGGACTGCGCGTGCGGATCGCCTGCGGCCGCGACCTGCGCCGCCGGCGCGCCGGGCCGCGTGAAGGACGGCCGATCGTCCGCCTCCGAGAGGCGCCGCACGACCTCGCCCGCCAGCGTGGCGATGGCCGCGCCCGCCTGGGCGTTGATCTTGTCCGCGTCGTCGCTGGGCATGTGGTAGTCGTCGTGCAGGCCGGTGAAGAAGGCCAGCACGGGGATGCTCTTGTCGTAGAACGAGGCCTGATCGCTGTTGTCGCTGGGCCGCTCGGCGAGGTGCAGGTCGAGGCCGTCGCCGCCGAGGCCGTCGTGCGCGCTCGTGACCAGCTCCTTGAAGCCGGGCGACGTGCCCACGCCCTCCACCGCGACGTAGCCGTCCTTGCTGCGGCCGATCATGTCCCTGTTCACCACGGCCACGAGGTCGCCCAGCGGCAAAGCCGGCTCCTCGGCGTAGTGGCGGCTGCCCAGCAGCCCGAGCTCCTCGCCGCTCCACGCCGCGAAGACCACGCCGCGCCGCAGCTCGCCGCGCCGCGCGCCGAGCAGGCGCGCGACCTCCACCAGGCCCGCAGTGCCCGAGGCGTTGTCGTCCGCGCCGTTGTGGATCTGGCCCATGGCCGCCGGGCCGCCGCGCGAGCTGTCGGCGCTGCCCAGGCCCAGGTGGTCCATGTGCGCGCCGATGAGCACGTACTCGCCGGCCACCGCCGGGTCGGCGCCCGGCAGGTAGCCGAGCACGTTGGCCGTGGCGATCTGCGGCCGTTCCGCGCGCACGCCCAGCTCGCCGGCCACGCCCTCCAGCAGCCCCGCCGTCGGCCGCTCGCCGCGGTCCAGCGCCGCCTGCAGGCCGGCGAGGTCGAGGCCCAGCCGTCCGCCCGCCTCGGCCGTGAGGCTGGCGGCGGGCAGCGACGCGCCGATGCGCCCGCCCTCTCCGCCGGGCCCGAGGCTCGTGAACGGCTGCGGGGCGTCCTCGGGCGAGCCCGGCGCGAAGTGCGCCGGATCGTTGATGACCAGAAGCGCCGCCGCGCCGTGGCGGTAGGCCGCATTGACCTTGCCCGCGAAGCTGATGTGCTCCTGGCCCGGGTTGTCCTTGCCGTCGGCGTCCTGCGCGGCGTAGCGCGTGCCCTTGTCGTCGCTGTGCGGGCCCTTGCGCAGCACCGCGACCACCTTGTCCTTCACCTCGAGGCCGGCGTAGTCGTCGCGCCCCCCCTCCGGGTCGCTGATGCCGTAGCCCGCGAAGACCAGCGGCGCGTGCACGTCGGCCGAGAGCGCCGTGCGCAGCGGGCGCCACTCCTTGCCCAGCTCGAGCGCTGTGCCGCCGACGACGAGCACGTTGCCCCCCGCCGCGAGCCGGCGCTGGCCGCGCACGGTGAAGCGCTCGAGCCAGCCGCCGTCGTCGCCCAGCGGCTGCAGGCCCGCCTCCTCGAATTGCTCCGCGACCCACGCGGCCGCCTGCTCGAGCCCGGGCGAGCCGGTGTCGCGGCCGGCGCGCGCGTCGTCGGCCAGCCAGGCCACGTCGGCCCGGTAGCGCTCGGCGGGCACGGCGCTGGGCGGCTCGGCCAGCCACGCCGCGTCGGCCCGGTAGCGCTCGGCGGGCACGGCGCTGGGCGGCGAGAAGCAGCCCGCGAGCAGGAGCGCTGCGAGGACGAGGGGCGTGGACGCGCGGTGCATGCAGGACTCCGACCAGCGGGGCAGACGGCGAGGGGGCGATTGTAGCCCTGCGCCCGTGCGCCCCGCGAGGCGCGGCGGTGGCGCCCCGGGGGCGCCGCGCCCGGCGGCCTACGGACTCGCCAGCACCGCTTTCACCGCCGGCAGCATGTGCTCGCCGCGCGGGTCACGCTCGCGGATGACGCCGTTCCTGTCGATCAGGAACAGCGTGGGCCAGCCGTGCACGTTCCACGCCGAGGCCCACGGGCCGCTCGTGTCGCCGTCGATGGCGTTGCGCCAGGTGAGACCCTCGCGCGCCATGATCTCCTTCACCTTGGCCGCGTCGCCGTCGCTGTTGACGCCGATGAGCGCGAACGGCTCGTTCTCGAGGAGCTTCACGAGCTCCTTCTCGTGGGGGAGCTCCCCACGACACGGGCCTCACCAGAAGCCCCAGAAGTCCAGCAGCACGACCTTGCCGCGGTAGTCGCTCAGCTTGAACTTCGTCCCGTCCTGGTCCGTGGACTCGAAGTCCGGCGCGACCATGCCCACCTGCAGGTGGTCGAGCTCGAAGAGGTAGGCGGCGGCCTCCCCCGCGTAGCGCGTGTCCTTGAACTGCGTGCCGAGCGACTCGAGCAGCGCGCGCGCCGGCGCGGTGTCGCCGCGCGGCGTGGATTGCAGGCTGCCGGTCTGGTCCTTGGCGTACACCGGATCCATGAGCACCTGCGCCAGCTCGAAGGTGGCGGCGGCCTTCACCGTGGCCACCGGCGAGCCGTCGACGACGCGCCGCAGCAGCGCCTCCGCCTGGGCCGAGCCGAGCGACCAGCGCAGCCCGCCGAAGTACGACATGGCGTGCTCCAGCTCGGGCGAGTCGAGGAAGTCCGTGACGAGCCGCTCCGTCGCCTGGCTCTGACGCGCGGCGTCGCCTTGCAGCGTGCGCAGCGCCATGACCAGCGCCTGCGCTCCGGCCGGCGTCTTGCCCGCGCGCATCCCCAGCTCGAGGAAGCGCGGGCCGTACACCGTGTCCGGCATGCGCTTCTCCTGCTCATCCGTGAGCTGCAGGCTGCCGTCGGCGCCGGGAGTGAGCGACTTCCAGAACTCCTCGCCGTACTTGCCGTACTCGGCCTTGAGCGCGTCGAACTCGGCCTGCAGCGCGGCGGCGTCGGGCGTCGCGGACGCGACGGGCGCGTCCTGCGCGGACAGCGCGAGCACGGCGGCGAGCAGCGCGGCGAGCATGCGGCCTCCTCGGACGCCCGCGATGCTACGCCCGATGGCGCGCGCCGTCCACCGTCAGTGGCTGGCGGCCACGGCCTCGGGCAGCGCGTCGAGGAAGCGCTCGACGTCCTCGGCGCTGTTGTAGAGGGCCACGCTGGCCCGCAGCGTCGGGCCGCAGCCGAGGTGGCGCTGCAGCAGCGGCTGCGCGCAGTGCCAGCCCGCGCGCACGGCGACTCCGGCGAGATCCAGGACGGCGGCGGCGGCCTTCACCGTGGCCACCGGCGAGCCGTCG
>DASUFI010000104.1:0-29422 GCA_036274635.1 Planctomycetota bacterium
CGGCACGGCGGTTGCTTTCGCGGACCCTCGGGTGGGCCTCGCCACCACCAGGAGGTCTGCCATGTCGAGTGTCCGCGCGCTCCGCCGCCTCGCGGCCGGAGTGCTGGCCTTGGCCGCCGCCGGCTGCGCGAGCAACGCGCCGCGGCTGCAGATGCTGTCGGCGAGCGCCACGGTGCTGCCTACGCCGCTGGTGGAGCAGGACGATGCGCACGAGTGCGGCCTCGCCGCGCTGACGTCGCTGTGCGACTACTACCGGGTGACCATTCCCGAGGCCCAGCGGCAGGAGCTGGCGCGCCTCTCGGAGGAGGAGCAGGGCCTCTCGGGCGCCGAGCTGCGCACCGCGCTGCAGGGCCTGGGCTTCGAGGTCTACGTCTTCGAGGGCAGCTTCGACCGCGCCCCCACCGGGGTGCTGGGCCACCTCGAGAAGGGTCGCCCGCTGCTGGTCATGCTGAACCACGACGACTGCAACCACTACGACCTGCTCATCGGGCACGACCCGGAGCGGGCCAACGTGGTGCTGCTCGATCCGAGCCGCGGCCCCGTGCTGCTGCCCGATGCAACCTTCCAGTCGCTGTGGGGCGCCGTGAGGCGCTTCACGCTCCTGGCCGTGCCCGCGGCTCCGGCGCCGGCTGGCGTCGCAAGCCATCACTCACCCGAGGAGTCCGATTCGTGAAACCCTTCATGCTGAGCACCCTGGTCCTGGCGCTGGGCCTGACGTCGTCGGTCGCCGGCCGCGACCTCACGTCCACCGAGCGGGCCGCCCTCGCCGGGCAGCCGGTCTCCGACATCGCGGCGCTGCGAGCCGGCGCGTCCGCCGCCGCGCCGTTCGTGGCCGGGTCCGAGCGCCTGGCGCTCGCCCGCGCCGAGGAGTCGGCGACCGACCTCGACATGCTGCGCGCCGTCGACGACCACGACCTCACCGTGATTGCGGTCGTCCTGGCCGTCGTCGTCCTGGCCATCCTGATCTTCTGAGAGCAGGGGCGAGACGTCCGCGCGCGAATCCGGCTCTGCAGAGGGACTCGTGCCCTCCTGCGGAGATCCCTCCATGGTCCTGCGCGCTCGGCTGCTCTTGTCCCTGCTCTCCCTGGTCGCACCCGCGACGGCCGCTCCCACCGGAGGCGGCTTCGCGGTGGGCGACATCTGGATGAACGCCCTCGCGCTGCCCGGGGTGCCCTCGGGCGGCCTCGTGCGCATCGAGCCGCTGACCGGGGTGCCGCACCTCGTGCTGCCGTGGCTGTCGAGCAACGGCGTCTCGGAGCAAGCGGACGCCTTCTGCTACGACCCGGTGCGCGACCGCATCCTCGTCATGGGCGCGCTCGACAGCCAGCCGCAGGCCATCTGGCAGGTGGATGCGGCCGGAAATCACCAGAAGCTCGCGACCACCATCGGGGGCATCGTCTCGATGGCGCCGTCGCCGGGCGGCAAGGTGTACGTGGCGCTGGCGCTGTTCTCCGGCACCTCCGTGGGCGTCCTCGGCTGGCTGGACGCCGCGGGCAGCTACCACGTCCTGCTGGATCCAACGGGCACGTTCCCCTTCGACCCGTTCAGCCAGATCGTGCAGGTCTTCAACGCCTCGGTCATCTACGACCAGGGCAGCAACTCGCTCCTGTACGCCGTCTCGCACTCGGGCATCTACTGCAAGCCCTCCGGTGGCGACGGCAAGGGCGCGACCTTCCGCATCGAGCTGTCCGCTGACGGCACGCGCGGGCTGTCGAAGAGCTGCGAGTTCTACGACATGGACGGCGACTATCCCTTCGGCACCGGTGGCGGCATTCCGCGCGGCTTCTCGCGCGGGCCGGGCGGGACGTACCTGCTCGCCTTCAACGGCGGCGGCGCGACGGGCTCGCTGGACGAGGCCGCGCCGCGCATGCAGCTCGTCAGCCCGCTGCTCGCGTGGAGCCCCTTCGCCAGCAACGGACCCTACGCGAACTGCGCCTGGAGCACGGCGGGCGTCTACAGCAGCGTGCGCCACCAGGCGGTCATCTTCGACGGCGCCAACAACACGCTGCGCGCCTACGACCTGGGCGAGAGCGGCGATGGCGACCTGCTCGCGGCCGGGCTGGTGGGCGGCGCGGTGATCCCGGAGCGCGCGGGGCTGATCGAGATCGACCCCTTCACGTCGGCCGAGGGCAGCCTGACCGGCACGCCGGCGCAGATCTCGATCGCGACCGGCGGCTCGCAGGCGCTCGACGTCGACTTCGGGCCCGGGCTCGCCGGCAAGATCTACCTCGTGCTCGGCTCGGCGTCGGGCTTCAACCCCGGCTTCACGCTCAAGGGTCACGAGGTCCCGTTGACCATGGACGCCTACACGCAGCTCACGCTGCAGAACCCGAATTCCTTCCTGCTCTCCAACTCCTTCGGCGTGCTGGACGTGGCCGGCAAGGCGCAGGCGCAGTTCAACCTGCCGCCGGGCGCGCCGCCGTCACTCGCCGGGCTGGTGGTGCATCACGCCGCGCTTGCGGCGCAGGGCGGCTCGCAGATCCTCGGTGTCACGAATGCCGCGCCGGTCACGCTCGTACCGTGATCCCCGCGCCTCGGGGATGATCGGGGGCCGGCACCGAGACGACACGCCCTACGCCGCTCGGAGCGACGGACTGGCAGATTGTGGAATGGTCACGCCCGCCGTGTACGAACGAGCCGGTCTACGACAGGACGTCGGCCACCACCAGCGTGACGACGATGATGGCCAGCAGGCCGATGGCACGCATCGTCCGCGCCCGCATCGCGGCGGCTGGCGACTCGTCCTGGCAGCGGGCCTGGACCAGCCGCACCGTCGGGACCTGGCTGGCGCTGCCATGGACGTGCAGCGGCGCGTCGCGGCCCGCCGGGGGCGTCGCCGCCGGATTCGTCTCGAGCTCTCGCGCGCGCAGATGCGCCCGGCCGATGGCATCGTGCCACGTGAGCCGGCCCTCGAGCGCGGCCTCGACCAGGCCGGCGTCTTCCCACCCCGTGTACGCTCCCGGACGCGACCCGTCCAGGCCAGGCTTCGTCGAGACGTTCGTGCTGCTCATGGCCTTCAGGCTCCCGGGGCAGGATGAAGTGCGTGCCCCCCCGCTGCGTGGACCGATCCCACCATGCGCACGCAGAGTGGGCCGGAAAGGCGGCATGAAGGCAGCACGTCGTGTGCCGTTCGGGACGCGCTGACCTCGGTGTCACAGTTGACCTCGATGTCACAGAAGTCCGCGGGAAGGGCCCCAGGCGCGGAGGTCCGCGACCGCCATTGCCGAAGGGTCAGCCCCGCCCGCTACACTGCGCCGCCATGCGCCTGCGCCGCGTGCTGCTGGCCCTCGCCGTCACCGCGGGCACGCTCCTGGCTGCCGAAGCGATCGCGACCTGCAGCGAGTCGCCGCCCAAGTACAGGCTCTCGGACCGCACCGGCTACGAGCTCGTGCCCGGCTGGCACAACCAGCGCAGCGCGCGGCCCGAGTCGATCGACGCCGACGGCCTGCGCGGCGCGGAGGTCGGGCCGCGGCGCCCCGGCTGCCTGCGCATCCTGTGCGCTGGCGGCTCCACCACCTTCGGCCACATGCTGCGCGACGACGAGACCTGGCCCGTCGCGCTGCAGCAGCGATTGACCGCCGCGGGCCTCGACGTGGAGGTGCTCAACGGCGGCGTGCCCGGCTGGGGCCTCGAGCAGGTGGTGCGCTCGCTGGTGGACGACCGCCTGCGCCGCCTGCAGCCCGACCTGGTGATCTTCTTCGAGGGCTGGAACTCGCCCACGCTGCAGGACAACCGCCAGAACGAGCGCTTCCGCCACGACCTGCTGGCGCCGCAGCAGGCGGGCCTGCCGGGGCGCTCGGCCCTCGTGCGCCAGGTCCTCGAGTGGTTCGACTCGGAGGGCGAGCCGCCCGCGGGCGGCTGGAGGCCGCTGGCCGCGCAGGCCGCCGAGGCCTTCCCGCGGCTGCTGCCCGAGCTGGCCGCGGCCTGCGCGGCGCACGGCGCGCGGCTGGCGGTGGTGCGCTTCCCCGCCCTCGCCCAGCGGCCGCTGCCTGCGGGCGGCGACGCCCTGGCAGCCTGGGATCACATGCTGCGCGAGCACGCCGCCGCCGGGGCCGACCTCGGGCAGCTGGCGCAGAACGCCCGCGAGCAGCACGCCGCGCTGCTGGCCGCCGTCGAGGCGGGCGCGAGCGCCGCGGGCGCGCCGCTGCTGGACGTCGCCGGCGCGATGGAGGCCAGCCTGCCCGCCGACCGCGCGCAGGCCGACGCCGCGTGGGCCGGCGACTTCATGGACCGCATGCACCTGACGGCCGCGGGCTGCGCGGCCTTCGCCGCGGCGCTCGCGAGGCTGCTCGCGGAGTCCGACCTGCTCGCGCCCGCAGGCTCGCCGTCTCGCTAGCGGACCGCTCGCTCGCGCACGGCCCACTTCTCCACCATGGCCTTGAGCAGCGTGCTGCGCACCGGCTTGGTGAGGTAGTCGTTCATGCCGGCCTCGAGGCAGCGCTCGCGGTCGCCGGTGATGGCCTCGGCCGTCATGGCCACGATGGGCAGGTTGCGCCCGGCGGGCAGCTCGCGCAGGCGGCGTGAGGCCTCGTAGCCGTCCATCACCGGCATCTGGCAGTCCATCAGGACGAGGTCGAAGGCGCGGTTCGAGACGGCCGCCAGCGCCTGCGCGCCGTCGGACGCGATGCTGACAAGGCAGCCCCAGGACTCGAGCAGGCGTCCCGCCACGCGCTGGTTCACCGGGTTGTCCTCGACCAGCAGGATCTCGCGGCCGCGCAGCGGCTCGTTGGAGGGCACCAGCGCGGGGACGTCGAGGGCGACGGACTCGGCCAGCGAGCGCAGCAGGCGCCAGGGGCGTACGGGCTTGGCCACGATGCGCACGCGCAGGCGCAGCGCGTCGTCGGCGGGCAGGCCGCGGCCCGGCGGCGCCAGCAGCAGCAGGCGCATGTCCGCGTCCGACTTCGCCAGCGAGGCCAGCAAGTCCCGTCCGTTGCCGTCGGGCAGGCGCTCGTCCACCACGGCCATGGCGACCCGCCCCTCGCGCGCGATCCGCCGTGCGGACGCCACCGAGTCGGCGTGCACCACGACCAGCCCCGCGCCCCCGAGCGCCGCCGCCAGCGAGTCGGAGAGCATGCGGCTCTCCACCGCCAGCAGCGCGCGCTGGCCCACCAGGGGGTGGGGCGCGATCCTGCGGCTGTCGGGAGCCCCCGTCGCCGGCACCAGCGGCAGCACGAAGGTGAAGGTGGAGCCCTCGTTCACGCGGCTCTCCACCGAGAGCGTGCCGCCCATGAGCTCGACCAGCTGCTTGCTGATGGCCAGGCCGAGGCCCGTGCCGCCGTAGCGGCGCGTGGTGGAGGCGTCGGCCTGCGCGAACTTCTCGAAGATGCGGCCGAGGTGCTCGGCCGGGATGCCGATGCCCGTGTCGGTGACGCGGAAGCTCACCCTGAGGTGGCCGTCCTGCAGTCCCTGGCCCTCGACGCGCAGCACGACGTGCCCGTGGTCGGTGAACTTGAGCGCGTTGCCGGCCAGATTGGTGAGCACCTGGCGCAGGCGGCCGGCATCCGCCAGCACGCGCGCGGGCACGTCGGGCGCCAGCACGGCCGCGAGGTCCACGTCCTTCTGCACGGCGCGGCCGGCCAGCACGTCCAGCACCTGCTCCACCACGTCGCGCAGGTCGCAGGGCACCAGCTCCAGGGTCATCGAGCCGGCCTCGATCTTGCTGTAGTCGAGCACGTCGTTGATCACGGTGAGCAGCGACTCGGCGCTGCCCAGGATGGTCTCGGCGCACTCGCGCTGCTCGACGTCCAGCTGCGTGCCCAGCAGCACCTCGCCCATGCCCAGCACGCCGTTGAGCGGCGTGCGGATCTCGTGGCTCATGTTGGCCAGGAATTCGCTCTTGGCGCTGTTCGCCAGCACGGCGGCATTGCGCGCGTCCTCGAGCTCGGCCGCGCGCCGGGCCGCCTCGCGCGCCGCCGCCAGGCGCCACAGCAGCACGACCAGCGCGGCCAGCAGCAGCAGGCAGCCGCCGATCAGCACCCAGCGCTGCAGGCCACCGCGCCGCACCTGGTCGGCCATGCCGGTGTCGCGCGCGGCGGACAGCGTGCCGAGACGCGCGAGCGCGGGCACCTCGAGGATCTGCGACACGATCCCGTCCACGAGCGGCGCCTGCTGCAGGATGCGCTGCACCTGATCGAGCAGGAAGCCCATGGCCTGGGCCACGGCCGGGTCCCGCGGCAGCGCCGCGGACAGCCGCGCGGCGTCCTGCTGCGCCTCGTCCGCGATGACGGGGTCCGTGGTCAGGATGTACAGCAGCACGCGGTTGACGAGGTGGTCCACGTCGTGCAGCAGCGTCTCCGAGACGCCGCCGCACTCCCCCACCGCCGCCGCCGACCGCGGCAGCACGCGCTGCGAGCTGACCAGCGTGGTGTTCTCGGTCCGGAAGGCGTCCAGCAGGTCGCGCTTGTGCAGGAAGCACCCCTCGTAGGCGTCGACGAGCACCGTCAGGGAGGGTCCGGTCGGCTCCGTGGCGAGGCGATCGCGCAGCTTGCTCAGCTCCGTATCGATGTAGCCCAATTCGAGGTTCAGGATGTCGTAGCTGGGCTGGCGGCCATAGCGCAGCTGCAGCACGTCCTGGTCCAGGGAGACCTCGAGCTGCTTGATGATGGCCACGGACTTGTCGATTTCGTCCACAGCGCTCGCGCCGGGCGTGATGCCCGTGATCAACGCGATCGCGCCCGCCGCGAAGAGCAGGCTCACGAGGGCGATGGAGGTGAAGCGCGTGCGCTGGCTGATCATCGGCTGGGCGGGCTCTCGCCGGTCAGGGTGCGCAGGAAAGCCACCAGCCTCGCCACCTCCACGCCCTGCAGCGGCTGGCCGATCTGGTAGCTGGCCATGACCTGCACGGCCTCCTCCAGCGTGGCCGCCGAGCCGTCGTGCAGATACGGCGCCGTCAGCTCCACGTTGCGCAGCGAGGGCACCTTGAACTTGTGCTTGTCCGCCTCGTCGCGCGTCACGTTGAAGCGGCCGAGGTCGGCGGCCTTGTCCGGGCCGCGGCTGGCGAAGAAGTCGCGCGCGTGGCCCATGGTCTGGAACATGTTCCCGCCCACGTTGACGCCCTGGTGGCAGGTGGCGCAGCCCACCTGCACGAAGAGCCGGTAGCCCTCGATCTCCTCGGTGCTCAGCGCCGATGCGTCACCACGCAGCCAGCGGTCGAAGCGCGAGTTGGGCGTGATCAGCGAGCGCTCGTACGTGGCCAGCGCGTCGCGCAGGTTGGCCTGCGTGATGCCGTCGTCATAGGCGGCCTCGAAGTCCTGGCTGTACCGGGCGTCGGCCGACAGGAAGTCCAGCACCTTGCCCCAGGTGCTGGCCATCTCGGCCGGGTGCTGCAGCGGCCCGTCCACCTGCTCCTCCAGCGTGGCGGCGCGCCCGTCCCAGAACTGGCGGAAGTTGAAGCCGGAGTTCAGCACGGTGGGCGCGTTGAGCTCGCCCTCCGCGCCGCCCACGCCCACCGACACGCGCCGGCCGTCGTCGCCGCCGGTGGAGAGGTCGTGGCAGCTCGCGCACGAGATCGAGCCGTCCCCCGAGAGCTGCGGCTCGTGGAAGAGGCGGTCGCCCAGCACCACCTTGCGGTGGTCGAGCGGCACGGCCTCGGGCACCGGCGAGATGGGCGACAGCACCATGCTCGCGGGCGCCGCCGGCGCGGGCTGGCTGGCCGCGACGACCGGGGCGGCCGCCGACGTCGCGCGCCACCCGATGACCCCCGCGATCCCCAGTGTCGCGGCCCACAGCACGTACATCGGCACCTTGCTGCTCACGGCGCTCTCCTCCGCGCCGCACGGCGCCGGCCCCCGGGCGAAGGATCACGCGATCCTCTTCCCGGGCCGGGGAGCGGGCGGCATCGCCCTTTTTCGGCGCCGCCCGCTGTCGGACTTGAAGCGCCGGCCGCCGCCCCTTCAGCCGAGGGTGTCGAAGAAGGCCATGAGCGCCTTCACGAACACCAGCAGCGTGAGGGCCGTCATCACGAAGCGCACCCAGCGCCAGGTCTTGCGGCGCTCGCGCAGCCGCGCCACGAAGAGCAGGCCGGCGCCCAGCGTCAGGCCAGCCATCCACAGGCGCAGGAAGCGCGCCTCGGGCAGCCCGGCGTGCCAGCCCGTCGACAGCGCCCACACCCCCGCCAGCAGCCAGGCGAAGACCGCCACCGAGAGCACCGGCGTGACCTTCTGCTTCACCAGGCCGGCCACGCCCAGCGCCGGCAGCAGCAGCAGGCTCACGAAGCCGATCGCGAGGGGCAGCAGGTGCTCCACGCTCTCATCCCAGCCTGCCGGCGGAGCGCCTTCAAGGGGCTATCGGACCGGCTCGCGGCCGAAGGGTCGGGCGCGGCGCGCGAACTGAAGCGACGCAGGTGCAGTGCATATGCATAGCTTCCGTGCACGGGCTGCCGCGAGACGCCAGGCCTGGCACGACTCCTGAGCGGAAGCGTCGCACGTGCGTGGCCGATGCGTCACGGACCCGACGGCGGCCCTGCGGCTCAGCCGACCTTGATCAGCTCCACGTGGAAGACCAGCGTGGCGTCCGGCCCGATGGTCGGCGGCGCGCCGCGCGAGCCGTAGCCCAGCTTGGCCGGGATCACGAAGGTGGTCGCGCCGCCCTCCTTCATGAGCTGCAGGCCTTCGGTCCACCCGGAGATGACGCGGTTGAGCGGGAAGCTCGCGGGCGTGCCGCGCTTGTAGCTGCTGTCGAAGGCGGTGCCGTTGGTGAGCCAGCCGGCGTAGTGCACGGTGACCGTGTCCGTCGCGCGCGGGGCCTTGCCGGTGCCTTCCTTGGTCACGGCGTACTGCAGCCCTGACGGGGTGGTCTTGAGCTGGTCCTTGGGGGGCATCGAGAAGTTGGGGGCGGCGGCCATGGGCGCTCTCCCTGTGAGCGAGGCGAACAAGCTGCGGAACACGGCCGGCATCCTAACGATGCCGCGTGGCCGGTCCCAGCGCGCGGCCGCCCGCAATCACTCCGCCTCGGCCTGCAGCGTCACCCGGCCGCGGGAATCCACCGTCACGAGCAGGCGGTGCGGGCGGCAGCAGACGGGGCAGTCCTCCACGTACTCCTGCTCCTCACCCGCCGACAGGTCGATGGGCACGACGATCTCCTCGCCGCAGGCGCTGCAGACGTAGCTGGCTTCCGCCTCGGGCACGGCGACGTCAGGGCGCGCTGGCCTTGAGGCCGTTGCTGGAGGCGAAGCCCTTCACGGCCGCGGGATCCGAGATCCACCACTGGAAGTAGAAGGCGAAGCCCGACGGCAGGCCCGCGGGCGTGGGGCCGGAGAGGCTGATCTGCCCGGCCGGACCGGTGAACAGGCCCCCGAGCAGCAGGTCGAAGCTGGGCACCAGCGTGCCGCCCTTGAAGGGCAAGTTGGCCTGGGCGACGCCCGGCACCAGCCAGGCCGACGCGTTCTCGCGCGCGTCGAGCAGGACCAGGGTCAGTGGGGATGGCGCCTGGAGCGTGCCCGTGCCGGTGGCGATGGGCGCGCCGTGCGTGCCGGCGAGCGCGAGGCCGAGGTTGACCCAGGTGCCGGGCAGCATGGACGGGTCGGCCGGGTCGCTGCCGGCGTCCAGCTCGTCGCGGTCGAGGGCGCCGTCGAGGTCGCGGTCGATGCCGAGGCGCGTCTGGCTGCCGTTGGGCACGACGGTGAAGGTGAGCTCGGAGCCGGCGGCCGCGGCGCCTTGCAGCGCGGCAGTCGTGGTGCTCTCCGCGGCGCGGTCGCTCTGCCAGGCGCCGCCGCCGTCGTAGCGCCAGCCGCGGACGAGGCCGGCCTGCCGGCCCTTGGCGATGACGCCCACCTTGCCCGCGTCCGCGAAGGAGATGAGCTGGGCGATGAGGGCCAGCTGCCCGGGCTCGCCGGCCGGCATGGCCAGCGTGCTCTGGCGCCCCACCGCGGCATGGCTGTCCTGGCTGGGCGTGCCCGGTGGCTCGAGGACGCTCGTGGGCGAGCCCTGCGGCAGCTCGCTGCCGGCGAAGGCCAGCACGAAGGCCGTGAGGTTGGCCACGTCCTGGTCGCTGGTGACGTCGAAGACCGGCTCGGAGATGAAGCGCTCCAGGCTGTCCACGCTGCCGTCGTGCAGGAAGCCGAAGCCCGAGCGGTTGGAGAGCTGCGTGGTGTTGAAGCCCTCGCGCTCGTAGGCATTGCGCAGCTGCGGCACCTTCATGGTCACGTTGGTGGTGCCGTCGATGTCCACCAGCATGTGGTGCTTCTCGCCGTTGGGGCCGGGCGCGATGGGCTGCAGCGTGAAGCCGACGAGGTGGTCGTTGGTGCCGATGCCGATGGGCAGCGTGTGGCAGGTGACGCAGGCGAGGGCACCGCCGTCGAGGAGGTTGGGTGGGCGGTAGCGTGCGAGGCCCGTGACGGCGTTGCCGTTGGGCAGCGGCTGGCCCGGTGGCCCGAAGCGGCCGGTGGTGAAGTGCCCGGGCAGCGGCAGGCTGGTGGGCAGCGTGTTGTCGAGGTTGCGGTAGGGGTTGGGCGGGAAGGTGATGGTGGCGAGGAAGTCCTCGAACTCCTGCATCTCCTGCGCGGTCAGCGTCGTGTCGTCGCCCTGCAGGCCCATGAAGGCCGGCGCGAACTCCTCCAGGCCATCGCGGTCGCCGCGCCAGTGGTGCGGCTCCTTGCCGATGACGTCCTGCAGCGTCTGCGTCAGCATCGGGCCCTTCATGGGGTGCCAGTCGGGGAAGTTGCCCGCGAGGCCCGGCACGCCGGCGAAGTCGTTCTGCTCCGCCTCGGCCTTCATCGCGCCCGTGGGGTCGCCGAGGTCCCAGGCCAGGCGGTCCATGCGCGCGTCCACGTGGCAGCTCGCGCAAGCCAGCTGCCCGAGGCCGCTGTTCTTGTGCGTGTCGTACAGGTGCTTGCGGCCGGTGCGGATGGCGGCGGGCGTCGGGTCGTGCAGGCTCACGGTCCCGATCTCGAGCCGGGCGGTCGCGTCCACGATCGAGATCGTGCCCGCGAACTTGTTGAGCACGTAGACGCGGTTGGCCTCGGCCCTCACCACGATGCCGGTCGGGCCCTCACCCACCGGGATCGGCGGGCCGAGGCGGTCGCCGTCGGCGTCGACGACGAGCACGTCGTTGCTGCCCATGCCGGTGATCCACGCGTTCGCGCCCGCGGAGCTGAAGGCGATGCCGCGCGGGTCGCCGATGGACTTGTCGCGCTCGCTCTGCGGGAGCGTGCCGGTGGCGTAGTCGAGGTGCGGGTTCAGGTCCTTGATGACCGTGCCGCCGGCGCCGAAGGGCGTGACCGTGGCCATCTTCACGCGCACGAAGGTGCCGCTGACCACCGGCTCGAAGCGCGTCTCGTTGATGGCCTCGGTGCCCACCGTGCTGACCTTGCCGCTGACGGGGTTCACGGCGATGGCCATGTCGATGTTCATCAGGCGATTGGCCCAGCTCACGGCCAGGGTGCCGGCGTCGATGATCGCGATGTCGTGGTCGGGCAGGTCCCAGCCCGTGGGCCGCCCGGACTTGAAGGCCTGCGCGCCGCTCACGAGGTCGGTCCAGTTGCCGCCGTTGTCGTCCATCCACTGCCCCGCGTCGTCCTTGCGCACGATGAGGCTGACCGCGGGCGGCGCCGGGTTGGCGCCGCTCTGCGGCGGGTCGAAGCTGCCGCCGTCGTTGGGCGGCGGGTTGACGCCGCCGTAGGGGCCCGCGGGGTCGCTCACCACGTTGGGCGGGAAGCTCAGGTTGCCCACGCCGCCGTCCGCGCCGCCGCCCAGCACCGTCGTGCCGTTGCCCGACTCGAAGATGGCCACGTAGACCTTGTCGCCGGCGGGCGAGACCGCCAGCGCGCGCGGATCCTCGGCGTCGAGCGGCACCAGCGTCGGTGCGGCCGACAGGTCGCCCGGGTTCCACACCTCCACCAGGTTCGCCTGGCTGCAGCTCACGAAGGCTCGGAACGGGCTGCCGGCGAAGACCACGTCGCAGGGCTCGTCCGAGGTCTTCAGCGTGGCCCTCACGCGCCGGGTGGCCAGATCGACCACGCTGACCGAGTCGCTCACCTGGTTCACGACCCACGCCTCGCCGAGGCCGTGCGCGCGCACCGAGACCGGGTCGAGGCCCACCGCCACGTAGCCCAGCGGCACGAGGCCCGGGCCGGTGCAGTCGAAGAGCTCCAGCGTGCCCGCGGCGGTGTTGACGGCCAGCAGCGTGCTGCCGTCGGGCGTGATGTCCAGCGGGTGCACGTGCGGCGTCTCGTAGTTCACGAAGGACTGCGCGGCGGCGGCGCCGGACAGGCCGAGCAGCAATGCGGGCAACGCACGCATGGGAGGACCTCGGGGGCGGGCGCGACCGGCCTGCCCGGCCGGCGCGCCGCGATCATACCCGCGCTGCGCGACTCAGGGCTTGTTGGCCGGCGTCGTCGGCGCGGGCGGCGATGCGGGCTCGGGCTCCGGCGCCGCGCCGGCGTCGATGTAGCCGAGGGCCTCGAGCTGCTTGCGCATCTCGGGCGTCATTTCGACCGGGGCCTGCTCGGCCGAGCCCGCCTGCTCCATCTGCACCATGGCCTCGTAGCCGGCGTACAGCTTTTGGAACTCCTGCAGCACCGGACCGCCGTTGGGCGCGACGTTCGTGTCCTCGCCGGGATCGTTCTTCAGGTCGTAGAGGCACTGCGCGTAGATGACCTTGCCGTCCGGGCCGCGCTTGCCGCGCACCCTGTCCTGTACGAAGGTCATGCCGTTGGCGTGGATGGCCACCTGGCGCTCGAAGTCGCCGCCCTTGGCGCGGTCGTCGATGAGCTCGGAGAGGATCGGCACGGCCTTGGGCTCGTGGCCGGTGAGCAGCGTCTCGGCCAGCGAGCGCCCGCCGTGCCGCACGCGGCCGGGGAGCTGCAGGCCGGAGGCATCGATGCCCAGCAGGTCCAGCACCGTGGGCATGACGTCGATGAGCGCCACCGGCGTCGTGATGTGCTTGCCGCCGTCGAGTCCGCCCGGCAGCCGGATCATGAGCGGCACGCGCAGGCATTCCTCGAACAGCTGCTCGTGCTGCCAGTGGCCGTGCTCGAAGAACTCCTCGCCGTGGTCGCCCAGCAGGACGACGATGGAGCTCTCGAAGACGCCCGCATCGCGCATGGCCTGGAACAGCCCGGCGAGCTGGTCGTCCGTGTAGCGGATGCCGGCCTGGTAGACGCCGTGCAGGAAGCTGGCCTCGGGCGGGCCGAAGGTGTCGCGGTCCTTCCAGAAGAGCGTCTTCATCCGGCTGAAGCGCTCCTTGAAGCTCAGACCGGCCAGCGAGTCCAGCCGCTCGCGCATGACGCCCTGGTAGTCCGCAGGTGCCCAGCGGTCCACGTACTCGCCGGGCGGGCAGTAGGGCGCGTGGATCTGGTAGGTGTGCCAGAAGAGGAAGAAGCGGCCGCTGTCCGGCGCCGTGAGCGCGACGATCTCCTTGCGGCCCAGGGCCACCTTGTCCGCGGCGCCCTCGAGGTCGTAGGTGTAGGTGTCGAAGCCGCGCGCGAAGCCGTGCGGCGGGTTGAGGTTGCCGCCGTCGGTGAGGCCCACCGTGCGGAAGCCCGCGGCGTGCAGCACCTCGGCCAGCGTGGGCACGTCCTCGCGCGCCGGCACGATGATGGCCGGTCCCTTGTCGCCGTTGGCGTCCTGCGCGAAGCTCACGTTCTGCACGCCGTGCACCGAGGGGAGCGTGCTGGTGAACAGCGACATGTGGCTGGGCGCGGTGTGCGGCGCCTGGGTCCGCGCCTGGTCGAAGACCACGGCCTCCTGCGCGAAGGCCGCGATGCTGGGGCTGATGTCCGCCGGCCCCCCGCCCACCGACGTGCCGTCCGCCCGCAGCGTGTCGAGCGAGATGATGACCAGGCTCGCGTGCGGGAAGGCGCCGAAGGCCGGCGGCGCCGTCGCGTCCTTCGCGCCACCGCCGCCGGGAGCCGCCGCGCTCCCGCTCTCGCCGCCGCATGCTCCCAGCAGGGCCAGGGCCAGCCCGAGCGCCGCACGCTTCACTCGCGGTCCTCCGTGTCGAACTGCGCGACGAAGGCCACCAGGCGCTCCTGCAGGAAGTCGTAGGTGGCGTCGAAGCGCTCGACCAGGCCGTCGATGGCGTCGGCGTTGACCGGCTGGCCGAAGGTGCCCACGGCCTCCAGGAACAGGCTGCGGTTGTCGGTGCTGAAGGACTCGAGGCGCACGTTGAAGATGCCGCCGCCGTCCTCGGTGGGCGGGAAGGCCAGGCGCAGGCCGGCCAGCGAGGGCGGCGCGGGGAAGGCCGCCAGCACGGCGTCGTCGAAGCCGAAGAGCGTGCGCAGCATGAACTCGCGCGCGTCGTTGGCCGTCTGCGGGTTGATCACCGAGCGCACGGCGTACTGCTGCGCGAGGAACAGGCGCACCGGCAGCACCTCCAGCACCGTGCGCGCCAGGTAGCCGACGCGCGCCTCGAAGTCCTCGCGCGAGATGCCCGTCTGCTCCTCGCGGATCTGCACGCGGTCGGGCAGCAGGTTCACGCACGAGACCGGGCTGCCCGGCAGGCCGCCCGTCGAGTTGGCCAGCTGCGCGCCGCCGGGCACGAGCCGGAAGTCCTTGTAGCTGGCCTCCGTGCTGGCGAACAGATCGCCGTGCAGCTTCTGCAGTGTGCGCGGGTCGTGCTGCACGGGCGCGTGGATGAGCTCCGCCACGAAGGCGATGCTGCGCAGGCCGTAGGGCATGGATGCTCCGGAGGCCGGGGGGGAGCCGGCGCCCGGATTATGGGTCGGCCCGCTCCCGGCCGCAATCGACCCCTGGCACCCCGAGCAATCGCGCGGCCAGCGCCGGCAGCAGCACCAGGGCCGCCAGCAGCACGGCGAGGAAGGCGGTCTTGTCGTCGCTGCCCGTGTGGACCACGCCGTAGAGGTAGCGGATGAGCGTGGCGTTGCCGGCCGGCAGCATGTGGTTGATGTCCAGCTCGCGCAGGCTGAGCAGGTAGCCGAGCACCGCCGCCAGGCCCGCGGCCGGCAGCAGGCGCGGCAGCTCCACGGCCTGCCAGCGCAGCAGCCAGCCGCGACCCGCCAGCCGCGCGGCCTCCGAGGGCCCCTCGTCCTGGCGCGCCAGCAGCGCGCGCGCGGCCAGCACCCCGAGCGGCAGGAAGCGCGCGGTGCCCGCCAGCACCAGCAGCGCCGGCGAGGTGTACATGAGCTCGGCCAGCGGGTTGTGGGGGCTGTTCCAGAAGCGCACCTCGCCCAGCGCGAAGAGCACCCCCGGCGCCGCCAGCGGCAGCAGCACCAGCGCCAGCAGCGCCGCCTCCCCCAGAGGCGACAGGCGCCGGCCCACACGCGCGACGGCCACGCCCAGCAACGCCACGCAGCCGCCCGTGACCAGCGCCACGAGCACCGAGCGCGTCACGTCGTCGCCCACCTCGGAGAGCGTCGTGCGCCAGCCCGCGTGTCGCGCCGCCCAGCCCAGCAGCTCCACCACCGGTCCCACCGCGAGAAAGGCCAGGCCGACGAGCACCAGCGCGCCCACCCAGCCGCGCGCCGGCGCCGGCGCCGCGCTGGCCCCGCGCAGGTGCCCCGCGCCGCGCCGCTCGAGCAGCAGCAGCCCCGCCAGCGCGAGGCCCGAGAGCAGCAGCGCCGGCACGGCCGCGGCCGCCGCCTCGGGCGCCGACTCCAGCCGTCCCGCCTTGAGGAAGACCTCGCTGCTCAGCACGGTGAACGGCTCGGGCACATTGAAGGAGAGGAAGTCCACGACGCCGAAGTCCGTGACCGCGAACACGAAGCACAGCAGCGCGCCCGAGAGGATGGATGGCGCCGCGAGCGGCAGCTCGACCCGCAGCAGCGCCGCGCGGCGGCCGCGCGCGAGGGCCGCCGCGTCGCCGCTGGAGGCCGCCTGCCGGAAGCCGCGCAGCGCGAAGAGCGCCACGACGGGCCAGAGCGCATTGACCAGCAGCGCGACCGCCCCCCAGAAGCGCGACAGCGGCACGTGCCGCGCCCAGGCCATGGCCGCCATCCACGGCGGCAGCACGAAGGGCAGCGGCAGCAGCACGGCCACCGCCGCCGCCAGCCACCCCGGCCGCCGCGCCAGCAACCGCCCCGCCGGCACGCCCAGCAGCAGCGCGCCGCACGTCGCCACCAGCCCGAGCAGCGCCGTGCGCCCCACCAGCCCGAGCGTGCGCAGCGAGAGCATCTCGGAGAAGGCCGCCGCCGGCGCATCGGCCAGCGGCAGCAGGGACCCGACCACGGGCACCGCCCCGATCAGCAGCAGCACGGCGACGATCAGGGCGACGCGGGCGCGCATCGGGGCCAACCTATCACGGGGACTGGGCGGACCCGCACGCTCCGGCAGCCCCGTGAACCACGGCTTCACCGGCTGCTAGAGTGGTCCGCTCGCGGCCCGCGGAGAACGCCCATGTCGTTGCGCGCGTACACGCTCGCCCTCCTGCTCACCGGCCTCGTCGCCGCGCAGGACGCCCCGCCCGTCCAGCCCCCGCCCACGCTCGAGCCCGCGAAAGTGCAGGCGCTGCAGCGCGAGATCGACAAGCTGCGCAACAACAACGCCGAGGGACGCGCCAAGGCCGAGGCGGTCGTCATCGAGTACGGCCGCGGCGCCATTCCCTTCCTCGTGGAGCAGGCGCACACCCGGCACGAAGGGCAGCAGGCGGGCCTGGTGAAGTGCCTGCTGGCGCTGGCCGACATGAACGACCGCGAGCTGGTGGCCAGCTCGCTGACCTCCGAGCACGTCACCCTGCGGCGCTTCGCGGCCCGCAAGGCGGGCGAGCTCGAGCTGCCGGCGCTGCTGGACGCGTTGCCGCCGCTGCTCGAGGACGCCGACGAGGAGGTGCGCACCGAGGCGGCCCTCGCGCTGGTGGCCCACGGCAACGAGGCGGGCCTGCCGGTGGCGGCCTTCGCGCTCACCGGCCCGCTGCGCGACCGCGCCCGCGCCGCCATCCGCGGCGTGGCCGGCAAGGGCAAGCACGAGAACATCGGCGCGCTGCTGGTCATCGACCCCAAGCGCGAGCGCGACGAGCCCGACGCCGCCGCCAAGGAGCGCCTCGCCGCCGTGGACGTGCTCTACGCCATCGGTGACGACGCCTCCATCGCGCTGCTGGTCGGCGCCCTCGACGACCATCACAACCTCGTCCAGCGCGCGGCCATCAACGCCCTGCGCGACCTGCTCGAGCAGCAGGGGCCGATGGACGGCAGCTCGATCTTCCAGCAGATCAAGGAAGTCGAGCGGCTGAAGGAGGTCTACAAGCAGCCGCGGTGAGCGGCGCGGGACGTGCCCGGCCAGCGCGTCCGGCGGAGGACGATCCCTCCGCCGGACTGCGGGCAGCCTGGCTGCGATCGACCGGTTCGGGGCGGTCAGTCGAACAGGAACAGCTGCCGCGTGCCGGACGTGTCCGCCACGTCGGGGTTCCAGGTGAGCTTGCCGGGTGCGCCGAGGACGCCCTTCCGGCCCGACGAGCCGTACGTGATGTTCACCGCGATGCCGGTGCACGCCGCCGGCTGCGGTCCCGTGGCCACCTGCCAACTCGCGCCGCCGATGCCGAAGGGGAAGCCCGGCCGCGTCACGTGGCCGAGGAGGCCGAAGCCCAGGCTGGTCAGCGGCTGCAACAGGCCCGCCGACACCACCGGCACGCGGATCGTGCCAAAGAGCTTGGTCACGCCCGGATCGGTGGCCGGATTGCCGCCCACCGCGCCGAGGAAGTCGAAGGACAGCCACACCAGGCGCACCGAGCCGTCGCCGTCGCCACCGTTGTCCCACGTCGCGAAGCCCAGCGTGCCGACGGTGCCCGGGCCCGCGCTCGGGTCCTGGTTCCCCAGGCCCGTGGCCGGGTTGGGCACGCCCGCCTTGCCGCTGAAGCTGATGGCGGCGCTGCCGCGGCCCGCGTCGAAGCCGCCGTTGGGGTTGACCACCGCGCCGAACTCGTTGCTCACGTTGACGGTCGTCGTCGCGAAGTCGCCGCCAGGGCGCGGTGCCAGCGTGGCCACGGTGTCCGGCTCGGCCGACGTGAGCTGCAGCGCGTAGTCGTCGTTGGCGAAGAAGGCCAGCACAGCGGTCAGCCCGCCGTCCGTCGCCACCGTCTGGCTCTGCCAGATGTTCTGCTCGTTGTCGCTGAAGGCCCAGTACTGGTTCTCGTCGGGAGAATTGGTCACGTAGTGCCACAGGCCGTCGATGTCATCCAGCAGGGGCAGCGCCGAGGGCACCCACGTGAACTTGACCTGCCAGCACAGGCCGGTGGAGGCGATGGGCAGCATCGCCGATGCCGCGGCCAGCAGCGTGGCCGTGCCGCCCGCCGACGGGACGAAGCCGTTGTTGGGGAGCAGGATCGTGACCGTCGGCATGCCGGCGACCGAGGGCAGCCCCGACAGCACGAAGCTGGCCGACGAGCCGGGTCCCGTGCCGTAGGGGATGAAGCCGCTGGTCCCCAGCGGGAAGCTGGGCACTGTGCAGGCCGGGTTGGTGAAGATCGCGGGCGCATTGCCGTTGAGCCCATCCAGCTCGATGAAGCTGATCAGGGGAAACCTCACCGCCAGCGGGCCGCCGCCGATGATGGGCCCCTGCAGGACGCACGCGTCCTCGGTGAAGCTCGGGAAGCGGAAGCCGAAATCGCCCAGCGCCGTGACGTGCGAGCCGCGCAGGTCCTCGCCGGCGATGAAGGTGCCGAGGCCGTCGAGGGCCGTCTGGGTTCCGCCAGCTCCGATGCCGAGGAACAGGGCATCGGCGCCATTGGTGAGGACGTGGTAGTTGCTGCCGTTCTGGGCCTGCGCCACGCCGGAGACCAGGAAGCCGAAGACGAGCGACGCCGGAGCCGCGCCGCACAAAAACGAACGCACCATGGTTCACCTCGTTCGGGTCGAGGGGAAGGGAGCGGCCGTGATCGGGGACGGTCGCACCGGCGGTGTCTGCGTCTCGAATGGGGACGTGCCAGCCACCACCGGACACGCGAAGCGTACTCGCCCCTGCGCGGAGCGTGGATCCGTCGGACAGAAAAACTTGCTGCGTGACTGACGTGTCGGCGATGGCAGGGTCGGAGGTCAGCTCGCCGCGTGCGCGGAGCTCGCCGAGTCGACCCGAGGAGCCGCGGGTGGGGAAGAAGCGGGTCGCTCAGCCCTTCGCGATGCCGTTCAGCTCGTCCACCGATCGCACGATGCCGCTCGACAGCCCGTACTCCACCGACTCCTGGGCGTTGAGCCAGAAGTCGCGGTGCACGTCCTTGAGGATCTGCTTGTCCGGACGGCCGGTCTCCTCGGAAAGCACGAGGTTGTAGGTGTCGCGGATCTTGATGATCTCGTTGGCGGTGATCTCGATGTCGCTGGCCGGGCCCTGGCTGAAGCTGCTGGGCTGGTGGATGAGGAAGCGGCTGTGCGGCAGCGTGAAGCGCCGGCCCTTGCGGCCGCCCACGAAGATGATGACCGCGGCGCTGGCCGCCAGCCCGAGGCACACGGTGGTGATGGGCGCGCGCACGAACTTCATCACGTCGTAGATGCCGAAGCCGCTGTCGGCGTCGCCGCCGGGACTGTTCACGTACACCGTGATGGGCGCCTTGCCGTCCTTGGCGTCCAGCACCAGCAGCTGGCCGGTGATCATGGCCGCCATCTCGCGGTCCACCGGCTTGGCGATCAGGATGATGCGCTGGTCGAACAGGCCCTTGGCCAGGAACTCGCCCGCCGCCTTGACCTTGACCTCCTTGGCCTTGCCGTTCTCCTCGCCGTCGTCGTCGTCATCATCGTCGTCGTCATCGTCGAGGCGCGGGCGGACGGCGTTCGGCAGCGTCATGGTTCGGCTCCGTGGAAAGTCGGGCCGTGAAGCTAGCGCAAGCCGGGGCGCGAAAAAACTGTCCGGCGGGAAACCCCGGCGGGCACAGGCTCAGTGCGGATCGGTCGCGGGCGGGGACGGTGCGGCAGGCGGCGGCTGGACGATCTCCGACACGCCCTCGTGCGGCGCGAGCTGCAGGTAGCCGAGCGCCTGGAAGTGCTGCTCGAAGTTGTTGGACATCTGGGCCGGCACATCGTCCATGACCGGCGCGCGGAAGCCCTCGTCGTGGCTGGGCACGGGCGGCAGCTTGGCGTTGTCGCGCGCCGGGCCAGGCTCCAGCAGCGTGAGCACGGCGCGGCCGCGCATGTCCTTGCCCACCGGGATGCCCAGCAGCGCGAGCAGCGTGGGCGTCACGTCCACCACGCTGCCGTGCGTGGGCAGCGCGCCGTTCTCGAGGAAGGCCTTGACGCCCCCCTGCTTCAGGATGCCCGGGCCGGCCGCCACGATCACGCCGGGCGGCGCGTCGAGGTGGTGGCCCGTCATGCCGAACTGCGTGTCCTCCTTCTCCTGCGCAATCGCGTGCATGCCGTGGTCGCTGACCACGAGGACCGTGGTGTCCGGCCCCGCCGCGGCCACCAGCGCGCCGAGCATCTCGTCCATCCAGTCGTAGTAGTTGGGGATGACCTCGGCCAGCTCCTCGTCCAGCACCTCGCCGTCGTGATAGGCGTAGCCCTTGGGGCGGAACTCGCGCCAGTAGCGGTGTCCCACCACGTCCGTGCCGCCGAAGTACACGAGGTTCAGGTCGGCCGGGTGCTCCTTGATGTACTTGCACGCGATCTCGAAGTAGGTCTCGTCCGACAGCAGCGACCACAGGGTCTGCTGCAGCACCTTCTTCTGCAGCGGATTCATCAGCTCCTGCTGCACGCCCGGGAAGATCTTCTCGCCGGCCAGCTGCTGCACCTTGTCCATCGCGCCGGCCTGCGCCGCCAGGGCCAGCACCTCGTCCGTCAGCGCCTCGGGCCACACCTGCCCGGCCACGCCCGGCAGCAGCGCCGGCTTCCAGTTGGCATCCAGCTGGCTGTCCGCGCTGCTGCCCGACACGACCATCCCGCGCACGTGCTCGGCCGGCCAGGTCACGAACCAGCCGAAGAGGTTGGTGGACAGCCCGTAGTGGTCCGCGATGTTCCAGACCGCGCTCACCGCGCGCCGCCCGGACGTGAAGACGCGGCGCTGCGGGTCGAGGAAGTTGGTGACCTTGTGGTCCTCCATGAGCTTGCCGGTCGCGATGGTGGTCCACACGACCGGCGAGAGCGTCGGCTTCATGCTGGCCAGGTAGCCGTAGCTGCCGCGCTGCATGAGCGCCAGCAGGTTGGGCATCCGCCCCTGCGCCAGCAGGTGCAGCACCACCGACCACTCCAGCCCATCCATCCCCACCAGCAACACCCGCGACACCGGCTTCGCCACAGGCGGAGCCTTCTCCCCACAGCCCCCCAACGCGGCCATCACGACGAGCAAGGCGATGCGGGTTCGGGCAAGCATCTCGGCGCGGCCCCCTACGGAGCCAACCGCGCGAGTGTCGGCAATCCCCCCACCCGAAACGAGCCCCCGCCCGGCCCGCAGCAGCCGGCCCGCCCGCCCCCAACGTGCATGGCGCGCTGCAAGCCCCACCCGCGCACCCTCGAGGCTGCTCGCTGGCGCCGCGCAGGCGGCGCCAGCGGTGGCCGGCAGGCACCCAGGCGCGCGTGTCCGCAACCATCGCCCCGACCGCGCGCCGCGGAGCACACCCCCGAGATCCCGCGGAGCCATGGGCGCCTGGCGCCACCCCCGCCCCACCCCGATAGAATGCCCGCACCCCACGGGCGAGGACGCCATGCCGGTCATCTGGATAGACGGGTCTCTGGTGCCCGCCGAGCAAGCGAAGGTTTCGGTGCTGGCGCACACGCTGCACTACGGCGTCGGCGTGTTCGAAGGCATCCGCAGCTACGCCGGCGACGACAACCACGCCTGCGTGTTCCGCCTCGAGGACCACATCCGCCGCCTCCTCGACAGCGCGCACATCTGTGGCCTGAAGATCCCCTTCACGCACGAGCAGCTGGTGCACGCCTGCGTCGAGACGCTGGAGGCCAACCAGCTGCGCGATGCCTACCTGCGGCCCATCGTCTACCAGGACGACGGCAACCTCGGCGGCCTCGGCTCGAACCCGCCGGTGCACGTGGCCATCGCGGCCAACGTCTGGGGCGCGTACCTGGGCGACGACGGCGTGCGCAAGGGCATCCGCGTGCACCTCTCGGCCTTCCGGCGCAGCGGGCTCGGGTCGAGCCTGCCCAAGGCCAAGATCACGGGCCAGTACGTGGTTTCGACGCTGGCCAAGCGCGAGGCGCGCGGCATGGGCTTCGACGAGGCCCTGCTCATGGACGACGACGCCAACATCGCCGAGGGCAGCGGCGAGAACCTGTTCGTGGTGTGCGATGGCATCCTCAAGACGCCGCCCACCTCCGCGCCCATCCTGCCCGGCCTGACGCGCGCCACCGTGCTGCACCTCGCGCGCCGCGGCCTCGAGACCTTCGGCCTGTCGGACATCCGCGAGGAGAACATCTCGCGCGGCGAGCTGCTGGTCTCGGACGAGGTCTTCCTCACCGGCACCGCCGCCGAGATCACGCCGGTGCGGCAGGTGGACCTGCACGTGATCGGCCGCGGCGAGCCCGGCCCCATCACGCGTGGCCTGCAGAAGGCCTATTTCGAGCTGGTCCGCGGCCGCGGCCCCGCGCCGGCGCACTGGCGCACGTCCTTCGGGGCGCTGGTGCGTTGAGCGGCGACGCCCTCCTCGTCCTCTTCATCACCGTCGCGACCCTGGTCATCTGGGTCATCGAGATCCTGCCCGTCGACCTGGTGGCCGTGCTGGCCATCCTGGCGCTGGTCCTCACGGGCCAGCTCACCGTGGAGGAGGCCTTCAGGGGCTTCGGCAACTCGGCGCTCATCACCGTGGCGTGCATGTTCGTGCTGTCGGCGGGGCTCATCCGCACCGGCGCGCTGGACCTGGTGACCACCTCGATGCTGCACGCCGGGCGCGGCAACAAGGCGCGCACCATCGGCGTGCTCATGCTCACCATCGCCGGCGTGTCGGCCTTCATGAACAACACGCCGGTGGCAGTGATCTTCCTGCCGGTGGTGCTGGCGGTGGCCGTGAAGCTGGAGATCGCGCCCAGCAAGCTGCTCATCCCGCTGTCCTACGCCACCATCCTCGGCGGCACGTGCACGCTCATCGGCACCTCCACGAACCTGCTCGTGGGGCAGGCGGTGGTCAAGGCCGGGCTGCCGCCGCTGCACCTGTTCGACTTCGCGATCCCCGGCGTGCTCTACGCGCTCTCGGGCCTGGCCTTCCTGGCGCTGGCCGGGCCGTACCTGCTGCCGGTGCGCGCCTCGGTCACGGGCGCCGGCAGCGGCGTGCGCGCGCAGCAGTTCGTCACCGAGATCCAGTTCCCCGACGCCAGCCCGCTGGTCGGGCGCAGCTACCAGGAGATGGTGGGCAAGACCGCGGGCCTCGTGCCGCTCATGGTGATCCGCGGCGAGGAGACCTATCCGGCGCCGCTCATCGCCAACCCGCGCACGCAGTTCATCCGGGCGGGCGACGTGCTGCTGCTCAAGGGTGAGCCGGGCGCCATCAACACCCTGCTCACGCGCGGCGGCGTCACGCTGCCGCCCGAGCTGGGCGCGGCCCTCGCCGGCCAGGCCAAGGGCAAGGCCATGACCATGGTCGAGCTCGTGGTGAACCCCAACTCGCCCCTCATCGGCCGCACGCTGGGCGGCGCGGACTTCTCGCGCCGGCACGGCAACGCCTCGGTCATCGCCATCCTGCGGCGCGACGAGCACCTGCGCGAGCGCGTGGCCGAGATCCGGCTGCACATGGGCGACACGCTGCTGTGCGTGTGCGACGAGGCGCGCCTCGACGACCTGCGCAACACGTCCGAGTTCATCATGCTCGAGGGCGTCGAGCGGCACGTCGTGCGGCGCGACAAGGCGCCGCTGGCCATCGCCATCCTGGCGGGCGTGGTGCTGCTGGCGGCCTTCGGCGTCCAGGACATGGCCTTCATGGCCGTGGCCGGCGCGGTGGCCATGGTCATCACCGGCTGCCTGCCGCTGCGCCTCGCCTACCAGGCCATCGACAGCTCGGTCATCGTGCTCATCGCGGGCACGCTGGCCATGGGTGCGGCCATGGACAAGAGCGGCGCCATCGGCTGGGTGGCCGCGCAGATCGCCGACCTGCTGGGCCAGTACGGCCCGCGCATGGTGCTGGCCGGGCTGTTCCTCATCGCCACCGTGATCAATGCCCTCATCTCCAACAACGCCGTGGCCGTGCTCTTCACGCCGCTGGGGATCCAGATCGCGCACGAGCTGCACGTCGCGCCCGAGCCCTTCATCTTCGGCCTGCTCTTCGCCGCGAGCTGCGACTTCTCCACGCCCATCGGCTACCAGACCAACCTCTTCGTCTACGGGCCGGGCGGCTACCGCTTCCTGGACTACATGCGCGTGGGCGTGCCGCTCACGCTGGTGCTCTTCGTCGTGACCATGATCCTCGTGCCCTTCTTTTGGCCCTTCGTCACGGTGCCCGGATGAGCTCCGCCGCCGAGCTCCTCGCGCGCACGCCGCTGCTCGTACGCCGCGGACCGTACGTGCTGGCCGCCTGGGCCCCGGCGCAGGTGTCGGCCGTGTGCCAGGGCCTGCTGCGCTGCCGCACGGGCCACGGCATGGTGATGCTCGACGAGCTCGAGGCCTCCGCGCTGCTGCCCGAGCACGCGCTGGCCGAGATGCCGCCCGCCCGCCACGTGCAGCGCGGCTTCGCGCTCATCACGCTGGGCACGCCCATGGAGTGGAACGTCACGGGCGTCCTCGCGGCCGTCTCGGGCGCCCTCGCCGACGCCGGCGTGCCACTGGGCGCCGCCGCGGCCTTCTCGCGCGACCACCTCTTCGTGCCCGTCGACCGCCTCGACGAGGCGCTCGCCGCCCTGCAGCCCCTGTGCGCCGAGGTGCGCGTCCTTGCCTGACGCGCCGCACCTCGTTCTCTCCGCCGGCGACACCTCCGGCGACCAGCACGCCGCGCGCCTGCTGCGCCGCCTGCAGCAGCTGCTGCCCGGCCTGTCCGCCGAGGGCCTCGGCGGCCCGGAGCTGGCCGCCGCCGGCTGCACGCTGCACGAGGACCTGGTGCGCGAATCCATCTTCGGCATCTCCGGCGCCGTCAAGGCCGTGCCGCACCTGCTGGGCGTGCTGCGACGCACGGCCGGCATCCTCGACGCCCGGCGCCCCGACGCCGTGATCATCGTCGACTACCCCGGCCTGAACCTCTACGTCGCGCGCCTCGCCGCGGCGCGCGGCATCCCGGTGATCTACTTCGTCGCGCCGCAGCTGTGGGCCTGGGCGCCGTGGCGCGTGCGCCGCTTCGCGCGCGTGCTGGACGAGGCGCTGGTCATCTTCCCCTTCGAGGTAGCCTTCTGGCGCGACGCCGGCGTGCCGGCCACGTTCATCGGGCACCCGCTGCTCGACGCGCTGCCGCGCGACGAGGCCGCGCTGGCGGCCGCGCGCGACCCGGCCATCACCGCGCAGCCGCGGCCCGTGGCGCTGCTGCCCGGCAGCCGGCCGCGCGAGGTGCGCGACCACATGCCGCTGTTCCTGCAGGTCGCGCGGCGGCTGCTGGACGCGCGGCCGGACGCCACGTTCCACGCGGCGCACGTGTCCGGCGTGGAGCGCGCCAACATCGAGGCCCACGCACGCGCGGCCGGCGTGCCGCTGCAGGTGCACGGCGACCGGGTGCACGCCGTGATGGCCTCGTGCCGCTGCGCGCTCGTGGCGTCCGGCACGGCCACGCTCGAGACGGCGCTGCTCGGCACGCCGCTGGTGCTCACCTACAGCGTGAAGGCGTCGGCGCTGGCGCTCAGCCGGCTGCTGGCCGTCACGCCGTACATCGGCATGGTCAACCTCGTCGCCGGCCGAGGCCTGGCGCCCGAGCTCATCCTGCGCGACGGCCAGCCGGACGCGGCGCAGCGGCTGGCCGATGCGCTGCTGCCCCTGCTCGACGATTCGCCGGAGTGGCGCGCGCAGAAAGACGGCATCGAGGCGCTACGGCGCCGCTCCGCAGGTTTTGGAGCGATCGAGCGCGCGGCGCAGCATCTGGCGGCGAGGCTGGGCAGGAGCGCGGCGCCCGCCTCAGGCGATCCTGGGCACGTTAAAAAAAATGCTCCGAGCAACTGCTCCGAGCATTTTTTTTAACGTGCCCGGAATCGCCCAGCGCCCCCACGCTCCTCAGCGCGCCCCAGCCCACTGCAGCACGTTGACGAGGTAGCGCCGCGTCGCGTCGGCCGGCCCCTGCGCGTAGGTGTTCGACGCGGCGTCCCAGCCAACGTTCAGCGAGCGCACGACGTCGAGCGTGCTCAGCAGGATGCGGCCCTTGCCGCACGGCACCACACCCACCGCCGTGGCCGGTTCGTGCTGGTGGTCGCTCACACAGAAGCACAGGCACTCCTCGCCCGAGAGCCGCAGGCCGAAGCGGTTGGCGCCATAGTGCACCAGCTCCTGCCACGGCCCGCCCAGCGCGCCCGTCGGCAGGCCGCTGAACAGGTGGTGCTCGCGCGCGAGGAAGCCGCCGCCCAGCCAGTACTTGCCGTGGTCGAGGCGCCCGGCGTACTGCACGGCGCCCGCCGCGGCGAGCGCGCCGGCCCAGCGGTCGGCGCGATCGAGGAAGCACAACGTCGCGCCGTCGTTCGCGCGCCGCAGAAGCTCGGCCACGAGGTCGCGCGTGCGCTGCTGCTGGCTCGGGCGCGTCCAGCACAGGCGGATCTGCGCGCCGCCCTCGGACTGGTGGTACTCGAGGCGCAGCGGATACGCCTTGCCTGCCTCCAGCTCGATCTCGCCGCGGTCCCAGGTGGGCTCGTGCTCGGACCAGTCGTCGATGAGCGGCGCGGCCGCCGCTCCCGCGTGGCCGACCCACAACCGGAGCCCATCGTCGCTCAGCGTGTGGAAGGCATAGCGACCCGACTCGGGGGCCAGCAGCTCGCCCGTCCAGCGCGCGGAGTAGTTCGTGCGCTCCAGGCCGGCAGCCGGCGGCTCGCGTGACCACTCGAAGTCGATCGGTCCGACCTCGGGCGAGCGATCAAGGACCAGCTCGGAACTCTCGAAGCCCTCGCCGCGGAAGTAGCTGGCGCGCAGGCCGGGCCGAAACTCGAGCGTATCGAGCGACGGATTGATGTCCTCGCCGTGCTTGTCCGTGACCTGCGTGCTGCCCAGCGCCTCCGCCGGCACCACCTCCCGCGGCTCGGGATCGAAGTCGCCCACCAGCACGAAGTCCACCGGCTCCATGTCCTCATGGAACACCTCCGGCTCGGGCCGCCCCGTGTGCTTGAAGAAGGCGCGCAGTGCGTGGCCGCTCTCCAGCACCGCGCCCTTCACCGGCAGCGCCTGGCTGCGCCAGTCCACGACCCACACTGGCTCCTCGGCGCGCGCCACCAGCTCTCCGGGCTTGCCGTCGGGCCCTGGCGGGCGGCGCAGCTCGGCGGCCAGCACGTGCGGGCCCTCCTGCACCTCCGCCGCGACCTGCAGCTCGGTCGCAAGCGGCTCGCCGAAGACGTCGCCGCCGTGCAGCGTGCACGGCACCTCGCGCGACCACAGCGCCTGCCCCGCCGCATCGCGCAGCGCCAGCGACAGCACGTGCGGCCCGGTGCGCGCCGTCTCGTCGACGAGATAGACATCCGCCAGCGTCTGCGACGCGGTCTGCGTGCTGGGCGTGATGAACTCGCCTGCGCTGAGCACCGACGATCGCAGCTTGACCACCAGCCGCGTCGGCGCGTTGGCCTCCGCGAGCCGCGCGGCGTCGCCCTTGACGTGGCGCCAGAGGTCGACGATGCCGGAGTGGTTCTCCAGTGGCTCGTCCTCCCAGCCGTTGATGACGTAGCCGTCGGTCACGTCGCCCAGCCGCACCTGCTCGATGGACCGCGCTTGGTAGTCGACGGCGATGTCCGCGAGCGGCACGGTCACCGAGTCCAGCGTCGGGAACCACGTGCGCAGGCCCTTCTCGTCGAGGAAGCGCTCCCAGCCGCCGGCCCACGCGCGGTACAGCTCGCCGTCCCAGCCGTCGGGCAGACCCGCCGCCGTGCGCAGGCCGATCTCGCGCATGATCTCGGCCAGCCGCGGCGGGCTGGCGATGGCGCCCTCCTCGCCCCAGAACACCACCTCGCCCGCGTCGCTCGTGCTGCGGCGATAGTCCGCGGGTCCGTTCCAGAAGCTGTCGCGCCAGACGCCGGGGCCGGGGGCGTTGTGGTCGTCCGTCCAGCCGTTCGTGCGAGGCGTGGCCTCGCCCGGCCGCACGTGCAGCTTCGGCGCGTCGTCGCCGTCCTTGCCTCCGCCGCTCGCGAAGTTCATGCCGCTGGTGAAGGTCATCACGAGGTCGGGGTCCAGCGCGTGCGCGTCGAGCAGGTCCTGCTGCTGCGCCTCCGTCGGCGGGTCGGCCGCTTCGTTGATGAGGTTCACGATGACGAGGCTCGGGTGGCTGCGGTCGCGCCGCACCATCCGCAGCAGCTTCTCGCGCGCCAGGGCGCGGCAGACGTCGTCGCCGCCGGCGCAGGCGTAGCCGCCGGGCTCCTCGTAGGCCAGCAGCCCCAACTCGTCCTGCACGTCCAGCAGGCCGGGCGCCGCCAGCGTGCGGTGGTGGTTGAGCATGTTCAGGCCCAGCGCCCGCGCGTCCTCCACCTGCCGCCGCGCGAGCTCGGGGCTGGGCACGAGGCCGCTCACGGGCCAGAAGCCCCACGAGATGGCCGAGCGCAGCACGATGCGCTCGCCGTTGAGGCGCAGCGTGGCGCTGCCGCCGGTGTCGTCGATCGTGAACGACCGGAACCCGAAGCGCTGCTCCACCACATCGTCCACGCGTCCGAGGCTCGTGCCGCCGCCCTCGCCGCCCGCGGACACGTCCGGGCCGGTGGTCAGCTCGAAGCGCGCCACGTGCAGAGCCGGCGAGCCGGGCGACCACAGCGCCGCATCGGGGAAGGGCAGCGTCAGCGCATCGTGCGTGCGGCCCGGCGCGCAGGCCACGCCGGAGCGCAGCGCGTCCACCTTCAGCGGCGCGCCCTGCGCGTCGCGCACGTGGACCGTCCACGCCACCGTGGCCGGCGCGGCGCCGCCGTTCTCCACGTCGACGTGCAGCTCGATCCGGCGCGGATCGGAGGTGTTCACGATCCAGGCGTCGGCGAGGCGCACGGGTCCGGTGGACACGAGGCGTACCGGCCCGGTGACGCCGCCGAAGCCGTGGCTGGCCGGCAGCGTGGCGGCGCCCCAGCTCTGCGCGTCGTGGTCCATCCAGTCGAAGTTGCCGCCGGGATCCGTGACGCGCACGGCCAGCAGGTTCCGGCCGGCGTGCAGCGCTGGCGTGGCATCCACGGTGAAGGGCGTGTTGCCCACGTCGTCGCGGCCGACGAGACGCTGGTTGACGAAGACCTCCGCCCGCAACCGCACCGCGTCGAACTGCAGCTCGAGGTGGCGCGGCCCGTCGTCGCCCGGTGCGAGCAGCGCCGCCGGCACCTCGAACTCCCGCCACCACCAGCTCACGCCCACGTAGTCGCCCGCCAGCGGATCGTCCGCGGCCCGCTCGCCGGCCGCGCGGCGCGCGGCGGCCAGCGTGTCCCAGGCGTATTCCTCCACGGTGCCCGGCACCGCGACGTCCCAGCGGTCCGGGCCGGCGGCGGCCAGCGCGTCCCAACCGCCGGTGGGCGGCGTCGCGGGCACCTGATCGAGGCTCACCGGCG